>NZ_JAMYRN010000009.1:0-305248 GCF_040321435.1 Mesorhizobium sp. M0410
ACAAGGGGGCGGAGCTCACAAAGACGAGCGAAATCCCTGCGATCCCGCCCCATCCAAACATCCCCGGTTACTGCGCAACAGGCCCACAAGGGGAGAAGGAAGGACGGTGCCGCTACCGCCCTTCGCGGTACCACATAGAGCCCATCGCCAAAAGCAGCAGGCCGAGTCCGAGGAAGCCACCGAACAGCGGCACGCGCGAGACGGCCTTGAGCACGCTGTCGTCGGTGGTGCGCAGGCCGATCCAGTCATTGCCGGAAGCCGCTCCCGAGGAGCGGACTGGAACGATCGAGGGCAGCGTGACCATGCTGGTGAGATTGCCAAGTGCCGAGGCCGGCGCCAGCCGGCGAACGCTGCCGCCGGTTGCCTCAGCCGGTGGTTTCAGCCGGTTCTCGGTGGAGACCACATCGGTGAATTCCGGGGCGTTGACCGGCCCGACATGGGCCAATGCCGTCAGGTCGCCATTGCCGACCTGGTAGAGACCGATTTCGCTGGTCTCGACGCTGCCGAGGAAGACACCTGGTTCGGATTTCTCGAGCCTGACGATCAGTGCCTTGCCGGATGGCGTGATGACTTGCGCCGGGCCGGGGTCGTCGCTCATTGTCTGGCGGCGGATTTCCAGCACCATGCCGCGGCCGTCGGCGGTCAGCCGCTCTTCCTCGAGTTCGGGCTCCTTCATCAGCCAGTGGGCGATGCGCCGGTAGAGCTGGACGTGGGGGCCACCGCCCTCGAAGCCGCGCGCCCACAGCCAGCCCTGGTCGGACAGAAGCATGCCGACGCGGCCTTCGCCCTTGCGATCGAGCAGCAGCAGCGGCCGGTTGTCGGCGCCCTTCATCACCACCTCGCCCTCGGGGTTCTCGACCCCGATGGTGCGGAACCAGCGGCTCCAGTGCGGCGGCTCGGTCGCGGAGCCGTCGAGCCCGCGCGTTACCGGATGACGCTGGCCGGTATCGGTGAGGCGCGGATAGAAGGCCTTGTCGATGACCTCGCCGGTCGGCATTGCCGGCAGCGCCGATATCAGCGGCGTGCGGGCGATCGAGCTTTCGCCGGCATATTCGGGGCCTGCCGCGATCAGCAGCGCGCCGCCCTTTTCGACATATTCGGAGATATAGTCGTAATAGAGGATCGGCAGTACGTCGCGGTGCTGATAGCGGTCGAAGATGATCAGGTCGAAATCCTTGATCTTCTCAACAAACAGCTCGCGCGTCGGGAAGGCGATCAGCGACAATTCGTTGATCGGCGTGCCGTCCTGCTTTTCCGGCGGGCGCAGGATGGTGAAGTGCACGAGGTCCACCGAAGCGTCGGATTTCAGCAAATTGCGCCAGGTGCGCTCGCCCGCATGCGGTTCACCGGAAACGAGCAGTACCCGCAGATTTTCGCGAATACCGTCGATCAGCGCGATGGCGCGGTTGTTGGTGTCGGTGAGTTCGCCCGGCTCGTGGTTGATGGCGAGTTCGACAATGTTGCGCCCGGCGCTGGGAATGGTCACCTGCAGCGGCATCGCCTGGCCGATGTTGGCGTGCTCGACCGATACCTGCTCGCCATTGACCGATACGCGGACATCGACCGGGCCGGTGTCGTTGTTGGTGGCGATGACGCGATAGGTCATGTCGAGCGGCTTGCCGACGAGGCCGAAGCGCGGCGCATTCTCGAAGCGAATGCGACGGTCCTTTTCATGCTCGTTGCCGGTAATCAGCGCATGCAGCGGGGCATTGAAGTCGGGTGTGCCGGACGGCGCGTCATGCACCTCGCCATCGGTGATCATGATGGCGCCGCCGATGCGCGATGGCGGCACGTCGCGGAAAGCATTTTCGAGCGAGGAAAACAACCGCGTCTCGGTGCGCTCGTCGGCGGCTTCGGACTTGCCGGCTTCGACGACACGGACGTCGAACTGCTTGAAGCGGCCGAGACGCTGCTGAAGCCCGGCTAACGCCGCGTCGGTCTGCTTGGTGCGGTCGCCGATATCCTGGCTCTGGCTGCGGTCGACGACGACGGCGACGATGCTTTTCAGCGGCTCGCGCTCTTCGTCGAGGAACACCGGATTGAGCAGCGCCGCAGCCAGGGCAATCAGGGCTGCCAGGCGGAAAATCGCACCGCGCTGGCGAAACCAAAGGCCGGCCAGCGCCAGCAGCAGCAGCGGCACCAGGACCACTGCGAGCAGCGGCCAGGTGATGAGCGGTTCGAAGGAGAGCGACCAGTTCATAGTCTACTGCCCCAGCCGTTCGAGCAGCACCGGGACGTGCACCTGATCGGACTTGTAGTTGCCGGTCAGCATGTACATCATGATGTTGACGCCGGCGCGCAGCGCATAGATGCGCTGCATCGGATCCGAAGGCACCGTCGGCAATAGCGGGTCGCCATTCTCGTCGACCGCCCAGGCGCCGGCGAAATCATTCGCGGTGATCATGATTGGCGAAACGCCGTCGCCGGTGCGCACCGGGCGGTTCTCGGTGTTGCTGGCTTCGAGCGATGCCTCGACCCAAAGCGGGCTGCCGGCAAAACGGCCAGGAAACTCCGGAAGAATGTAGAAGGATTTGGTCAGCACGTGGTCCGACGGCACCGGTTCCAGCGGTGGCACGTTGAGGTTGCCGAGGATGTCGCGCAGCCGCTCCGTAGCCGGGCTGGTCGAATCCGCACCAATGCCATTGGCGAACTGGTCACGGGTGTCGAACAAGACCGTTCCGCCCTGCTGCATATAGGCGTCGATGCGGGCGATGGCGGCCTCGCTCGGCATCGGGGCCGAGGGATCGATCGGCCAGTAGATCAGCGGGTAGAAGGACAGTTCGTCCTTCGAGATGTCGACGCCGGCGGGTGCTCCGGGTTCGAGCGCGGTTTTTTCGATAAGAAAGCGGGTCAGCCCTTCGAGCCCGGCGCGGCTGATCGAATCGACACCCGGTTCGCCGGTCAGCACGTAGGCGATCCGGGTCTTTGAAATGTCCCCGATCGCCTCTGTATCTCCCGGTTTGGCGTCGTCGGCACGCGCGACGTCCGCGTGGCCAATCAAGGCGCAGAGCGCAATCAGCAGGACGGCTGCCGTCGCCGCAGCGCCGGCACGGCGCGGCCGGCGCGACAACAGGCCGCCCATCCAGAATACGGCAAGCGTGTCGAGCACCATCAGCACCAGGGCGGCCGTGACAAGCGGACCTTTGAGGTTGCGCTGCTCGTCGAAGGCATACTGGATAGTGGTGACCGGCACCGTGATTTCAGGCCGGGCCAGCGGCGTGAATGCGCTGTCGCCACCGAGCAGATTGTGAGCGAACACTCCCGTCTCCGAGCCGTAGAGGCCGGGCGGGTTTTCCAGCGTCACCGGCAGCGGGCCGGCGCCGGGCACCAGAGGCCTGGCATCCGGCGTCGGCGGCACCAGCGTGCCGTCGGCGGCGATCATGCGATAGGGTGCCAGCGACGTGGCGGCTGCCTCGGCATTGGCGACCGCCGAGCCCTGGTTGCGCGACAATTGCACGATGCGCCGCAGCATCTCGACGAAGCTGCCGGAGATCGGCAGATTGGACCACGTCGCCTCGGGGGTGACGTGGAACAGTACGAGGGTGCCCTTGTCCTTCTTCATCCCGGTCACCAGCGGCGTGCCGTCGGCAAGCGTGGCCCAGGTGCGCTCGACAATGTCGGGCGTCGGCTCGGCCAGCACCTGCCTAGTAACGGTGACCTCGGTTGGCGGCGCGAGGTCGGCGAAGGGACCGGTTTTCGGGAATTCGGTGACCGGCTGCGGCGCCGTCCATGACAGCGCGCCGCCAAGCGATCGCTCGCCGGTGCGCAGCCGGACCGGCAGCAGATCGTCGTCATTGCCGGCAGCGGCCAGCCGCGAACCGGCAAAACGCACCAGTGTGCCGCCCTTGTCGACCCAGTCGACCAGCCTCTGCCGCGCCTGTTCCGGAATGGTGCCGACATCCGCCATGACGATCATCGCCGGTTTCTGGTCGAGCAGTTGCGGAATGGCGTCGGCGAGATCGACGCTCGACGGCTCGACGAGATCGGCGAAGGGCTGCAGGGCGCGGCGGATGTAGTAGAGCGGCGACAGCAGCGGTTGCGCCTGATCGGCCTCGGACTGCGACAGCAACCCGACGCGGCGGCGTTTTGAGCTCTCATCGAGCACGCGGACGGCACCGGCCTGGCGCTCGCCATCGAGCGCGATGTAGGCGAAGTCGTTGCGCAGTTCGAACGGCACCGCCATCGTGCCGGTTGCGGTGGTTCCGCCCGGGGCAAAGGTAAGCGTCGCGTCGGCAATGCGGCGGCCCTTGTCGTCGAACGCGCCGGCCGTCACCTGTGCAGGTGCTGGGTCGCCCGGTGCGCGAATGGCGGTCAGTGCGAAGCCGTCGACCTGGTTGTCGGCGCCGGTCAGGCCGGTCAGCGACAGCCGGTCGGAAACGGCCCAGACAACACGTGCCGCGTTCTTTGACAACAACGTGTCAAAGGCGGCTTCGTCGCCTTGCGCCGCCAAGCCATCGGCGAGCACTGCGACGCTGGCGCCCGGCAGCGAGTTCAGGGCTGATGCGACGCGGGCGTAGACGGCGGGGCGGTCGGTCGGGATCGGCCGCGGCTTTGCCGCGCGCAGCCGGTCGAGCGCGGCAGCGGCATCGAAGGGACCGATCTCGGCATTCGGCTTCTCGGCGGTAAAAGCGATGAGCACCGGCACGCCGTTCGAATTGGCATCGGCGATCAGCCGCTCGGCGGTGGCGACCCGCTTGCCCCAGTCGGCGGCACTTGCCCAGTCATTGTCGATCACCAGCGCCAGGGCGGCGCCCTCGGCCGGCAGCTTTTCGCGCGGGTTGAAGACGGGTTCGGCAAGTGCTGCCACGACAAGCGCGGCCATTAGCAGCCTGAGCAGCGTCAGCCACCAAGGGCTCTGCTGCGGCGTTTCTTCGCGCCTCAACACGCGGGCGAGAATCCTGAGCGGCGGAAACACCTCGGTTTGCGGCCTGGGCGGGGTCAGCCGCAGAAGCCACCAGATCACCGGCAGCGCCAGCAGGCCCCACAGCACCATCGGCGCCCCGAAGGAGAGCGGCAGCCAACTCATGCGCGGGCCCTCCCGGCAAAGCTGCCCTCGGCGGTCATCGCCATATGGATGCGCACCAGCGCCTCGGAGGCAAGGCGATCGGTATGATTGACGGTAAAGCTCCAGCCAAGCCGTTTGCACCAGGCGGCCAGTTCCTGGCGGCGGGCGGCATAAAGCAGGCGATAGCCCTCGCCCAGCATTTCGGCACGGCCGGCGGTCAGCTTGTCGCCGGTCTCAGGATCGGTGAATTCGGTGCGCCCGGCATAGGGGAAGCTTTCCTCGGCCGGATCGGCGACCTCGATCAGGTGTGCGCGCACGCCGTGGCGGGCGAGCACGTCCAGCCAGGCCATGGTGTCCTCGACCGGGTCGAGGAAATCGCTGACGAGGACGATGTCGCAGAAGCGACGAATGCCGGACAGGTCGGGCTTTGCCGGCAGGTCGCCGGCGTGCATCAGTTGCGCCGCGATGCGCTCGGCGCCATTGCGGGCGGTGAACGGGTCGGTCAGGCCGGGCCAGGCAATGCGCTCGCCGCTGCGCGACAAAAGCTCGGCCATGGCCAGCGTCAGCACAAGGGCGCGCGATTCCTTGGAAACGCTGGCTCCGGTCGATTTGTAGAGCATGGAAGGCGAGGGGTCGGCCCACAGCCACACCGTGTGGGCGGCCTCCCATTCACGGTCGCGGACATAGGTGTGGTCGTCGCGGGCGGAACGGCGCCAGTCAATGCGCGAGGAATCGCCTTCGACATAGGGCCGGAACTGCCAGAAGTTCTCGCCGATGCCGCGCTTGCGGCGGCCATGCCAGCCGGCAATTACCGTGTTGACGATGCGGCGCGCCTCGACCAGCAGGTCCGGCACCAGAGAAGCCCGCAACCGGCCTCTGGCGAGCGCATCGCGCGTCGCTGCCGGTACCTGCGCTTCACCGATGCGCGCCATCAAATCCCTTTCGCGAGCTTCGCCACGACGTCGCGAACCGTGGTGCCCTCGGCGCGGGCGGCGAAGGTCAGCGCCATGCGGTGCTGCAGCACCGGCTCGGCCAGTGCGCGGACGTCGTCGACCGACGGCGCCAGCCGGCCGTCATAGAGGGCGCGGGCGCGGGTGCACAGCGTCAGCGCCTGACTGGCGCGCGGGCCTGGGCCCCAGGCGACGTGCTTGTCGGTATCGGCGTTGCCCTGGCCGGGACGCGCAGAGCGCACCAGCTTGAGGATCGCCTCGACGACGCTTTCCGGCACCGGCATGCGGCGGATGAGCGTCTGGATGTCCTTCAGCCGCGCCGGCTGCAGCACGTTTTCAGCCTTGGCATCCTCGATACCGGTGGTTTCCAGCAGGATGCGGCGCTCCGCCTCGATCTCGGGGTAGAGGATGTCGACCTGCATCAGGAAGCGGTCGAGCTGTGCCTCGGGCAGCGGATAGGTGCCTTCCTGCTCCAGCGGGTTCTGTGTCGCCAGAACATGGAACGGTGACGGCAAGTCGTGGCGCACGCCGGCAATGGTGACGTGGTATTCCTGCATCGACTGCAGCAGCGCCGACTGGGTACGCGGTGAGGCGCGGTTGATCTCGTCGGCCATCAGCAGTTGCGCGAAGATCGGCCCGGAAATGAAGCGGAACGAACGCTTGCCGAATTCATCCTGCTCCATCACCTCTGAGCCGAGAATGTCGGACGGCATCAGGTCGGGCGTGAACTGGATACGGCGTGAATCGAGGCCGAGCACGATGCCCAGCGTTTCGACCAGCTTGGTCTTGGCTAGGCCGGGCACGCCGACCAGCAGTGCATGGCCGCCGGCCAGCAATGCGACGAGCGTGCGCTCGACGACGCTTTCCTGGCCGAAGATGACCCGGCCGACGCCGTTGCGAACCCTCGAAATGTCGGCCAGCGCTTTCTCGGCCTGCGCCACCATGTCCTTTTCGCTGATCGGGCTTTCCTTGATCATCACGCTCATGCAGCATCGATCCTTCTGGTTGGAAATACCGCTTGGCACAGTGGGTGCCGCAGAATGCCGCGATTCGGCCTCGCAGGGCGCCTGTCTTTGAATTTAAATCACAGACTTAGGCTGACAAGCGGAACAACAGTGACTATTTCGTGACCATGACGGAAGCCGCAGACAATCGTGAAGAGAGCCTGACGGCCGCGACCGAGGCGCGCGGGCTGCAAGCGCTGGTCTCGCGCGCGACGCGCGCCGGCAAGGGGCCGGCGCCGGTGGAACGCTGGAATCCGGCGTTTTGCGGCGATCTCGACATGGAAATCAAGCAGGACGGCACCTGGTTCTATCTGGGAACGCCGATCGGCCGGATGCCGCTGGTGCAGCTTTTTTCCTCGGTGCTGCGTAAGGACGAGGACGGCAGGACCTACCTGGTGACGCCGGTGGAAAAGGTTGGCATCCGCGTCGCCGATGCGCCCTTCATTGCCGTCGAGATGGACGTGTCTGGCGCGGGCGACGGACAAATCATCACCTTTCGCACCAATGTCGGCGACGTGGTCGAGGCTGGGGTGGGACACCCGCTGCGCTTCGTCGATGAGGACGAGACAGGTGGCCTGAAGCCCTATGTGCTGGTGCGCGGGCGGCTGGAGGCGCTGGTGGCACGGCCGGTGATGTACGAGCTGGTCGAGCACGGCGAAGAGATCGACATCAGTGGCAAGACGATGTTTGCCGTCCGTTCCAAAGGCGAGGTCTATCCAATCATGCCGGCTGAGAAACTGAAACGGCTGAGCGCATGATGGACCGCCTATGATGGATCAGGTGACGCAGTTGGCGTTTTCCGCTGCCGAGTTTCGCCAGCGCGTCGCGGCGCAGCCGCTGGCGCATGCCGGCGACGATTTTGGCGACCACCGCTTCAATCCGGGCCATCCCAGGCTGAAGCTGGCCAAGGCGCTGCGCGATGCCGCCGTTCTGATCCCGGTGGTCGACCATGGCCATGAAGCCACGGTCCTTTTGACCAGGCGGGCGGAGAAGCTGCGCAACCATTCGGGGCAGGTTGCTTTCCCCGGTGGCACCGTCGATCCAACCGATGCGAGCCCGGAAGCGGCGGCGTTGCGCGAGACATTCGAGGAGATAGGTCTCGATAGGGATTACATCGAGATCATCGGCCGTCTGCCGGACTACGTTTCCGGCAGCGGCTATCGCATCGCCCCGGTGCTCGGGATTGTGCGGCCCGGTTTCAGCCTGACGCTGAATTCCGACGAAGTCGATGCTGTCTTCGAGGTGCCGCTGGGTTTTCTGATGGACCCCGCCAACCACACCAGAGACAGTCGCATGTGGAACGACCTCGAATGGTTCTTTTACGAGATGCCCTATGGCGGCCAGCGCATCTGGGGCGTCACTGCGGGCATCATCCGAACGCTCTATGAAAGGCTCTATTCGTGAGCAATCCTGTGTCGATTGCTGGCAAGGCCGGCTGGCTCGGCGAAAGCCACTTGCAGCGCCTGCTCGCCGCGCTCACCGACGGCGGCGAGGAGGCGCGTGTCGCCGGCGGTGCGGTGCGCAACGCGCTCATCGGCCAGCCGGTCGCCGACATCGACATCGCCACCACGACAGTGCCCGAGGAAACCATCCGGCGTGCCGAGGCGGCGGGCTTCAAGACGGTGCCGACCGGCATCAAGCATGGCACGGTCACCGCGGTCGCCCAGGGCAAGGCCTACGAGGTCACCACGCTGCGTGCCGATGTCGAAACCGACGGCCGGCGCGCCAAAGTGTCGTTCGGCCGCGACTGGAAAGCCGACGCTGAGCGGCGCGATTTCACCATCAATGCACTCTATGCGGAAGCCGATGGAACGGTCGTCGATCTGGTCGGCGGTATCGCCGATATCGAGGCGCGGCGGCTGCGCTTCATCGGCGATCCGGAAGCGCGTATCCGCGAGGATTATCTGCGCATCCTGCGTTTCTTCCGTTTCTTCGCCTGGTATGGCGACGGCAGGCCGGATGCCGAAGGGTTAAAGGCTTGCGCCCGGCTGAAGCAGGGGCTCGACCAGCTCTCGGTCGAGCGCGTCTGGTGGGAATTGAAGAAATTGCTGTCGGCGCCGGATCCGTCGCGGGCGCTGCTGTGGATGCGCCAAGCCGGCGTTCTGACCGCCGTTTTGCCGGAAAGCGAGAAATGGGGCATCGATGCCATTCACGGGCTGACGAAGACCGAGAAGGACCTGGCCTGGGCGCCGGACCCGCTGCTCAGGCTGGAAGCCGTCGTGCCGCCGGATGCCGCGCGCATGAAAACGCTTGCCGAGAGATTGAGGCTTTCCGTGAACGAGGCAAGCCGTCTGCGGAATTGGGCGATCACGGCTGCCGTCGATCCGAAAACGACCGAAGGAGAGTTGGCGAAAGGGCTTTATTTTGGCGACCGCCAAGGCTTTGTCGATCGGCTGCGGCTGTTGCTTGCTTCCGCTCGAGCCCGCGCGGTCGAAGACAATGACGCACTGCTCGAAGCCGGTGGCTTCTCGCGCCTGCTTGCCTTCGCCGAAAAATGGCAGAACCCTGTTTTTCCGCTCAAGGGCGCCGATCTGACGACACTTGGCGCGTCACCGGGGCCAAAGCTTGGTGCAACATTGAAGAACCTCGAAAAGGAATGGGTCGAGTCCGGTTTTGCGCTCAACCGCGGCGCGCTGCTCAAGCGCGCCGCAGAGGCACTCGAATCCTGACCGTCACGCTGCGTCGCGGACCTTTTCGATGCGCGAGCGGATCGCCTCGATCATCGTCTCGCGAATCACCGTCTCGCCATGCGTCTCGCGCAGATGCTCGACGGCACGGCGCATGACCTCGGCCTCCTCCTCCGCGCGTGTGTGCCACTCGCAGCCGGGTACGAGCGACCCGCAATGGAATTCCTTCATCGGCTTCTCCTCATCTCCTCCTTGGAGCACCGCGCACTGACACGGAAGCTCCACACCTTTGATTGCGCGATCCGGAAACCGCGTCCGGTATCCGGGCTACATGCTGGCCAGGTTAGCATAACACGATCGAATGGTTTTGGTTGCCTTAGAGTGCCGTGCGTCCAAGCCGACCACGCGGTGATCGGGTTGCGAAAAGGCGGAGCATCGCTGCTCCGCCCTCTTACGCTACCTAGGAGTAAGACCTCGTCTTGCTCCAGCGGGCAGGACATCACTTCACGATCTTGACTGCCTCGGCAATTTTATCCTTGCCGCTCATATCCCACGTGACGCGGACCTTTTCGCCGACCTTCAGGCCAGGATCCTTGAAGGTCTGGGGCAACGTAAAGGTGGCTCCGTTATCCAGAACCAGGCTCATCGCCGTTCCATCAAAGCTTTTGATCGTGCCGGTGGTGTGCTTGGCCGCAGCGAATGCGGCAGTACCAGAGGCGAGAACGGCAGCGGCGGCTGCGGTCATAATAAGCTTGCGCATGGCATGCTCTCCTGGAAAATGCGGGCACCGCTTGGGAAAGGTGCCCCATTCAATCATGGGCCGTCCGGTCACGTCGGGTCGCGGCTCTCGGGAGTAACGAACCGCCGGCGTTTCCCGGCCCGACGCGACAAATAGCCCAATCTTTACAATGGTATATTAGACGAAAAAGATATTTTCTGGCGCGCCTTGCGCCACATTTGCCGTCAAATTCCGGGGATTTGGACCCGATTGCGGCTCACGTCGCGCTCACCGAGATTTTACGGCCATTTCACTTCTGGTGGCAGGCTGGACAGGATCGAGGCGACATTGCCGCCGGTCTTCAGCCCGAAGATGGTGCCGCGATCGTGAAGCAAGTTGAATTCGACATAACGGCCGCGGCGGATGAGCTGCTCGTCACGGTCGCCATCGGTCCAGTTGTCATTGAAGTTGGCGCGCACGAGATGTCCGTAGACGACGAGAAAAGATCGCCCGACGTCCTGGACGAAGTTGAAATCGGCGTCCCAGCCGCCTTTGTCCTCATCCGAATGCAGCCAGTCGAAGAAGATACCGCCGGTACCGCGTGGCTCGTCGCGGTGCGGCAGGTAGAAGTACTCGTCGCACCAGGCTTTGAATTTCACGTAGTCGGCGATCGCCGCGTTCTTCTCGCAGGCAAATTGCATCGCTCTGTGGAAGGCGATCGTGTCGGGGTCGTCCTGGCTGCGGCGGCGGTCGAGCACCGGTGTCAGGTCGGCGCCGCCGCCGAACCACTGGCGTGAGGTGACGACCATGCGCGTGTTCATATGCACGGCCGGCACGTTGGGGTTCCACGGATGGGCGATCAGCGAAATGCCGCTTGCCCAGAAGGACGGGTCCTCTTCGGCGCCCGGCATCTGCTTCCTGAATTCGGGCGAGAACTCGCCATGGACGGTGGAGGTGTGGACGCCAACCTTCTCGAAGACGCGGCCGTGCATCATCGACATGATGCCGCCGCCGCCCTTGCCGGCATCGCGTTGCCACGGCGTCTTTTCGAAGCGGCCGGGCGACCAGCTGGCCTGCGGCCCCCGCAGGTCCTGCTCGATCTGCTCGAAGCTGGCGCAGATGCGCTCACGCAACGTCTCGAACCACAGCCGTGCCTTCGTCTTCTTCTGTTCGATGTCGGCTGGCAGCCCCGCCGGTATTTCGGGTCGTTGCAAATCCTGTCTCCGGTTGCGGGCGTACCCCGACAAATGACTCGTCTTTTCCGGCCGCGATCCCTAATCTCTTAGGTGCAAGGGTCAAGTGTGAATGGAGTTCTTTCGTGCGCACCCCGGCAAGACCGCCGCTGGATGGCCTGAAAAAGAGGCTCGACCGTTCACGCGCCGAGAACGCGCGCATGCCGCGCGACGGTTTCCTGCGCGAGACCTTCGTGCTGCCGCGTTCCGACGCTCGTCTCAAGGCGAAGGAATGGTTCGAGCGCTTTCCCAAGCAGGCCTATTGGACCGAGATCGAGAGCTGGTTCGAGCGGCCGGGCGACGTCATCGAATTCACGATCAGGCGGCTGCCGGCGGCGGATTAACGCTCGATCAGCAAGCGCCTCGCGCCGGGCCCTCGGATGCTCAGCCGGTCGCCCTTATTCCGCAGCGGGCATTTGTCGATCGACATGCAGCCGCAGCCGATACAGTCGGTCAACCCGTCGCGCAGCTTCTTGAGCTGACTAATCTTCTGGTCGAGCTCGTCGCGCCAAGCCGTCGAAAGCAGGTTCCAATCCTCGCGGGTCGGCGTTCGTCCTTCGGGCAGCGATCGAAGGGCTGTGCCGATCTCGGCCAGCGAAATGCCGACCTCCTGCGCTACCTTGATGATCGCCACACGTCGCAGCACGTCGCGGCCGTAACGCCGTTGGTTGCCTGATGTGCGGTGGCTGCGGATCAGCCCGCGCGCTTCGTAGAAATGCAGCGCCGACACCGCCACGCCACTGCGCGTCGCCACTTGGCCGACCGTCAATTCCGTTGCCGCAGCCATCTCCGATTTTTCCGCTTGACCTCAAGCTAAGTTGAGCTTGTAGCGAAGAAGCCTCGAAGATGCAAACGGCAGGAGATGGCGATGGGCGTCTGGATTTAGAATGACCGGAGAGGACGCAGTGTTGCGTGAGGACGATGCCTTGGTCGCTGCGGCCGGCGATCGCGTACACGTCCTAGCGAAGCTGCCGGATCGCCTCGCCCGCCACCATCGCAACGGAAAGCGCGACGTTGATGCTGCGCGCTCCGGGCTGCATCGGGATGGTCAGGCACGCATCCACCGCCTCGTGGACGGCATCCGGCACGCCTGCGGATTCGCGGCCGAACAGGAGAATGTCGTCGCCGGCAAAGGCGAAATCCGTGTAGGCGGCAGCTGCTTTGGTCGACAGCAGCACCAGCCGCCGCTTGGCAAGCTTGCGCCAGTCCTCGAAGGCGTGCCAGTCGACATGCCGGGTGAGCGCCGCCATTTCGAGGTAGTCCATGCCGGCCCGTTTCAGCGCCCGGTGACCGAGCGGGAAGCCTGCCGGTTCGATGATGTCGACGCCGAGACCGAGGCAAGCGGCGAAGCGCAGGATTGTCCCGGTGTTGCCGGCGATATCAGGCTGGTAGAGCGCGATGCGGAGACGGTCGTTCATTTCCGCGTCTTTCTAATAAGTGGCAGATCAGCCACAGAGCTCTCGCGGTTTTGGAAATTCCTGGACTGGCGGGTGGTCATTTTCTGCGAAGTCGGTTATACGGCCAGCATTGTCAACCCGAACCGATGGAGGGGTAATTCATGATGGCCATGCACATCCACCACCTCTCTCGTGGGCTTACCAGCCCGACGGCGGTTTCGGTACGACGATTCTCCTGACCTTCTAGACTTCTAATCGCACCGATTCCCGCCGAAACCTTTTTCGGCCTTTGAAGGAATCCTGCGATGTTTTTCAAGCTGTGGAAGGGGCTGAACGCCCCGCCTGAACACAATTCGAGCGATGTCACCTTTGCCGCACCGCGCATGCCCGCGGCCTGGGTTGGCTCACCCTTCTATCTGCATCTTCAAGTGGAGGACGGACCGATGTTCGATCCCTGTAGAATACCCGGCTCAAGAAGCCTGCACGAGCGCAAGACTGCGACCTGGGCACTTTTGATCGGCGAGACCCACTCGTCGGCGGTTCACGCCGAGACCCGCCGGCGTCCGCATCGCGGCATGCTGCCGGACATCGATTTCTCGCGCGCCGTTCCGGACTATAGCCGGCCGTCGTTGGTGCGCCGGATCATCAGGCTGATCCGGCCTGGTGCAAAAACCGGCGCGAAAATCCGGATTGTCAAAACGTCGTCAGCATTGTCAAGCGAGACTGTCGGCGAAAGGCCCGCGACAACCTATATAGCGCGAAGCAGGGCCGGCGAGGCGGACGATACCGTATCGCCGGTTCTTGACGCCATGCGGTCTGGGCACCTCGTCCGTTCGCGTGCCGCGTGAGCGGGAAATTGTGAGCATCACTATGTTTAGCTGGTTTGAAAAAAGGCTCGATCCGTTCCCTGCCAAGGAGCCGGTCGAGCCGCCGCGGACACTGATCGCCTTCTGCGTGCATTACACGCGCGGCGCATGGCCCTACATCGCTCTCGATGCGGTACTGGTGACGGCCATCGCCCTTGCCGAGGTGTGGATGTTCGGCTTCATGGGCCGGATCGTCGACTGGCTGTCCGGACAGAATCGCGAGACGTTCCTGCAGACCGAAGGCTTGAAGCTGGCCGGCATGGCCTTCATCGTGGTTTTCGCGCTGCCGGCAACCGTCTGGTTCCATTCGCTGCTCAACCAGCAGACGCTGATGGGTAATTATCCGATGCGTATCCGCTGGCAGGTGCATCGGTACCTGCTCAAGCAGTCGATGAGCTTCTATCAGGACGAGTTTGCCGGGCGCATCGCGACCAAGCTGATGCAGACAGCGCTCGCCGTGCGCGAGTGCGTCATCAAGCTCATCGATGTGCTCAATTATATCGTCGTCTATTTTCTCGGCATGCTGTTCATTGTCGGCTCGGCAGACTGGCGGCTGGCTGCGCCGCTTGCCGTCTGGCTTGCCGGCTATGTCCTGCTGTTGCGCTATTTCATCCCGCGGCTGGGCAAGGTCGGCGAGGAGCAGGCCAATGCGCGCTCGACCATGACTGGCCGTGTCGTCGACAGCTATTCCAATATTCAGACGGTCAAGCTGTTCTCGCATGCGCGGCGCGAGGCATCCTTCGCCAAGGACGGTATGGCCGGCTTTCTCGACACCGTTTACCGATCGATGCGGTTGGTGACGCAACTCTACGGCCTGCTCTACGTCCTGAATTCGCTGCTGTTGTTTTCGGTCGCCTCGATCTCGCTATGGCTGTGGCTCGGCCAAGCCGTGACGATCGGCGCTGTCGCCCTGGTCATCGGCCTCGTGCTGCGGCTCTGGGGCATGTCGCAATGGATCATGTGGGAGATGTCCACGCTGTTCGAGAATATCGGCACGGTGCAGGACGGCATCGCCTCGATCTCGCTGCCGCGCCTCGTCGAAGACCGGCCTGGCGCCAAGGATATTGCCGTGACCAAGGGCGAGATCCGTTTTGAGGACATCCGCTTCCACTACGGCAAGCAGAAGGGTGTGATCGAAAGCCTGTCGCTGACGGTGAAGCCGGGCGAGAAGGTCGGCATTGTCGGTCGTTCGGGTGCCGGCAAGTCGACGCTGGTCAATCTTCTGTTGCGCTTCTACGACCTCGAAAGCGGCAAGGTCCTGATCGACGGCCAGGACATTGCGGCAGTGACGCAGGACTCGCTGCGCGCCCAGATTGGCATGGTCACGCAGGACACCTCGCTGCTGCATCGCTCGGTACGCGAGAACATCCTCTATGGCAGGCCGGACGCCAGCAACGAGATGCTGATCGAGGCGGCGCGGCGCGCCGAGGCGCTGGATTTCATTGCCGGCTTGTCGGACTCGAACGGCCGTAAGGGTTTCGACGCGCATGTCGGCGATCGCGGCGTCAAATTGTCCGGCGGCCAGCGGCAACGCATCGCCATAGCCCGTGTCATGCTGAAGGACGCGCCGATCCTCATTCTCGACGAGGCGACCTCTGCCCTCGATTCCGAGGCCGAGGCGGCCATCCAGGAGAATCTCTACAGACTGATGCAAGGCAAGACCGTCATCGCCATTGCGCACCGGCTGTCGACGATCGCGGCCATGGACCGGCTCGTGGTCATGGACAAGGGCCGAGTCATCGAGGAAGGTTCGCATGAGGAACTCGTTGCCAAAGGCGGGCTCTACGCCCAGCTCTGGCAACGTCAGTCGGGCGGATTCCTGCTCGACGACGGCCCTTCTTCCAACGATGCAGCCGCCAACGATGCAATCGCCAAGGGTGAAGCCGCCGAATGATGACTGCCATCTACCGCTGGTTCGAGAACTGGGTCTATCCATTCCGGGAGCCAGCGGACCTTCGGCCACCTGCTGGCGTCAGGGGTTTCCTCTGGCATTATGTCGGGCAGGCGAAGATCGCCTTCTTCGCCATGCTGGTGATCGGCGGCATCGCGCCGCTGGTCGAAGCCGGACTGTTCTATTTCGTCGGGCGGCTGGTCGACATCCTCGACCAGCTTCCCGGCGAACGCAGCTGGCACGCGCTGTGGACTGCCGCCGGCCCGGAGCTTGTCTTCATGATCGCGGTGGTGCTGGTCATCCGCACCATTGTCGTCGGCCTGTCGGCCCTGGTCGACGAGCAGACGATCACGCCGGGTTTCTATAATCTGGTGCGCTGGCAGGCGCATCGCCATGTCTCGCGCCAATCCTACGCCTTCTTTCAGAACGACTTTGCCGGGCGTATCGCGACCAAGGTCTGGCAGGCGGGACAGGCGACCGGCGATCTGATGGAAAGCTTCATCGAGGTCGTCTGGTTCATGGTCGTCTATACGGTGACGACGCTGGCGCTGGTCGCCGGGCTCGATCTCCGGCTGGCGGTGCTGGTGGTGATCTGGATTACCGCCTTCGGCTTGCTGGCCAGGCGCTATTTGCCGGCAATCCGCAAACATGCCGAAGCGACCGCCGAAGCCGGCTCGATGATCACCGGCCGCCTTGTCGATTCCTATTCGAACGTGCAGACGCTGAAACTGTTCTCGGCCGATGGCGACGACCATTACATCAGGAACGGCTTCGACATCTATCTCGACGCGCTGCGCCCGTTCACCCGCCGGCTGACAGGCGTGCGCATGGCGCTGACGATGCTGTCGGGCATCATGATCACGGCGATCGCCTGCTTTGCCGTTTATCTCTGGGTCGAGGGTTCGATCACAGTCGGCGCCGTGGCCTTCACGCTGTCTTTGGTGCTGCGGCTGAACATGCTGCTCGGCCGGCTGATGATGCAGCTCAACGGCATCTTGCGTAACCTCGGCGTGCTGGAGAACTCCAAGGCGCTGATCTCACAGCCGCTCGGCCTGACCGATGCGCCGGACGCGAAAGAGCTTGTCGTCGGCGGCGGGCGCATCGATGTCAGCAATGTCGAGTTCCACTACGGCAAGGGGTCCGGCGTGCTCAACGGCATCGACCTCGTCGTGCGGCCGGGCGAAAAGGTCGGCCTGGTCGGCCCGTCCGGCGCCGGCAAGACAACCTTGGTCAATCTGATCCTGCGCCTCTACGACCTCGAGAGCGGCAAGATCACCATTGACGGGCAGGACGTCTCCACGGTCACGCAGAATTCGCTGCGCGCCAATATCGGCGTCGTCAGCCAGGATACGGCACTTTTCCACCGCTCGCTGCGCGACAACATCAAGCTCGGCATGCCGGAAGCGACCGACGCCGAGGTGGTCGCGGCAGCGAAGAAGGCCGAGGCGCACGAGTTCATCCTCGGTCTGCGCGACAATCGCGATCGTATCGGCTACGAGGCCTATGTCGGCGAGCGCGGCGTCAAGCTCTCCGGCGGCCAGCGCCAGCGCGTGGCGATCGCCCGCGTCTTCCTCAAGGATGCACCGATCCTGGTGCTCGACGAAGCGACCTCGGCGCTCGATTCCGACATCGAGGCGGCGATCCAGGAAAATCTGGCAAGGCTGATGGAAGGCAAGACGGTCATCGCCATCGCGCATCGGCTGTCGACCATTGCGGCACTCGACCGGCTTGTGGTGCTCGACGAGGGCCGCATCGTCGAGCAAGGCACGCATGACGAGCTGGTCGGGCTCGACGGGCTCTATGCCAGGCTGTGGAAGCGGCAGTCCGGCGGCTTCCTGTTCAACGAGGAGAGCGCGCTGGCCGAGACCCGGCCGGCGGAGTAGTTTCTAAAAACCGGAGTAGACCATGGCGGTGAGAATGCCATCGAATTTCGGACGGTCCGGCGCGCAGGAGAGCGCGTTGGACCTGCTTGGCCATGAAATCCTCGGCGAGAAGGCGGCCGCGCTCGGCCGCGCCGGCCGGCGCGTCGAGGAAACATTGACGAGGCTGCGCGAGAATTGCGACAGTGTCGACCGTGCCCGGCTGCTCAGGGATGCAGCCGAAGCAGTGCACGGGTATTTCATCCAGCGTGAACTCTGCGGCCTGCGCAAGCACGACGCGGTGATCCGGGAATACAATATTCCCAAGGCCGTGCTGGCCAGGCTCGGCGCCAGCGCATGATCCGAACCGGAACTGGTTTGGAAAGTGTTATTCCAGCCACTCGGTGATGAAGCTGCCGTTCTCGTGTATGTCGGTGGTTTCCAGCGGGCCTGGCCCGAGATTGGTGAATTTGTGCGGCGTGTTCGGCGGTACGACCAGGATCTGGCCGGCTGTGGCCTCGATCTGCCGGTCGCCGACGGTGAACAGACCGGTCCCGGTTCGGATGATGAAAATCTCGCAATAGGGATGGCTGTGCAGCCTCGGGCCGCCGCCGGTCTCCGGCAGGTAGTTAAAGATCAGGCAACTGTTGGAGCCGTAAGGCCCGCATTGCAACTCGCCTTGCCAGTGGTCGGGCAACTGGTCGGGCGCTTTGGCCCATTTGTCGCGGTCGATGACATGCGCCATGGGGCGAGGATAAACCGGGCGAGCGTCCGCTGTCGAGGTGAACGCAGCCGTTTGGTTTTGCTGCTGTTTTCCAATCGTTCAGCTGGGCAAACTATGTCCCCGCGACAATCTGCCCTTGTGCCTTCGCCCGTCTGGACAAAAACAGGCTTCACGCATAAACCCAAGTCCCAAATGCCGGAGGAATTCGCTAGCCTGTTCGCCATGCGCTGTCGGGCCGGCGCGATTGAGCGGGGAACAAGCTCGGCCGCCGGCACGGAAGAGGCGAAAGGATCAGGCACCCGTGAGCGCAACCGACACCCAGGATCCCAACCGTCGTGATTTTCTCTACGTCGCCACCGGCATGGCCGCGGTGGTCGGCGCGGGCGCCGTTGCTTGGCCGTTCATCGACCAGATGCGTCCGGATGCCTCGACGCTGGCGCTTGCCTCGGTCGAGGTCGACGTCTCGTCGCTGACGCCAGGAATGTCGCTCGTCGTGAAGTGGCGCGGCAAGCCGGTGGTCGTACGCAACCGCACCGAAAAAGAGATGAAGGACGCCGAGGCGGTCAATCTCGCCGAACTCAAGGACCCAATCGCCCGCAATGCCAACCTGCCGGCCGATGCGCCGGCAACCGACGCCAATCGAACCACGCCGGGCAAGGAAGCCTGGATGGTGATGGTCCAGGTCTGCACCCATCTCGGCTGCATCCCGCTCGGCCAGGAAGGCGATTTCGGCGGCTGGTTCTGCCCATGCCACGGTTCCGTATACGATACCGCCGGCCGCATCCGGAAGGGGCCGGCGCCGGAGAACATGGCGGTACCGGTGTTCCAATTCGTTTCTGACACCAAGATCCGTATCGGCTGAGGCAGGGGATATTTCCATGAGCGAGGGACACTCGACCTATACGCCCAAGTCCGGCATCGGACGCTGGTTCGATTCGCGCATGCCGCTGCCGCGGCTGGTCTATGACAGCTTCATCGCCTATCCGGTGCCGCGCAACCTGAACTATGCCTGGACCTTCGGCGGCATCCTTGCGCTTATGCTGGCGGCGCAGATCCTGACCGGTATCGTGCTGGCCATGCACTATGCAGCCGACAGCACTCTCGCCTTCGATTCAGTCGAGAAGATCATGCGCGACGTGAATTCGGGCTGGCTGCTGCGCTATCTCCATTCCAACGGCGCGTCGTTCTTCTTCGTCGCCGTCTACATCCATATTTTCCGTGGCCTCTACTACGGCTCCTACAAGGCGCCGCGTGAGCTGCTGTGGATCCTCGGCTGCATCATCTACCTGCTGATGATGGCGACCGGGTTCATGGGCTATGTGCTGCCCTGGGGCCAGATGAGCTTCTGGGGCGCCACCGTCATCACCGGCTTCTTCACCGCCATTCCGCTGGTCGGCGACTGGATCCAGCAGCTTCTCCTCGGTGGCTTCGCGGTCGACAATCCGACGCTGAACCGCTTCTTTGCGCTGCACTACCTTTTGCCGTTCATGATTGCCGGCGTCGTCGTGCTGCACATCTGGGCGCTTCACGTCGTCGGCCAGAACAATCCGACCGGCATCGAGGTCAAATCGAAGACCGACACGCTCGCCTTCACGCCTTACGCGACCATAAAGGACGGGTTCGGCATGATCGTGTTCCTGTTCGCCTTCGCCTATTTCGTGTTCTACCTGCCGAATTATCTCGGCCATCCCGACAATTACACCGTGGCCAACCCGCTGAAGACGCCGGCCCACATCGTGCCGGAATGGTACTTCCTGCCGTTCTACGCGATCCTGCGCGCCATCACCTTCAATATCGGGCCCATCAACTCCAAGCTCGGGGGCGTGCTCTGCATGTTCGGCGCGATTGTCATGCTGTTCCTGGTGCCGTGGCTCGACACCTCGAAGGTGCGCTCGGCAGTCTACCGGCCCTGGTACAAGCTGTTCTTCTGGCTGTTCGTGGCCGACGCCATCCTGCTCGGCTGGCTGGGCTCGCAGCCGGCCGAGGGCAGCTATGTATTCATGGCGCAGATGGCGACGCTGTTCTATTTCGCCTTCTTCCTGGTAGCGCTGCCGGTGCTCGGGCTGATCGAAAAGCCGCGGCGGCTGCCGAATTCGATTACCGAGGCGGTGCTCGAGAAGAACAAGGGCGGCGGCGGACATCCGGCCGGTGCCACGACCGCGCCGGAAACCAAGGGCTGAGCATGATCCCGAAAAGTGGAAACCGGTACTCGGACAAGGTCATGCTCGAGACGATGACAGCGCGTCAGAGAATCTCAAGGGGAATTGGCATGAAAAAGATTCTCTCCTCGCTGGCGCTGCTTGGCCTTGTGGCCGCGGGCATGGGTGCCGCAAGCACTGGAGCCAGCGCCCAGGAAGAGGCGCACAATGAGGCGGCGCCGACGCATTTCCCGATACACGAACCGAAGGAAATGGACTGGAGCTTCGCCGGGCCATTCGGCACCTACGACAAGGCCCAGCTGCAGCGCGGACTGAAGGTCTACAAGGAAGTCTGCTCGGCCTGCCATTCGATGAATTTGGTGGCGTTCCGTACGCTGGAAGGCCTTGGCTATTCGGATGCGCAGATCAAGACGCTGGCGGCCGAATATACGATCCATGACGGCCCGAACGATGCCGGCGACATGTTCGACCGTCCCGGCAAGCCGTCCGACCATTTCCCGGCGCCATTCGCCAATGTCGAAGCGGCGGCGGCGGCAAATGGCGGCGCAGCACCGCCCGACATGTCGCTGCTGGCCAAGGCGCGCGGCGTCGAGCGCGGCTTCCCGCGCTTCGTGTTCGACATCTTTACGCAATATGCGCAGGGCGGCCCCGACTACATCCACTCGCTGCTGACCGGCTACGACCAGCAGCCGCCGGCTGGCATGGTCATACCGGAAGGCACGCACTACAATCCGTACTTCCTGTCCGGCGTGTCGCTGAAGATGCCGAAGCCGCTCTCCGACGGCCAGGTTACCTATGATGACGGCGCGCCGCAGACGGTCGACCAGTATTCGCGCGACGTGTCGGCCTTTCTGATGTGGGCGGCCGAGCCGCACCTCGAGGACCGCAAGAAGACCGGCTTTCGCGTGCTGGTCTTCCTGCTGCTGTTCGGTGCGCTGGTCTACCTGACCAAGCGCAAGGTGTGGGCCGGCGTGGCGCACTGAGCCCTGCGATATACGAGAATGCGAGGGCGTCGAAAGGCGCCCTTTTCATTGCAGGCATGTCGATTGATCGTAGCCGACGCTGAGCAAGGCTCTTTGCCGGACAATTTTCCGTCAGGCATCACATGGCGGTAGCCGGACTTGGCGGCGCCGGGTTACGATTGGCCCATTCCTTTCACGCCTTTCAGCCGAATCTGAATAGCCCGGAGAGCCGCTCGATGAAATCCTCGCTCGAAGAGACGCTGCTTGCCGCGATCCGCACCATTCCGGATTATCCCAAGCCGGGCATCCTGTTTCGCGACATCACCACGCTGCTCGGCAATGCGCGGGCCTTCCGCCGCGCCATCGACGAACTGGTGCATCCCTATGCCGGCCTGAAGATCGACAAGATCGCCGGCATCGAGGCGCGCGGCTTCATCCTCGGCGGCGCCATCGCCCACCAGCTCTCGGCCGGCTTCGTGCCGATCCGTAAAAAAGGCAAGCTGCCTTACGAGACAGTGCGGGTCGCCTACAGCCTGGAATACGGGCTGGACGAGATGGAGATGCACAAGGACGGTGTTTCTCCAGGCGAGAAGGTAATCCTCGTCGACGATTTGATCGCCACCGGCGGCACGGCCGAGGCGGCCGTCAAGCTATTGCGGCAGATCGGCGCCGATATCCTCGCCGCCTGCTTCGTCATCGACCTGCCGGACCTTGGCGGCCGAGAGAGGTTAGAGGCGCTCGGCGTACCGGTGAGGACGCTGATCGGGTTTGAGGGGCATTGAGCGTTTCTTCCTTCTTTCCTGTGGGAGAGGGGAAGAACTCCGCTCACTCCACCTTCACCAGCACGGCACTTTCGAATTCGATGACCTTGTCGCCGGTCGAATCGAAGGCCTCCGAGCGGAGCGTCAGCAGCCGCCAGCCCGGTCGCGAGGCGATGGGGCGATGGGCCAGCGCGGTGCGGGTGAAAGTCACGGTTTCCCCGGCATAGACAGGTTTGGGCCATTTGAGATTCTTGAAGCCGGGCGAGGGACCGAATTCCGGCACCGGCCCGGGGCCGGGCCAGCGGGCGACCTCTGCCTCCATGCCAGCCTGGAGGTTCAATTTCATCCAGGTGGCGGCGGTGTGCCAGCCCGAGGCGCAGAGCCCGCCGAATATGCTGTTCCTCGCCGCCTCTTCGTCGACATGGAATATCTGCGGGTCGTATTTGCGGGCGAACGCCTTGATCGCCTCCGGTTCGAATCGATGTGAACCGAGCGTGACGGTGATACCGATGCAGAAGAATTCGTCGAGGCTCACGCACTGCCCTCGCGGGTGAGGAACATGACGGTGTTTTCGAGCTCGAAAACACCTTCGCCGCGCTGGTTGAACAACTCGCTGCGCATGGTCACCAGGCCAAGGCGGGGCTTCGATCTGGACAGTCGCTTGGCAAGGACGGTGGTGCTGCCGCTCAACAGGTCACCGGCCAGGACCGGCCGTTTCCATTTGACCTGGTCGACGCCTGGCGCGCCCTGGGAGGTCGAGTCGAGCAGGAAGGCATCGCACAGCATGCGCATGAACATGGCGCAGGTGTGCCAGCCCGAAGCCGCCAGCCCGCCGAGGATGCTGGCCTTGCCCGCGGCCTCGTCGAGATGCATCAGCTGGGCATCGAACTCGTCGGCGAATTCTATGATTTCGGCGGCGCTTACCAGCTTGGTGCCGAGGTCGAGCGAAGCGCCCTCGACAAAATCCTCATAAGCCCAGGTCTTTGTGGTCATGGTCTGGAAATCCTGTTCAGGATTGTACAATCGCTACGCGTCGGCTCCCGGATGCAGGCAGGGCGGCATTTGGTCAAGCAATTTCTGGTGCGCCAGCCTGCTGTGCCCAAGCCGTAGCGCGCATTGACGACCCTATAGCCAGCCGCGACGGCGGAAATACCAGAAGGGCAGGATTGCCGAAAGCACCATCATGCCGATGGCGAAGGGATAGCCAAAGTGCCATTTGAGCTCAGGGATGATGTCGAAATTCATGCCGTAGATTGAAGCGACAAGCGTCGGCGGCAGGAAGATGACAGCGGCGACGGAGAAGATCTTGATGATGGCGTTCTGCTCGATCGAGATCATGCCCAGCGTCGCGTCGAGCAGGAAGCTGATCTTCTGCGACAGGAAGGTGGCGTGGTCGGCAAGCGACAGCACGTCGCGCGACAACGTTTTGATGCGGGCGCGGGTATCCTTGCTCATCTTGGTCTGAGTGGAGGCATGGGCGAGGAAGCCGGCAAGGCGCTGCAGCGAGATCAGGCTGTCGCGGACTGAGGAGGCGAGGTCCTCCTTGCGGCCAATGCCTTTCAACAGTTCCTGGAAGTCACGGTTGCGCTTGGAAACCTTGGTCGAGCGTGCCTCGAAGATGTCGCGCGAGATCGCCTCGACGTCGCGGCCGGCGCGCTCCAGAATGTCGGCGAGGCGGTCGACGATCGCCTCCAGCAGGCCAATCAGGATGGTGTCGCCGCTGGTGCAGCCGGTCGCCACCTTCTCGGCCCGCAGCGGAAAGGTCTTGAACGCCTTCGGCTCGTGGTAACGCACGGTGATCAGCCTACTGCCGGCGAGCACGAAGGTGACCGGCGACATCAAGGGATCATCCAGTTCGGTCTGAGCCGGCAGAATGGCGGTCATGAAGTAGGCGCCGTCCTCGACGTAGAGACGGCTCGAGATCTCGATCTCCTCCATCTCTTCCCGGGTCGGAACGGCAATGCCGAGCCAGGTCTCGATCGTGGTCTCTTCTTCCTTTGTCGGGCTGAGAAGGTCGACCCAGACGACAGCATCGCTGTTTTGCAGGAGATCGTCGACAAGGCGCAGGCGATCATTGTCGACGACGAAGGCCTTGATCATCGCCGGTCTCCCTTGCTGTTGCTAAAGAGGGTTTCGTTCGGAAGGGGCGCGTCACTCAGATCGCACTGACATGGCCATGTGAGGCTCGAGACCAGCGCAGAGGCCCCTTAGACCGGGCGTGACGTGCCGTCAAGCAGCGGCAAGACGCCGCCGCGATGCCTGTTATGACGTTGTGACCGAGCAACAGCCATTGTGGAGGCCGGGCGGGTCTCGCCGGGTCAGGTGTTGAATTTGAACAGCATGATGTCGCCGTCCTGGACGACATACTCCTTGCCTTCGTCGCGCGCCTTGCCGGCCTCCTTGGCCGCTACTTCGCCGCCCAGCCTGACGAAGTCGTCATAGGCGATGGTCTGGGCGCGGATGAAGCCGCGCTCGAAATCGGTGTGGATGACGCCTGCCGCTTGCGGCGCCTTGGCACCCTTGTGCACGGTCCAGGCGCGCGTCTCCTTGGGGCCGACGGTGAAATAGGTGATGAGCTGCAAAAGCTCGTAGCCGGCGCGGATCACCTTGTTCAGGCCGGGTTCGTCCAGGCCGAGCGTTGCCAGGAATTCCATTTCCTCTTCGTCCGAGAGCTGGGCGACTTCGGCCTCGATCGCCGCTGAGATCACGACAGTGCGGGCACCTTGCGCGGCGGCCATCTTCTCGACCGCCCTGGTATGCGCGTTGCCGGTGGCGGCGTCGGCTTCCGCGACGTTGCAGACGTAAAGCACCGGGTGTGAGGTCAAGAGATTCAGCCCCTGCAGGATGCGCAGATCCTCACCCGAGATGCCGTTGAGCAGGATGCGGGCGGGCTTGCCGGCCTGCAGCAGTTCGAGCGCCGCTTCCATCATCGGAAGTACGGTCGCTGCTTCCTTGTCCTTGCCGGCGGCACGCTTGCGGATCTGCACGATGCGGCGCTCGAGGCTGTCGAGATCGGCAAGCATCAATTCGGTCTCGACGGTCTCGGCATCGGCGACAGGATCGATGCGGCCCTCGACATGGGTAATGTCGTCATCCTCGAAGCAGCGCAACACATGGACGATGGCGTCGACCTCACGGATGTTGGCGAGGAATTGGTTGCCAAGCCCTTCGCCTTTCGAGGCGCCACGCACCAGGCCGGCAATGTCGACGAACGAGATGCGGGTCGGGATGATCTCCTTCGACTTGCCGATCGCGGCGATCTTCTGCAGGCGCGGGTCGGGCACCGCCACCTCGCCGGTGTTCGGTTCGATGGTGCAGAACGGATAATTGGCGGCCTGTGCCGCCGCCGTTCTGGTCAACGCATTGAAGAGCGTCGACTTGCCGACATTGGGCAAGCCAACGATGCCGCATTTGAAACCCATTTTTGTCTGGTCCTATCGGGAAATCGAATTTGATCAGGGCTATGGGCGAAAGCGCCGATGATCGTCAAGCCCTGAGCACTCATGCCCGCGGCGCTGACGGCGCCATGGCTCAGTCCTTGCCGCCAAAAAGCTTCTTCAGCATGGCCGCCATCGGGCCGGTTTCGGGCAGCTTGGCCGCCGGCTGCTGCGGCCGCGCCTGGCGGACGTGGCTTTGTGCCTTTGGCGCCTTGGGCGGCGGGCGGTCGTCGTCGCCCGTCGGCGTGAGCTTGTCGCGCAAGGCCAGCGTCACGCGGTTCATGAAGGAATTGTCGTCGCCCTCGGCAAGCAATCCGGCACCGTCGGCGATTGCGTCGAGCAGCACGTCCAGCCATTCGCGGTCGGCCTTGGCGAAATCGCCGAGCACATGGCCATGCACCATTTCCTTGACGCCGGGGTGGCCGACGCCGATGCGCACACGGCGAAAATCCTTGCCGACGTGCTGGTCGAGCGAGCGGATACCGTTGTGGCCGCCGGAACCGCCACCGACCTTGACACGCACCTTGCCGGCAGCAAGGTCGATCTCGTCATAAAAGACAGTCAGCGCCGAAGGGCCGAGCTTATAGAAGCGCAAGGCTTCGCCGACCGACTGGCCGGACAGGTTCATGAAGGTCTGCGGCTTGATCAGGATCACCTTTTCGCCGGCAAGCATGCCTTCGGCGATCAGACCCTGGAATTTCTTCGACCAGGGCGAAAAAGAATGGCGGCGGGCAATCGCGTCCGCCGCCATGAAGCCGACATTGTGCCGGTTGTTGGCGTATTTCGCGCCCGGATTGCCGAGGCCTGTAAAGACAAGCATCGTCGCCTCCGGGCGGGAAGGGGTTACTTCTCTTCGGCGGCAGGAGCCGCTTCGGGCGCAGCCGCTTCAGTCGTCTCTTCCGCTGCCTCCGGCTTCATCGCCGAGGAGCCGGCAATGGTCGCGATGGTGAAGTCGCGGTCGGAGATCACCGGCTTGACGCCGGCCGGCAAGGTGACGGCCGAAATGTGGATGGAATCGCCGATATCGGTGCCGGTGAGATCGATGGTGATGAAATCCGGGATCGCATTGGCCGGGCAATGGAACTCGACCTCGTGGCGCACGATGTTGAGCACGCCGCCGCGCTTGATGCCGGGCGACTTGTCTTCATTGATGAAGTGCACGGGCACGTCGACATTGACTTCGGTGTCCTTGCCGATGCGCAGGAAATCGACGTGGACCGGAAAATCCTTGACCGGGTCGAGCTGAAAATCCTTGGGCAAAACCTGGATCTTGTTGCCGTCGACATCGATCGTGGCGACCGTGGTCAGAAACCCGCCGCCATGGATCTTGTAATAGATGTCCTTATAGGTCAGCGCAATCGCCAGGGGAGGCTGCTTGTCGCCGTAAATCACTGCAGGCACTTTACCGTTGCGGCGAACTGCACGGGCGGACCCCTTACCGACCTGTTCGCGCGCTTCGGCCTTGAGCTCGTAAGTATCGTGGCTCATGGCATTTCCTTTCGCGTTGTTCTGGAGCGTTCGCGGCCAGCGTGGCTGGGCCGTAAACGTCGAAAGCCGCCGGGCCTGCATATCCGAAAGCGGCAGCCGCATAAGCAAGCGGACCTTTGTTCGGGATCACAAGGGAAGGCAGCCTTCCGCCGCGTTGCCTCCAAGGGTGTCTACGCGGGTGGCGGCTCTATAGCCGAAGGCGGGAAAGGGTGCAAGTCATGGCAGGCAAGGTCATGGCAGGCAGGTCTACAAGGGTTTCCCATGGCATGGCGATCACCCATGCCGGTGTCATCAGCGCCGACCTGCTGGCCTTCTTCAGGCCTTTAAGAACGTGACAAAAAACTGCCTTCTGGCGAGTGTCTTTTTTTGTCACGTCGTGCCGATGTCAGGCGATGCTCAAGCCGCCATCGATCAGCATTTCCGCTCCGACCATGAACGGGCATTCGTCCGAAGCAAGAAAAACCACTGCATTGGCAATTTCCTCGGCGGTTCCGAAACGACGGGCAGGCACCAGGCCGACCACAGCTTTCGCGCGCGCCTTCGCCGCTTCGGGGGCCAGCCCAAGTTTGTCGTTTAGCGGCGTGTCGATCGGACCCGGGCTGATCACATTGGCGCGAATACCCCGTTCTATCAGTTCGCCCGAGAGCGTCCGGGCGAGCGAAATCATGCCGGCCTTGGCCAGCGCATAGACGTGCGTTCCAGCCATTCCCATATGTGCGTTGACCGAGCCGCTGAGGATGATCGACGACGGGTTCGAAAACAGCGGAACGAGCGCCTTGACCAGGAAGTAGGGCCCCTTGAGGTCGACATCGATGCTCCTGTTAAACGCGGCCTCGGTCCAGTCGCCAAGCGGGCGCAGGTCGGCGATACCGGCATTGAGGAAGAGAATGTCGAGCTTGCCGAAGGTTTCCTCGATCCGCCGCGCTATGTCGTTCTGGGCAGCGGCATCTCCGGCGTCAGCGGCAATGACAAGTACGTCACTGCCGAGGGTGGTGCGCGCCTCCTCGAGACGGCTCGCATTGGTTCCGGTGATAGCGACGCGCGCACCTTCCTCGATGAAACGTTGTGCCGTCACTAGGCCGATGCCGCTGGTGCCGCCGGTAATCAATGCGGCCTTGCCTTTTAGTCTGGACATAAGCGAATTGCCTTTCCTGGCGCGGAGCGCTGCGCAGCATCAGGGGTAAGCCCGATATGTTCAACTTGGAAGCGTTGCTGACCACAATTTTGCCTTCAGGGGTGACCCTCTCTAATAGGCTTTTCACCCGGCGTATGGTGAAAGAATCATCAAGGGCGCGGCAACTGCCACGCCCTCCTATCAATTCCGAAAGATGAACTGACGTTTAGCTGGCCGCCGCCTCCAGCTTCGTCGCTGCCTTCATGTTAGGCAGGAGGACCGTCAGTAGCCCGAGCAGCGGCAAATACGAGCAGACCTGGAAGACGAAATCGATGCCTTTCAGGTCGGCGACGACGCCAAGCACGGCGGCGGCGATGCCGCCCATGCCGAAGGCGAAGCCGAAGAAGATGCCGGCGATCATGCCGACGCGGCCGGGCACCAGTTCCTGGGCGAAGACGACGATGTTCGAGAAGGCCGAGGACAGGATCAGGCCGATCAGCACGGTGAGAACCATCGTCCACTCGAAATTGGCGTAGGGCAGGGCCAGCGTGAAGGGCAGCACGCCGACGATCGAGAACCAGATCATCGCCTTCTGCCCGTAGCGGTCGCCGAACGGGCCGCCGAGCAGGATGCCCAGGGCAGAGGCGCCGAGGAACAGGAACAGCATGACTTGCGACATCTGCACCGAAACACCGAACTTATGAATGGAATAGAAGGTGTAGTAGCTGGCAAGGCTGGAAATATAGGCGTTCTTGGTCAGTACCAGCAGCGTCAGCACCAGCAGCGCTCCCATCACCTTGCGGCGCGGGAAGGGCGAGACGAAGCTTGCCGCCTTGCGGGCGCCCTGCGCGGCACGCAGCCGGCTGTACCAGCCGCCGACCTGCCACAGCACGATGATGCCGATCAGCGAGCCGCCGGCGAACCAGGCGATGCTGGTCTGGCCGAAGGGCACGACGATGAAGGCTGCCAGCAGCGGCCCCATAGCCTGGCCGAAATTGCCGCCGACCTGGAACAGCGACTGCGCAAGACCGAACCGGCCGCCGGAGGCGAAGCGGGCGATGCGCGAGGATTCCGGATGGAAGATCGCCGAGCCGATACCGATCAGCGAGGCGCCGATGAGGAGCAGGAAATAGTGTCCGGCGTAGGCCAGCACGACCAGTCCGATCAACGAGGAGGCCATGCCGTAGGGCAGCGAATAAGGCATCGGCCGCTTGTCGGTGATCGTGCCGATCACCGGCTGCAGCAAGGATGCCGTCACCTGGAAAGTGAAAGTCAAGAGGCCGATCTGCCAGAAATCGAGACCGTAATTGGCCTTCAGCAGCGGATAGATCGCCGACAGCAGCGACTGCATGATGTCGTTGATGCAATGACAGAAGCTCACCGCCAGGATGACGGTGAAGGCCGTCGCCTGAGCTGAGATGTGGCCGGCCGCTGCCGGCTCGCCCTCGGCGATTGCTGTGGTATCTGTCAAGGCATGCTCCGTGGTCTTTTTGGCGGGCACTTCCGCACGCGGTCTTATGGGGCCGCCTGCCTTATACGTCGCTTGTCACGCGACTTCTTTCGTGGTTTGGTCCAATAGTTTCGCAAGTGGGCCATAGCTGATGCCGCATGGCAAGGAAATGTTCAAGGCGGGCGACGCTGATCTCGGGCTGCTGCATGAGCGTCGCTGGCAATGGCTGGAGCAGGCCGTAGGGCCGGCAGTGGCGCTGCCGACCGAATATCCGGACGGCTACCATGTGCCACGGCACCATCACAGCCGCAGCCAGTTGCTGCACGCGCTGGTCGGGGTCGTGCTGGTAACGACGCGGCATGGGCGCTGGATGGTGCCTCCGGACCACGCGATGTGGATCCCCGCCGGCACCGAACATTCCGTCGAGATGCTGGGCGACGTCAGCATGCGGTCCGTCTATGTGATGCCGGAGGCCATTCCCGGCCTACCGGACGGGTTGCGTGTCGTGGGCATCACCGACCTGATGCACAGCCTGATCGTGGAATCGGAAAAGCTGCCGCAGGGCGCCGAGCTGGAGGGCCGGGGCGGACTGATCATGAAGCTCCTGCTGCACGAAATCCCGAACCTGCCGGAACGGCCGCTCGGCCTGCCGTTCCCGTCCGATGCAAGGCTGGCGACGCTGTGCCGGCGCTTCGTCTCGGCACCGTCACCGCATGCGACGATCGACCAATGGGCCGCTATCGTTGGCATGAGTCGCCGCTCTTTCACCCGCGCGTTCCACCGCCAGACGGGATTGTCGCTGTCGACCTGGCGTCAGCAGGCCTGCCTGTTCGCGGCGCTGCCACGGCTGGCCGACGGCGAGCCGATCACAAGGGTGGCGCTCGATCTCGGCTATGACAGCGTGCCGGCGTTCATCACCATGTTCAAGCGCATGCTGGGAGCCTCGCCACGCGGTTACATGCGCGGCGCCCGTGATCCTGGCGAAGGTGCGGCGAACAAGCGGTCCGGCTCGGCCTGAGTCGCAGCCCTGAAGGCGTCGCGTTCGACCCGCCTCATGCGATGCGCTTTAGGTTCTTGTTTTTATGCATGTCGTTATCGGAAAACCGCTGCACAGTTTTGCGCGACACGCATTAATCGAACAGGCTCGACACCGATTCCTCGGTCGCCGTGCGTGAGATCGCCTCGCCCATCAGTTCGGCGATGGAGATGACGCGGATATTGGCGGCGTCGAGCACTGCCTGGGTCGGCTGGATGGAATCGGTGATGACCAGTTCCTGCAGTTTCGAGGCGCCGATGCGGGCGATGGCGCCGCCGGACAAAACGCCATGAGTAGTATAAGCGGTGACGCTGGTGGCGCCGTCGGCAAGCAGCGCATCGGCTGCATTGCACAGTGTTCCGCCCGAATCGATGATGTCGTCGATCAACAGGCAATCCTTGCCGCGCACGTCACCGATGACGTTCATGACTTCCGATTCGCCGGGGCGCTCGCGGCGCTTGTCGACGATGGCGAGCTGGGCATCGATGCGCTTGGCGAGGGCGCGGGCGCGGACCACGCCGCCGACATCCGGCGAAACCACCATGACATTGGCAAGCTGCTTGTATTTCGCCTTTACATCGCGGGCCATGACCGGCACGGAAAACAGATTGTCGGTCGGGATGTCGAAGAAGCCTTGAATCTGGCCGGCATGGAGATCCAGGGTCAGCACCCTGTCGACGCCCGCCCTCGTGATCATGTTGGCGACCAGTTTGGCCGAGATGGGTGTGCGGCCCGAGGCGCGGCGATCCTGCCTGGCATAGCCGAAATAAGGAATAACCGCAGTGATGCGCTTGGCCGAAGAGCGCATGAAGGCGTCGATCATGATGAGCAGTTCCATCAGATGATCGTTGGTCGGGAACGAGGTGGACTGCAGGATGAAGACGTCCTCGCCGCGCACATTCTCCTGGATCTCGACGAAGATTTCCTGGTCGGCGAAGCGCCTGACGCTGGCCTTGCCCAGCGGAATGTTGAGGTAGCGGGCGACTGATTCGGCCAGCACCCTGTTGGAATTGCCCGCGAAGAGCTTCATGCACCGTTCCTGGCGAAGGATTGAGAGACTCCGATAGCACTCCAGCCTCTTAGTCGGGCTTTTAGCGGCCCGCGCCGGTATTGCAAGCGTCGTGAATGGGAATCCGCCGGCTAATCTCAATAAACGCTTACGGCTTGACGATGCGGCGATAGGTCCACTGCGATGCCGACGGAATCGGGGATAGCTCTATCTTTCAGTCTGAGCATGGTCTTTTCCGAAAACCGGATTCCACTTTTCGGAAATCATGCTCCAGGTCAGCCGGCGCCGCCGCCAAGCCAGGTGGCGAACTGGTCGATTGTCTGGTCGGCAATTGCCTGCATGGTCGCCGGCGCCACCGCCGCCCAGCCTTCACCGCCGCCGACGGAGGGTGCCTTCTGCTGGCCATTGATGCGATGCAGCCGGTTGCCGGCCGGGTCATAGATGTCCCAGACGTAGATGACGGTGGTGTCCTTGCCTTCCGTCATGGTCGAGAAATAGCCCTTGAGCACATGCGTTGGGGTCTGGTCGGTGCTGCCGGCCAAGGTGATGCCGCGCTGCCTGGCGCGTGTCTGAAGCTCGGCGGTCAGCGGTGTCGCGGCTTCTACCGAGGCGCCGACGATCGGCGCCACCTGCAGCCGGGTCCGCGCAATGGCAGCCGCGCTTTTGGCGGGCGGCACGGCTACTGCAGCCGAAGGCTGCGCTGTATCTGCAGTTTGCGCGGTGCCGGCAGGCCGAGCCGGAGTTGCGGGGGGCGTTGCGGCACTTCCGGCTCCGGAGAGCGATTGCGTCGATTGCGGGGCAATGGCCGACGGTTCGAGAACGTCCTTCGCATTGGTGCAGGCCGCCAGCGCCAGCGCCACGAGCAATGACACGGTCGTCACATGCGATCGTCTCATTAGCCTGAAAACTCCTTGGCGATGAACGCCCCTCACACTCTTTGCATTATGGATTCACTGCACGATCAAGTCGAGATCATGGCGGGACAGCGGCTTCGGCTGGGATTCGGTCGTCAGATAGGTGCGGCCAAGCGTCATCGCGGTTTCGGTTTCGGAGTCCATGATGATCATATGGGCGAACAGCGTCATGTTCGGCGCAATCGGTTCGGGATTACCCTGATAGAACATCGGCATATCCATCCAGGACGGGGTGAAGCGGGCGCCGAGCGAATAGCCGCAGGCATTAAGCCGGTGCTTGGTCAAATTGTGGACTTCGAGGGTGCGGGCATGGGCGTCGAACACGTCGCCGAACGTATTACCGGGCGTCATCGCCTTCTCGACTGCAAGTAGCGCGGCGCGGGCGGCATCGAACAATTCCTGGTGGCGTTTCGATACCTTGCCGGTCAACACCGTGCGCATCATTGCCGCATGGTAGTGGTGGAAGACACCGGCCCATTCGAGCGTCAGCTGGTCGTTCTTGGTGAGCTTGCGGCGGCCGGCTTTGTAGCGGCAAAGCAGGGCGTCGACGCCGGAGCCGATGATGAACTCGTTGGCCGGATAATCGCCGCCGCCGGCAAAGATGGCACCTTGCATGGCGGCGAGGATCAGCGCCTCATCGCCGCCCTGCTTGATCAGCGGCAGTGCTGCGTCCAGCGCGTCGTCGGCCAGATTTGCGGCTTTTTCCGCCTTGGCGATTTCTGCCGGGCTCTTGAACAGCCGTAGCCGGCTGACAATGCCGGAGGCATCCGCGATCTGCCCGAAGGTCTGCAACTGCTCGTCGAGGCGCCGGCCATTATAGGCGGTCAGGCCGTGGGTGTCGTATTCGACGCCGATGCGGGCACCGAGCAGGTCGAGTTCGTTGAGCAGGTTGCGCAGGTCTACCGCCGGATTGGCGCCGTTGCGGTCCGTCCACAAAACGATGTTGTCGATGATCGAGGTGTGGCGCGCCTGGCGCAAGTCGGCCGAACGCGTCAGCAGCACCATCGAGCCGTCGGCCTTGACCACCAGGCACTGGAAAAAGCAGAAGCCGAAGGTATCGTAGCCGGTTAGCCAATACATGCTTTCCTGGGCAAACAGCAGGACGGCGTCGAGCTTCTTTTCGGCGATCTCGATCATCAGTCGATCGCGCCGCGCGTCGAATTCCGAGCGTTCGAAATGCAGCGCCATCAGTCAGCCTCCAAAACGATTGCCGAAACCTGCCGCCCGTAGTCGGGCTCGTTGCGATGCGTGCTGCGCCGATAGGAGTAGAAAAGCTCTTCCTCGGCATAGGTGCAGCGGCCAAGTCCTTCGGCGTTGACGCCAGCCTTGGTCAGCCGGTCAACCGTGTAGCGGTTGAGATCGAACATCGCGTGTCCGGCATTTGCGGAGGGCGCGAAATAGCGAGCATTGCAGGCATCGGCGTCGACGAAACGGGCGACGAATTCCGGTCCGACTTCGTAATTCCGTGTGCCGATCGAAGGACCGAGCACTGCGACGATGCAGTCGCGCCGGGCGCCGAGGCTTTCCATTGCCGCGATGGTGTTTTCCAGCACTCCGGTGAAAGCGCCTTTCCAGCCGGCATGGGCGGCGCCGATAATGCGCGCCTCGGCGTCGGCGAAGAGGACCGGTCCGCAGTCGGCGGTCGAGGCACCGACGGCAATGCCCGGCCGGTCGGTGACAATGGCGTCGGCCTTGGGCCGCTCGCCGGCAAAAGGCTCCCTGGCAATGACGACGTCCGGCGAATGAACCTGGTGAGCGGTCAGCAGATGGTTTGCGGGCACGCCCATCCATTCGGCGACCCGGCGGCGATTTTCGCGCACCAGCGTCTGGTCATCGTTCGAACCGGCCCCGATGTTGAGGCCCCGGTAGATGCCGCTGGAAATGCCGCCGACTCGCGTGAAGTAGCCGTGGCGGATGCCTTGCGCCGTTTCCAGCAAGGGCGACCGAACGGGATCCGGTTTGGTCTGATTCAGCATGGCGGCTTTGTTGTCCGTATGGGCGATTTCGTCAAGCGAGTTGAAGGGGCGCAGTTGAAGGCTGGGCGGTTGAAGGCTGGCGAAGTTGATGTCGGGCGCTAGTCGGAGACGGGAGAGTGAAAGAGGCGGCAGCGAAAAGTCAATCCGTGCTTGGAAACGGCGGAACGGCAATGCCGGCAGGGAGGACGGCAAGCACCTTGAAGAGTTCGCCCATGGCCTGCGGGCCGGCGAGGCGCTCGACGTCGGCCGCGATCTTTTCGCGAGCTGCCTCATCGGCGTTGGCGCCGAGCCGGCCAGCCCGTTCGAGAAGCCCCATCTTGAGCAGGAATTCACCTTGCGTTGAGAGGTGGGCATCGAGGCCGTGTGCCCGAACGGTTGCCGCGAGGGGAGCGAAATCGACATGGGCTGTGAGATCGGCCTGCCCCGGATTGGCCAGCACGTCCTCATGACCGTGCTTGCGCAAGGCCTGCAAGGTGTCGCCGATCCCGGGCTGGAGATGACCGTAGTCGAGAAACAGGCCGGCTCCGCCAAATCCGGCAAGTCGCCCGGCGATGGCCGCCATCAGGGCGGCGCGGGCTGGCGCCACCTCGACGATGGCACCTTGCGTCGCATTCTCGGCACCCTCCGGCAGCAGCATCGGGTCAAGCGAGCCGGCGCCGACGAAAAAGCGCAGCCGGTTCGCGTCGTCGAGACCGATCATCCGTTCGCTCCAGCCGGCTCCAGCGCGGACGAACTGGCGGATGGGCACGGCGTCAAACAGCTCGTTACCAACAATCAGAAGCGGCCCCTGCGGCAGCGTGTCGACGGCCTCATGCCAGGCGATGGTGGCCGACGTCCCGGCAAGCGTCCGTTTCTGGACCTCGGTCAACCGCGGACTGGCCTCGATCAAGGCGAACGATGCGCTGGCGGTAAGCGTCGGATCGAGCCGCGAAAGCGTGCGCAGCATATCTCTCATCAGCGTGCCGCGGCCGGGGCCGATTTCGGCGATGGCGACCGGCGTCGGCCGGTCGATCGCCAGCCACGCCTGGTAGAGCCAGATGGCGACCAGCTCGCCAAACATCTGGCTGATCTCCGGCGCGGTGACGAAGTCGCCGGCGGCGCCAAACGGCTCGCGTGTCGTATAATAGCCGTCCTGCGGATCGAACAGGCAGAGCGCCATGTATTCGCTGATGGGGATCGGTCCTACCGCACCGATCAGCTCGGCGATGCGGGTCTTCAGCCGCGTCATGCCGGCTGCGGTTTTGTCACCGGCTTGGCTGTAGCCATCGCCCAGATGCCGGCCAGCACCATCGGCAGTGACAGCACCATTCCCATGGTCAGCCAGCTCGTGCCAAGGAGGTAGCCAAGCTGCTGGTCGGGCTCGCGGAAGAATTCGACGAAGATGCGCGAGGCGCCATAGCCGGCGATGAAGGCGCCGCCGACGAAGCGCGGCGTCTTCAGCTTGAGCCTGGAATGGGTGAGGAAGCGCAGGACCAGGAACAGCACCAAGCCTTCGAGCAGCGCCTCATAGATCTGGCTCGGATGGCGTGCAAATGGGCCGCCATTGGGGAATTCGAATGCCCATGGCACGTCGGTCGGCCGGCCCCATAGTTCGGAATTGATGAAGTTTGCCAGGCGAACGAGGCCAAGCCCTACCGGCACGCCGGCGGCAACCACGTCGAACAGCGACCATGTGCGGATGCCGCGAGACCAGGAAAACAGCGTCATGGCGAGAATGACGCCGAGTAGGCCGCCATGAAACGACATGCCGCCCTGCCAGACGGCGACGATATCGAGCGGATTGGCAATGTAGCGCGGCAGGTCGTAGAACAGCACGTAGCCGGTGCGTCCGCCGAGCACCACACCGATGGCTGCCCAGACGATGAAGTCGTCGAGGTCGATGGGCTTCATCGGCAGGATGCCGTCGGGCCAAAGTTTGGGGTTGGTGACGAGGCGTTTGGCATACCACCAGGCGAACAGAATGCCGACGATATAGCCGACGCCGTACCAATGCACCGCCAGTGGTCCGATCCGGACGATGACCGGGTCGATGTTGGGAAAGGGCAGGGCGGCCAGCGGCAGCAAATATTCGCTCAACAGGGTCTCCGGGTTCCAATCAGGTTCGGGCGCGGACCATGCGGCAGGCTTTTGGCGCGGTCAAGGCAAGCATATGCTTGCATTCCGAATGGTGCGCCACTACGTCAATTCAACCAAGCGAGGATTTGCCATGGCGACTGGACCGAACCGCATTCTCGATGAATTCGCCAAGCTGATGACCGATGCAGCCGGTGCCGCGCAGGGCGTGCGGCGCGAGGTGGAGACCGCCTTCAGGGGCCAGGCCGAGCGCATACTCAACTCCATGGACGTGGTGCAGCGCGAGGAATTCGACGCTGCTCGCGACATGGCGGCGAAGGCCAGGGAAGAAAACATCCGGCTCGCCGCTCGCATCGAGGCGCTCGAGGCCAGGCTTGCCGAATTGACCGGTCAAGCAGCGCCTGTGGCTGCGGCAAAGCCGCGTGCAAAAAAATAATCAGAAATAAATCGTTAAACTTTTCCACAAAGCCGGATCGTAAAAAGCGCTTTGTCGTGAATCGCTTACCGGTACTGCGTGAATCTTTGTGACATCGCCTTTCCACATGCGAATGACGCAGTGCGAAAAATTTGGCTGGTCACGCGACTCCCGATCAATAGACTGAATTTGTTGCATGATTCGGAGCAGGGTCATGCGCCGGGCGGTGGGGTCCGGTCCGGGGTCTTTGCGTTGACGAAGTCCTGGCCGTCCGAGTTCTAGGCAGAATTGTTCGAGTGTGCCTCTCCCGCGGAGCGTGTGGTGGCGCTCCCAGAACGACAGGAAGCATTTCATGGAACTTCTCGAACTCGAATTCTCCCGCGAAATCCATCCGGTGGATGTTATCGAGCAGGTGGCGCACAACAACGACTGGTCCTTCGAACGGGCCGGCGACGACGAGATCTCGATTTCGGTTGCCGGGAGCTGGACCGACTACCACGTTTCATTCTCCTGGATGGAGGACTACGAGGCGCTGCACCTGGCCTGCGCCTTCGACATCAAAGTCCCGGAGACGCGCGCGCTCGAGGTGATGCGGCTGCTTTCGCTGATCAACGAGCAGATGCTGTTTGGCCATTTCGATCTCTGGGAGCAGGAAGGCGCCATCATGTTCCGCCAGTCGCTGCTGCTGGCCGGTGGGGTCGAGCCGTCAAGCCAGCAGGTCGAGGTGCTGCTGTCGTCGGCGCTGGAAGCCTGCGAATGCTATTTCCAGGCGTTCCAGTTCGTCGTCTGGTCGGGGACTTCGGCCAAGGATGCGTTGGCCGGCGTGCTGTTCGAAACCTACGGAAACGCCTGACCGTCGATGAGTTCGAGCAACAGGCGAAAACCCGAGATCAGCTTTGCCGATTTCGACCGTATCGACATCCGCGCCGGCACGATCGTAGAGGCCGAGCCTTTTCCCGAGGCGCGCAAGCCGGCGATCAAGTTGAAAATCGATTTTGGTCCCGTGATCGGGGTGAAGAAATCCTCGGCCCAGATCACAAAATACTATACGCCCGAAACCCTGATCGGCCGGCAGGTGTTCGCTGTAGTCAATTTCCCGCCGCGCCAGATCGGGCCATTCATGTCGGAAGTGCTGACGCTAGGCTTTCCCGATGAAGAGGGCGCCGTCGTGCTTGGCGCGATCGAGCGCAAGGTGCCGGACGGAGGCAGGTTGTTCTAGCTGCGCTGTTGCTCACGCAGCCAGTTTACGCGTGGTGCCCAGCGCCTCTTCAACCGTTTTCATGAACATTTCCGCGCAGGCCTTCCAGCTGTAGCGCATCGCGCGTTGCCGCGCCTCGGCGCGGTCGACGTGAAGGGCGGCGAGCGCTGCTTGCCGCAGGTCGTCCGATACCGCGCCGCCGATGCCGTCTCCGATGATGTCGATCGGTCCGGTGACGGGATAGGCTGCGACCGGCGTGCCACTGGCCAGCGCCTCGATGATGACGTTGCCGAATGTGTCGGTGCGGCTGGGGAAGACGAAGGCATCGGCCGAGGCGTAGATCTCGGCCAGCTCGTCATTCGGACGATGGCCGAGGAAATGGGTATCGGGATATCTGGCCTTCAGCTTCGCCAATTCCGGCCCTTCGCCTACGACCACCTTGCTGCCCGGCAGGTCGAGGTCGAGAAAGGCCGGCAGGTTCTTTTCGATCGCGACGCGGCCGACGCAGAGGAAGATCGGTCCGGGAAATCCCAGGTCCTTTCTTTTATCCGGCCGAAAATGATCGGTGTCGACGCCGCGCGTCCACGGCCGGAGCTTGGTGAAGCCGCGCGCCGCAAGATCGTCGGCAAGCGACTGGGTGGCGACCAGCGTGCCCTGTCCTGAATTATGGAAATCGCGCAGCCAGCGATAGGCCCATGCTTCAGGCACCGGCAGGCGTGCGCTCAGATATTCCGGAAAACGTGTGTGATAGCTGGTCGTGAACGGGCGGCCGGCGTTGCGGCAGTAGCGCCGGGCCATAATGCCGAGCGGTCCTTCGGTGACGATATGAACGTGGTCCACCTTGCGCGCCTCGATCAGCCGCGCCACGCGGTGCGGCGTCGTCAGCGCCAGCCTGATATCGGGATAGGTCGGCAGAGGCAGGGTGCGAAAGATGTTGGGTGTCAGGAAATCCGTCTCGACATCGAAGGATTTCAGGGTCTCCGAGAGGCGCTCCAGCGTGTGGACGACACCGTTGACTTGCGGGCGCCAGGCGTCGGTGACCATCAGGATGCGCATGGCGGTCCCTTGGCGGAGAGCTTGATTGCCTTGCCGCGATGCCTGAGCGGCGACCACGCCGCAGCTCTGGCGTCGCACCGGCGCACCCGGGCAGGCGCGGGGTCGAAATGAGGCCGCAGGGCCGAATCAATCAGGATCGCGCGCTTCATTGGCGCTCTTCACCATGGTTTCATGACGGGCGAATGAAGGCCGGGTCTCGCTGCCGTCAAGCCGGAACCTTGATCACCGCCCGCAAGCCGCCGAGCGGGCTGCGTTCGAGGACGATGTCGCCGCCATGGCTGCGGGCAATGTCGCGTGCGATGGAGAGGCCAAGGCCGGTGCCGCTGGCGTCGAGGTTGCGGGCCTCGTCGAGCCGCACGAACGGCTTGAATACATCCTCCCGCTTTTCGGGCGGAATGCCCGGACCGTCATCGTCGATGGTGACGAGCAGCGAACCGCGTCCATGATTGGCGTTGATCTCCACCGTCTTGGCATAGCGGAATGCATTGCCGACGACATTGGAGAGCAGCCGGGCAAAGGCATTGGGGCGCACGTGGACGTGCGGATCGCCGGCAAGCACGGTCGACAGCTTGCGCTTGCGCAGCACGGCTTCCTCGCGAAGCTTTTCGAAGAAGGCTTCGAGGTCGAACCGGCCGGCGTCTTCCGATGCTTCGCCGCGTGCAAAGGCAAGGTAACCTTCCAGCATCGACTGCATGTCGTCGATGTCCTGGTCGAGTGCCTGGGTGTCGGCCGCCTTGGTCCCGGCCAGCGCCAATTGCAGCTTGAAGCGGGTGAGGATGGTCCTCAGATCGTGGCTGACGCCGCTCAGCATGGCGGTGCGCTGCTCGAGCTGGCGTTCGATGCGTTCGCGCATCTGGATGAAGGCAAAGCCGGCGCGGCGGACTTCCTCGGCGCCGCGCGGGCGAAAATCGCGCGGCATCGGCCGGCCTTTGCCAAAGCTCTCGGCCGCCTCGGCCAGCGTCAGAATCGGCCGGATCTGGTTGCGCAGGAAGGGAATGGCGATCATCAGCAGCACCAGTGAGGTGCCGACCATCCAGATCAGGAAAATATGGGTGTTCGATGCATAGGCCTGGCTGCGGCGCACGAAGACGCGCAGCACCTTGTTCTCAAGCTGGACGCGGACCTCGACGATATTGGAATTGCCGACCGTATCGATCCAGAACGGACGGTTGATCTGGCGGGTGATCTCGGACGAAAGGATCTCGTCGAGGATCGAGAAGAACGGCTTTGGTCCGGGTGGCGGCAGCGGGTCGGGGGGGAGGAGGTCGACCTTCAGCTGCATGCGATCCTGGGCGATGCGGATGATGTTCGCGTAGTCGGCGTCATGCGGATAGGTCTCTATCAGGTCGATGATGGCGGCGATGTCGCGCACCGTGGCCTGTGACAGGCGTTGCGTCACGGTCTGCCAATGGCGCTCCATGAAGACAAAGGCGACGACCGACTGCAGCATGATCATTGGCGCTATGACGATGATCAGCGAGCGGGCATAGAGCCGCTTCGGCATGTAAAGCGACACCAGGCGCCAGAAACGGTTCCAGGCGCGCGGCACGGCCTTCAGCGCCCGCGTCGCGCGGGCGCTGAAGCCGCCATCTCCCGGCCGTTCGAGGTGCGTGGTCGCCATTCGTCTTTTCGCTCACCGGGACACGGCAAGGTCCGCTGTCGGCGGCATTCTATTCCACGCTGAGCCGATACCCAATACCGCGCACGGTCTGCAGCCAGACCGGATTGGACGGATCGCGTTCGATCTTGCGGCGCAGCCGGTTGATCTGGACGTCGATCGTGCGCTCGCCGACCTCGGATTCGTCGCCGACAAGCTCATGCCGCGGTATCGTCTCGCCGGCACGGGCAGCGAAGATCGCCAGGATTTCCTGCTCGCGGTCGGTCAGCTTGAGCGCCTCTCCGCCGCGCTTCAGCTCACGCCTGGCGATCTGGAACGTATAGGGACCGAAGACCAGCTGTTCGACCTTGGGCGTCGTCGCGGGGCCGCCGCGGCGCAGGATATTGTTGATACGCAGGATCAGCTCACGCGGGTCGAACGGTTTAGGCAGATAGTCGTCGGCGCCGGCCTCGAGCCCGGTGATCCGGCTGTCGGTTTCGGACAGTGCGGTGAGCATCAGGATCGGTACGTTTTTCTCCGCCCGCAGCGCCTTGGTGAGATCGACGCCGCTTTCACCCGGCATCATGACGTCGAGCACGATCAGATCGAAGTCGAGGCCGGCGAGCTTGCGCCGCGCCTCGCCGGAATTTCCGGCGACGGTGACGCGAAAACCGTTTTCGGTCAGATACTGTTTCAGAAGATTGCGGATTCGGGTGTCGTCGTCGACCACCAGCAGATGCGGCGCGTCGTCTTCCGGTGCTGTCGGATGATCAACCCTCTCAATGGTCTCCATGGCTTTTCCCTGACATCTTTGCGGGCACAATGTCGATCTGCGCCCTTAGTTCCGGATTGACCATCGCTTCAAGGAACCGTTCGATAACGGCGCGTTCGGTGGCTCCGGAATCTTCCAATGCAGCATGGATGCGGCGCGACTGTGGCCGCGCCAGCGCCAGCGCCAGCGCACGGCCCTTGGCCGTCGGATAAAGCTCGCGCTGGCGGCGGTCGCGGGGGCCCTGCAATTGCACGATATGGTCGGTGTCAATCAGTTGCTTGAGCACGCGCGCCAGGCTCTGCTTGGTGATCTTGAGCACGTCGAGGAGCTCGGCGACCGTCAGGCCGGGCCGGCGATTGACGAAATGCAACACCCGATGATGGGCGCGGCCAAAACCGTAATCGGCCAGGATCTGGTCCGGATCGGAGGTAAAGTCGCGATAGGCGAAGAAGAACAACTCGATGATGGCGAAATCGATGCCGTCCTCGTCGGTGATCGCCGTCCTGATCGGCTCTGCGGCTGCGTGGCTCGTCATCTTTTCTCCGTGTGAAGCAGGAAATTATGTCAGCACTATTGACGTATTTTCCGCGCGATGGTAATTTTTGGCAAGCTTTTCGGCGGATTGCGAACGAAAAGGCAAGCGAAGCCGTTATTTCCGGAACTTCCTGAGTTTGCCAGCCCTTAAATATCCGCCTACGCTTTGAGACAATGGCCGCCCGCAGCGGCCGAGGCGAAACACGCAACGACACTGTGCGGGCTGCCGCCCGCGGGAGGTTACCATGGCATCCGTTCCCTTCGACCAACTGGACGGCTTTATCTGGATGAACGGCGAATTCGTCAAATGGGCCGACGCCAAGATCCACGTCTTGACCCACGGGCTGCACTACGCCAGCGCGGTATTCGAGGGCGAGCGCGCTTATGGGGGCGAAATTTTCAAGCTGACCGACCACACCGAACGCCTGCATGAATCGGCGCGCCTGCTTGGCTTCAAGATACCCTACTCGGTCGCCGAGATCGACGACGCCTGCCGCACGCTGTTGAAGAAGCAAGGTTTCCAGGACGCCTATGTCCGGCCGATCGCGTGGCGCGGCAGCGAACAGATGGGCGTTTCCGCACAGAACAGTCGGATCAACTGCGCCATCGCCATCTGGCAGTGGCCGAGCTATTTCGACCCGGCGCAGAAGCTCAAGGGCATCCGCCTCGACATGGCCGAATGGCGCCGCCCCGACCCGCGCACCGCACCGTCGAAATCGAAGGCGGCCGGCCTCTATATGATCTGCACCATGTCCAAGCATGCCGCCGAGGCCAAGGGCTATGCCGACGCTATGATGCTCGACTGGCGGGGCCAGGTTGCGGAAGCGACAGGCGCCAACATCTTCTTCGTCAAGGACGGCAAGATCCATACGCCCAAGCCCGATTGCTTCCTCGACGGCATCACCCGCCGCACGGTCATCGGCCTTGCCAAGGACCGCGGTTTGGAGGTGATCGAGCGCGCCATCATGCCGGAAGAGCTTGAAGGCTTCCAGCAGTGCTTCCTCACCGGGACGGCAGCCGAGGTGACGCCGGTTTCGGAGATCGGTCCATACCGATTCGAGGTCGGCGAAATCGCCAAGACGCTGATGAATGACTATTCTGCGGCCGTTCAGCCCAAGCACGCAATCGCTGCAGAATAACGAAAGTCACAGCTTTTTTAACTAGTAAGGGCGGTTTTCGGGCCGCCCTTTTTATTTAAGCGCTTCTGCATTTGACTTTCACACAATTCGGCGTCTCATGATGGGGTCGGCCCGGGAGGCTGGCAGCTATGGAGGGACTGGAAATATGGATATGAACACGCTTCTTCCGATCATTATTCAGGTGATTACGGGTATCATCGGTGGTCAGGCGGTTGGCGCGGCTATCAAGACGGCGGCGATGGGGCAGCTTACCAAAATCCTGGGCGGCGCTGTTGGCGGCGTCGGCGGTGCGGCCATCCTCAACAGTCTGCTGGGTGGCGCGGTCGACCCGACAGCCGCGGCCACGGCGGCAGGGGCAGGCAGCGCGTTGAACATTTCAAATATCGTTGGCGGTGCCGGCGGCGGCGCCATCCTGACCGGCATCATCGGTGCGGTCATGAACGCGATGAAGAAATAAGCTTTGACGTTTCAGGGTTTTAAATGGGCGGCTTCGGCCGCCCATTTCGTTTTCCGTTTTCCGTTTTCCGTTTGTGGAGCGGTGGACGCCGTTCGCGTGTGTCTCTACATCAGGGTAAAGGTTAGGGCTTTCCTGACGCGTTCGAGAGGGCGCGCAGCGCTCCGACAGCGTGAAAGGACGAATATGGGTCAGCTCAACGCCGGCATCGTGCCGGTCACGCCGTTCCAGCAGAACTGCACCATTCTCTTCGACATGGACGACAGGCAAGGCGTTGTCGTCGATCCGGGCGGCGACATCGACAAGGTGCTGGCGGCGCTCGAGGACAATGCGATCACTGCCGGCGCGATCTGGATCACGCATGGCCATATCGACCATGCCGGCGGGGCCATGGAGCTGAAGGAGGCGCTCGGTATCGAGATCATCGGCCCGCATGCCGCCGACCGGCCGCTGCTCGCCAATCTCGAGAACCAGGCGAAGCGCTACGGCATCACCGATCCCGTGCGCAACTGTGTCCCCGACCGGTTCCTTGCCGAAGGCGAGACCGTTTCGTTCGGCTCACACGTGTTCGAGGTGCTCCATTGTCCGGGCCACGCACCCGGCCACGTCGTCTACTATGACCGGGCGGCGAAGTTCGCGCATGTCGGCGACGTGCTGTTCCGCGGTTCGGTCGGCCGCACCGACCTGCCGGGCGGCGACCACGCCGCGCTGATCGCCTCGATCAAGGAGAAGCTTTTGCCGTTGGGCGACGACATCGGCTTCATCTGCGGCCACGGTCCCGGCGGCCGTTTTGGTGAGGAGCGGCGGAGCAATCCGTTCCTGATCTGAACCGCTTGCCGGAAACAAAAAAGCGCGGCCTGTGCGACCGCGCTTTTTTCCGGCAGGAAACTGCCTCCGTTAATTGGCGGTGCAGAAATGCTGTTCGCCGTCATAGCCTGTGAACGTGCCGGTACGCGCGTTGAAGCTCCGGTAGCGGTCCGAGCAGTATTCATACCAGCCGCGGGTCCAGGGCTCCGCATAGCTTTCGGCATAGGCCACTCGCGGCTGCACGTAATAACGGCGCACCGGGGCAGGCCGGTAGTATTCATCATCATAGGCCGGGTCGTAATAGCGGGGCTGCGGGCTGGCGAGCGCACCGCCGATCAGGGCACCGGCCGCAAGGCCGAGCACGCCTGCCGCAACGGCGTCGCCGTTGCCGTGGTGCCGGCGGTGATGGCGCCATTCATCGGCATTGGCCGCGGGCAAGGTCGCAAGCGTGGTCGCAACGACCGCGGCGGACAGGATGGCAGTCTTGAAAATTCGGTTCATGTCGGTCTCCTTCGTGCCGGCCCGGGTCGTTTTCGGGGGATGCGGTCCGGCTTTAACGAAGATTAATATGGGACCGTGGCTGAACGGGGGCTGAACGAAATTTGGCCAGGCGGGTTCATCCAACCGGGCGATTCAAGCGTGCGGCAAACACCGCAGGCCAGACCGGCCCGCGTCCATTCTGTCCAGGGCCGGTTCAGCCGATCGACAGGTTGACGGCTTTCGGACCCTTGCCGCGCTTGTCCGGCTCGGTGTCGAATGTCACTTTCTGCCCATCCTCAAGACCGGGAAGACCCGACGCCTGCACGGCCGAAATATGGACGAAGACATCCTTTGCCCCGTCGTCCGGCGTGATGAAGCCGAAGCCCTTGGCGTGATTGAAGAATTTGACGGTGCCGGTCTGCGGCATGGGAAGCTCCTTTGATCCCACAAGTCCAGTCTCGGGCCGGCAAATGCCCGGACGGAAATTTGTCCTTTATTTTAGTGCCATCGGCAAGAGAAAGTTTTGCGGGTGCCGGCAAGCATCCCAGAACACAAAAGGCGCGACGAAAACCGCCGCGCCTTTATAAAATTCACGTCACACCAAAGCCTTGCAGCATCCTCACACCCGAAAGGACGCGCGGCACGCCGCGGTTCAGGCGGCGCGGAGATTGACCGCTTTCGGACCCTTGCCCATACGGTCGGGCTCGACATCGAAGGTGACCTTCTGACCGTCGACGAGCGTGCGCAGCCCGGAAGCCTCGATCGCCGAGATGTGGACGAACACATCCTTGGCGCCGCCATCGGGCGTGATAAAGCCGAAGCCTTTGGTAGCGTTGAAGAATTTAACGGTGCCGGTCTGGGCCATTGGGGAAACTCCTTCACCCGTGTCAGTCTTGGTGGTTCCGCCCGCCGCCTGGCGCCGTGGGCAAGTCCCGGTGGTTGCTTCGGCAGTCATGCACTGGCGCATGGTAAAACCCCCCGCCGAAAACGGGGCTGTCAGAGATTCACAGTATCGGGGAAAGGTCGTCCAAAACGTTCCGCTCTCCGGGTCGCAAATGCCCGAACACAAAATTTATCGCACGGAAACGTGATGCTTGCAAGATAGAGCCGCGGGCGGCCCAACAGGCGCATCCCGACGCATCGCACCGATAGTCCCGGTTCTCCGCGCGGTCATCGGCCAGACGCAGCCCAGGCATGGTCCAGCAAGCGGGGCCGGTGCTGTTTTGCCTTTGCGCCGGCATACCGCCTTGGTTGGCCATGCCGCCCGTTGCAAACAGGGGTTGCATTTGGCGGCGGAATGACGAGGATCGGCCGGACGCAGGCACCATTTGTGCAGGCACGAGCTTCGAGGGAGGGAACATTCATGCGGTTTCTTGCGGCAATCTTCTCGCGGCAGGGTTTTTCCATCCTGTTCCTGTCGGCAATTCTCGCGGCCTGCACCGTCGTGGTCGATGAGGGGCCGGGGCCGCGCCCGCCACGGCCGGGACCGCAATTCTGCACCAGGCAATATGACCCGGTCTGCGCCAGGCGCGGCGGCGACCGCCAGACCTTCGCCAACGCCTGCCTTGCCGAACGCGCCGGATACCGCATCATCCGTGAAGGCGAGTGCCGTCGCGGTGGTGGCGGCGGGGGGCAGACATTCTGTACCCGCGAATACCGCCCGGTCTGTGCCCGTCGCCATGGCGAACTGCGCACGTTCCCCAATGAATGCGAGGCCCGCGCGGCTGATTATAGGGTCGTCGATGATGGGCCGTGCTAGCGCACCGGCCTCACTGTTCGTCCGGATAGGCACCATCGGCGGGGCCGACGTAGAGCTCGGCGCCGTCCTCGTTGGAGATGCGCAGGCGATCGGGGATCTGCGGCATCATCAACGTGTGAAGCAGCGTGGCGGCGCCTTGCAGGGCGGCGCGCAGGTTCGGCGCCTCCAACGACACCCGGTCGAGTGTCGCTTCGTCGGCATCGCGCGAGCGGTAGAACTCGATGACGAAATTCAAGCACGCCTCCAGCAGATTGTCTGCGATCGACCCTAGCCTTTGGACTTGGGTTTCGTACCGGTCTCCGCCTGCTTGACCGCCGAGCCGAACGGCGAGGCCGGCTTTGCAGCCACCTTGTCCTTCTTGGGCTTGCGTGTCTCGCGGTTGCTTCGCTGTTGACCCTTGGCCATTTCTGATCCCTCGTGCGTGGGTGGTAATGTCGAGAGTGCTATCGCTCAGCCGGCCGGGTTGTCGACCGGTTCGAGATTGTCTTCCGTGGTGACCCGCTCGTGGGTCTCCTGCTCGCTGCGGATGCGGTATTGCGGAGAGCCGTCCTTGACCGGCAGCCGGCTCTTGATCTGGAACAGCTCCGCGGTCTTTTGGACAAGGCCGATGCGGCTCTTCATGCGGACGGTCTGGCCGACGGTGAAGATATGCGACGGCGTATCCGTGCGCCGCGCACTCTGCTGGAAGCGGATCATGTAACATTCTCCTGATCGTGCCGAAGCGCTGCTTCGAGTTCGGCGTGGTCGACGGCGACAAGCTGGCTGGTCGGGCTTTTCACCGTCCTTGACGGCAGGTGGATGAAAGTGGCGACGCGGCGCCAGGCAAGCCACGACATGCCGTCGATCAGTTCCTCGTCGTGGTCGATGTCATACTCGCCGGCCGGCTGCACGCCATCTAGCCCGCCAAGCACGAAAGGTGCCGCGAAATGCGCGATGGAATGAGTGGTGCGGGCAGACATTCCTGTGCCTTGAAGTTTCTTTCCGGCCTGGCCCTGAAAACGGGGCCTGCATTGCGGTACCGGGTATCGGCGATTTGTATGAGTTTTGACGGGCCGAGAACCCCTGACGCCGCGAGGGGACCAAGCACGGCCCAAAAACGGTTCCATACCAATATTCTGAAAATGCGGCTTATTCAAGAAGATTCCGGCTTTTTGCCGCTACCAACGTAAAATTACTTTTCTATGGTTATTTGCGAAACGATGATACGGTGCCCAGAACCTCAAAAATGTTTGAAGAAGTTCCGGAAGAGTTCCTCCGGCATTTGTGTTTATTTAGGTATGAAGGGAATAGAGTCATGAGTTCCGCAAGAACACCGGATGTCCCGATAGTTGCAGTCGATCCTGTCGTCAAGCCGACAAAGGTCATGTCGCCGCGCCTCACGATAAGAAGCGACGAGGCGGCAAGGCGAAGGATTGCCGACACCGACGGCACGGTGCGGCGGGCGCGCCAGCTTGCCGAAAGCAACCGCCTTATTTGACGCGCAAGCCATGACACTCAATTTTCCCAATCCCAGCCGCTCCTACGACGCTGCGGCCAAGCGCGTTCGTTTCGTCGGGCATGACGGCATGTTCGAAGTCCCGTTCTTTATCGAGGTTACGGCACTTTCGACGGTAAACCCGGCTGCAAGCGGAGCCGAAGCCGAATTCCTCAGTGCCTTCGACGCCAAGCGTTCGTCGATCCACGATATTGCGCGCGAAGCCTACTCGCACGGCCGCAAGAACATGTATGTGCTGACGCCGGCCGACTTTCGGTAAGTTCCCCGGGTTCGGAGGTTTGCTTCGTAGCGACCGCCGTCTGCTCTTGCACGTGCCGCAGCGATGGCCTAGATCGCGGCAGGCGGACAACACGGCAGGTTTCCAATCAACAGAGATCCGAGACAACCGGCAGGCGCACGTTACGGCTCAGGCGGACAGCCGCCGCTGGGGCTTGACCAGTACGTGCAGCGGGCGCTGCAGCTGCACCAGGCGGGGCGCCGGCAGGAAGCCGAGGCGCTTTACCGTCAGGTGCTGGCGCAAAAGGCCAACCACCCCGCTGCTGCGCATTTCCTCGGGCTTCTGCTGCACCAGACCGGGCGCAGCGCCGAGGGGCTGGCGCTGATCGAACAATCGGTGCGTCTGCAGCCGAACAATCCGGATTTCCTCAACAATCTCGGCACCGTGCTGCGCGACCTCGGCCGGGTGGCGGCCGCGGCCGATCTCTTCCGCAAGGTGGTGGCGATTCGGCCGGACCAGTTGGCGGCGCGCGACAATCTCGGCTCGTCGCTGAAGCAGCTCGGCCAATTCGAAGGCGCCGAAGATATTTATCGCGGCACGATCGGCCGCAACCCGTTCCATGTCCGCGCCCGCGTCGGGCTTGCCGAAACGCTGCAGGAAGCGGGCCGGCTGGATGAAGCACTGGCTGTTTTTCGCGAGGCGCTGACGATCCGGCCGAAGGATGCCGATCTTTTGCACGGCCTGGGCGTCGGGCTGATGGAAAAGGGCAATCTCGACGAGGCTGCGGATCTTTTCAGGCAGGCGCTGGCGGTGGACCCCGGCATGGCCAGGGCCTGGCTGATGCTCACCCAGGTCAAGCGCCAGAAGGAGCGCGACGCCGAGCTTGCCCGCATGGAGGCGGAGCACGCCAAGGCGCCCCAAGGCAGCCTTGCGCGCATGCAGCTTTCCTTCGGCCTCGGCAAGGCCAACGACGACCTTAGTGATTATGGCCGCGCTTTCGACTATTTCACCGAAGGCAACGCGATCCGCCGCCAGGGCATCGACTACGACGCCGGCAAGACGCGCGGCGAGTTCGAGGCGATGAAGGCGGTATTCGACAAGGCCTTTTTTGAAAAACACAGGCCGAGCGGGATCGCCGACGACACGCCGATCTTCGTTGTCGGCATGCCGCGATCCGGCACCACGCTGGTCGAGCAGATCATCGCCAGCCATCCGCAGGTCTATGGCGCCGGCGAGCTCAGCATATTGAAGACGGCGGTCGGTAAGCAGTTTCCGCTCAGCATGAAGGGCGGCTTTCCCTGGGGCATCGCCGACATGCCCGACAAGGCCTATGCTGAGGCCGGCCAGGCGTATCTCGACATGCTGCGCGCCCGCTATCCAGGTTTTCGGCACGTCACAGACAAGATGCCCGGCAACTTCCTCTTGGTCGGCTTCATCCATATGGTGCTGCCGAAGGCCAAGATCATCCATTGCGCGCGCGATGCGGCGGCGACCTGCCTGTCGATCTACAAAGTGCATTTCCGCGGCGACAGCCACCGCTACGGCTACGACCTCGGCGAGCTCGCCGATTTCCACAATCTCTACACCGATATCATGGCGCACTGGCACGCCGTGCTGCCTGATGTCGTGCACGACGTTCGCTACGAGGATTTCGTCGCCGACCAGGAAGGCCAGTCGCGGGCGCTGATCGCCCATCTCGGCCTGCCCTGGGACGACGCCGTGCTGTCGTTTCACCAGACCGACCGGCCGGTGCGCACGGCGTCGGCCGCGCAAGTGCGCCAGCCGATGTATCAGGGCTCGGTCGATCTGTGGAAGCGCTATGGCGACCGGCTGAAGCCGCTGCTCGACCGACTAGCGTAATGCGTTGCGGGCCTACAGCTCCAAAAACGGCTGGAAGCCGCCAAAGATCATGCGCTTGCCGTCGAACGGCATGGTCTCCCAGTCCGGCTTGAGACGAGGATCGGCCATCACCTTGGCCATCACCGCGTCGCGGCTCTGGCGCGATTCGTAGACCACCCATGAGAAGATGACGACCTCGTCTTCCTTGGCCTGCACGGCGCGCGGGAACGAGGTGAGCTCGCCATAGGGTACGTCGTCGCCAATGCATTCGACATAGGCCAACGCGCCATGCTCCTTCCAGACGGCGCCGGCCGTCTGCGCCATTTTCTTGTAGGCATCGAGATTTGCCTTGGGCACGGCCAGCACGAAACCGTCGACATAGGACATCTGACTTCCTCCATGTGATCGTTTTCCTCTCCCTTTATAGCGGGGAGAGGTGATTTCAGACACAGCCTGTGTTGGATGTTAAGCTGCTTTCACCGGTGCGTTCATTGCCCATTCGACGCCGAACGGATCACGCATATTGCCCCAGCGGTCGCCCCAGAACATCACCTGCAACGGCACGACTGCCTCGCAACCCGCCTCGATGGCCCGCTTCCACCAGGCGTCGATGTCGTCGCTGCCGAGATGGAGCTGCATGGTGTAGCCCTGCGGCTTCACAGCGGCCATTCCATGCTCGGGATAGAAGTCGGAAAGCATCAGGGTCGAACCGTTGATGTGGAGATGGATATGCATGGTGCGGCCCTGTTCATCCGGCGGATAGGCAAAGACCTGCTCGGCACCGAAGGCCTTTTGGTAAAATTCTGCGGCTTTGAAAGCGCCGTCCAGCTGAAGGTAGGGCGTCAATCCGCCAAGCACTTTGGCGGCGGACTGGGTCTGCGGCTGATCATTCATGTCATGCTCCTCTTTGCGTCTGGTTGGCCTTTGCGAACCACAGGACGAACTCAACGGCGAAGATCCTACACGGCCGATGGTTTGGATTCGAAATGGCGCCTGCCGCGACGGCCAACTGCCACCTTTCAACCTTCGATGCGAATCCGCGGGCTGTTTTGCGCGTCGACGACGATTTCCGGCCAGCCGATATCTTTGCGCAACTCGATCGGCAATGAAAGGATGGCGCGTTCGCTGCGATAACGGGCGCGAGCCGCCGAGTAACGCGTCACGGCGTGACCTATGGATGACAGAATAGACATGATGCTTTCTCCTCGATTGGCGCCGGCATCACCGTGTCGGCGTCCCAAGGACGTGGCATGCGATCATCATCCGACAGAGCGCCGGATTTTTTTCCGCAATTTTTTAACCGCCCGCTTCGGCTACCTCCTGGAAGAAAGCTTCCGGGCTATCGATCTCGGTCAGCCGCCGTTTCTCGATCAGCCAGAAGCGGTTGCCAACCGCGCGGATGAAGGAGCGGTCGTGCGAGGCGAGCAGACAGCTCGCCTGACGTTCCAGCAATTCCGCTTCCAGCGCCTCCTGGCCATCAATGTCGAGGTGGTTAGTCGGCTCGTCGAGTAAATAGAAATTGGGATTGGCGAGCCTCAGCGCCAGCATCATCAGCCGCGCCTTTTGCCCGCCGGACAGCACGCCGATCCTGCGCTCCTGCATGTCGATGCTGACGCCGGCGCCCGCCAGCAGCGAGCGGGCGCGCTGCTCACCGACATCGAATCTGCGCGAGAGCATCGCCAGCGGCGTGTCGTCGCCGCCGATGCCCGACAGCGCCTGGTCGCTATAGCCGAGCACCGTCGACGGCGTCACCTTCACGCCTTGCGCCGCCGTTTGCGGCTCGACGATGGCATTCCGGATCAGGCCGATCAGCCGTGATTTGCCGACGCCGTTACGGCCGAGCAGGACAATGCGGTCGCCTTGGCAGATATGGCGCTTGCCGGTGCCGAACAGAACCGTGCCGTCAGGCGTTCCGACCACCAGATCGTCGAGCGTGATCAACACCTTGGCATGGCTGCCGCGATTGGCGAGCTTGATCGTGCCCGCCGATCTTTCGCGGTGCGCCGGCGCTGCCGCGTCTTCCAGGCGCTCTGCCCGCTGGTTGAGCTGCTTGGTCTTGACCGTCAAAAGGTCGCAGCCGGAATTGATGCCGATATTGTTGAGCTTGGCCGCTTGCCGGCGCAGCTGCTGCGCCACTTTCATGTCGCGCTGGAACTTGCGTTCGGTCGAGGCGTCGACCTCGTCCAGCGCAAGCCTCGCCCGCGAATAGGGCAGCGAAAACACCGGCGATTGTTCGGGACGCAGGAACAGCGTGCGGTTGGTCGTGGCGTCGAGGAACGCCCTATCATGGCTGGCGATCACCACCGGCACCTCGCGCGGCAGCGCGTTCAACCAGGTTTCGAGCTGGCTGATCTTGCCGAGGTCGAGATGGTTGGTCGGCTCGTCGAGAAGCAGGACGTCGGGGTCGGTGACCCAGACGCGGGCGATCAGCGCCAGCCTTTGCCAACCACCGCTCAAGGCTCGCATCGGCCGCTCGCGCATCGGCTGCGGCACATCGAGTGAATCGAGGACCACATCGACGCGCCATTGTTCGCTTTCGGCCTGCTCGGCCGGCAAGACGTCGGCCACGACTTCATGAAAGCTGCGCCCGGCGAGCGCTGCGGGGATGATTTGCTCGACATAGCCGACGCGCAGGCCACGCGTGCGGGTGATGTCGCCTGTGGTGGCTTCGAACTCGCCTGTCAGGCACCTCAACAAAGTGGATTTGCCGCGACCATTGGCGGCGACGATGCCGAGCCGGTCGCCGGTGCCGATGCTGAGGTCGAGGTTGGAGAAGAGCGGCGCACTCATGGTGACGCCGAGGGACTTGAGGCTGATCAGGGCCATATCGATTTCTCTGGTCTGGCCGGAGTGAGCTCCGGTTCAATGCACTTTGACGGTGCGCAGGCTGGCAATCAGGCTCAGCGTTGCAGCACCACGAAGGGCAGACCAAGAAAATCGAAGCGGGAAGAAGAACCCGGACCGTCTCTGATCAGCCCTGCAAGCAAGCTCGCAGGGCAGAGACAGGGCCGCGCTGACGGTGGTGAGAAAATAACACGCAGCCCTCCTTTCAAGACGTTCAAGTTGTAGAAACTGGCTACACCAAGGGTAGGGCCCATGGCAAGTGGCTAGGCTCCCCCTTCTCCCCTTGCTTGGTGGGAGAAGGTGGCCGAGCGAAGCTCGGTCGGATGAGGGGTGTTCCAGCTTGGCATCGACGGCGCTCCGTCCAACACCCTCAACCGTCTCGGCGCTGCGCGCCGATCCACCTTCTCCCAAGCGGAGAAGGGAAGCTCTCTACCGTCCCGGCCGACCAGTTTTGCCGGGGCGGCGCTTTTCGCGGCGAGAGTCGGCGGGATCTTCGTAGGAGCCGATGCCGGCGCGCTGACGGACAATGGGTTTGGCGGAAACGTCGTGTTCCTTCGCGCCCCCCTCTGCCCTGCCCTCTTTGCCACCACTTGGCATCTCCCCCACGAGGGGAGAGATTGGCTGTGGTTTCGCCGGCGCTTTTCCCTCGACCGGCTTCTCGGTCCGCCGCACCGTCATCTCGTCCAGTGAGTTCTTCCTGAACAGCGGCTTGGTCGGTTCACCCGGTATACCGAAATCCGAACCGTGCGCTTCCTGCGCCGACTGTTTCTTGAACAGCGAACGGGAGACCGCGCCTGACGGCGTCGGCATGTCGGTCCCAGGTCCCATATCGTCCAGCGAAGGTTTCGCGAACAGCGGCTTCTTGACCGGCACGGCGCCGTCGGCGCCCATTTCGTCGAGCTCCGGCTTGCGGAAGAGGTTGGGCCGGGCAGCCTTGGCCGCCTCTTCGGCGGCATGTGCCTCGTCGAGCTTCCGGAAACGCTCCTGTTCCTCTGCTGTACGATGTTTGGCCACGCCCTTGTTGTGCTTGCCCTTTTCGCGGCCCGAAACCGGGCTTTCCATGTCGGCATATTTGGCCAGCGGGTCGTCCGAGATGGACAGTTCCATCTCGCGCAGCCGCTTGATCTCGTCGCGGATGCGGGCCGCCTTTTCGAAATCGAGGTTGGCGGCGGCGTCGCGCATCTGCTTTTCCAGGGCGTCGAGATGCGCCTTCAGATTGTTGCCCATCATCGCGCCGGCGCTGTCGGTGAACTGCGAAATGTCGGCGCGGACATGATCCTTCTCGTAGACCGAATCCAGAATGTCCGAAATGCGCGACTTGACCGATTCCGGGGTGATGCCGTTGGCCGCGTTCCACTCCATTTGCTTTTCGCGACGGCGGTTGGTCTCGGCCATCGCGCGCTCCATCGAGCCGGTGACCTGGTCGGCATAGAGGATGACCTTGCCGTCGACGTTTCTGGCGGCACGGCCGATGGTCTGGATCAGCGATGTCTCGGAGCGCAGGAACCCTTCCTTGTCGGCGTCGAGAATGGCGACGAAGCCGCATTCGGGAATGTCGAGGCCTTCGCGCAGCAGGTTGATGCCGACCAGCACGTCGAAAGCGCCGAGGCGCAGATCGCGCAGGATTTCGATGCGCTCCAGCGTGTCGATGTCTGAGTGCATGTAGCGGACGCGAATGCCTTGCTCATGCAGATATTCGGTCAAATCCTCGGCCATGCGCTTGGTCAGCACGGTGACCAGCGTGCGGTAGCCGGCCCTCGTGGTCTCGCGGATTTCGCCGACTACGTCGTCGACCTGTGTCTTGGCCGGGCGCACTTCGACCGGCGGGTCGATCAGGCCGGTCGGGCGGATGACCTGCTCGGCGAAGACGCCGCCGGACTGCTCCATCTCCCAGGCGCCGGGCGTCGCCGAAACCGCGACGGAGAGCGGGCGCATGGCGTCCCATTCCTCGAAGCGCAACGGCCGGTTGTCCATGCAGGACGGCAGGCGGAAACCATACTCGGCCAGCGTCGCCTTGCGGCGAAAGTCGCCGCGATACATGCCGCCGATCTGCGGTATGGTGACGTGGCTTTCGTCGACAAAGACCAGCGCATTGTCGGGAATGTATTCGAACAGTGTCGGCGGCGGATCGCCCGGCTTGCGGCCGGTCAGATAGCGCGAATAATTCTCGATGCCGGCGCAGGAGCCGGTCGCCTCCAGCATCTCCAGGTCGAAGCGGGTGCGCTGCTCAAGCCGCTGCGCCTCAAGCAGGCGGCCAGCCTTTTCAAGCTCTTGCAGCCGATATTTGAGTTCTTCCTTGATAGACTTGATGGCTTGATTCAAGGTCGGGCGCGGCGTGACGTAGTGCGAATTGGCGTAGATCTTGACGCTCTTCAGCTCGCCGGTTTTCTGGCCGGTCAGCGGATCGAATTCGGTGATCGCCTCGATCTCGTCGCCGAACAGCGAGATGCGCCAGGCGCGGTCTTCCAAGTGGGCCGGGAAGATCTCGATCGTGTCGCCGCGCACCCGGAACGAGCCGCGGACGAAGTTGATTTCCTGGCGCTTGTATTGCTGGGCGACGAGGTCGGCGAGCAGCGCGCGCTGGTCGAGCCGGTCGCCGATCTGCATCTGGAAGGTCATCGCCGTATAGGTCTCGACCGAGCCGATACCGTAGATGCAGGACACCGAGGCGACGATGATGACGTCGTCGCGCTCGAGCAGCGAGCGCGTCGCCGAATGGCGCATGCGGTCGATCTGCTCGTTGATCGAGGATTCCTTCTCGATGTAGGTGTCGGTCCGGGGCACATAGGCCTCGGGCTGGTAGTAGTCGTAGTAGGAGACGAAATACTCGACGGCGTTTTCCGGGAAGAATTTCTTGAACTCGGAATAGAGCTGCGCGGCCAACGTCTTGTTGGGCGCCAGGATCAGAGCAGGGCGTTGCGTCTCCTCGATCACCTTGGCCATGGTGAAGGTCTTGCCCGAGCCGGTGACGCCGAGCAGCACCTGGGTGCGGTCGTTGCTGTTGACGCCCTCGACGAGATCCTTGATCGCGGTCGGCTGGTCGCCGGCCGGCTCGAAATCCGAGACCATCCTGATGGCGATGCCGCCTTCGGACTTCTCCGGCCGGGCAGGGCGGTGCGGCGTCCACAGCACGCCGTCCTTGTGCAGCGGATTGCCAGATTCGATCAGCGCCGACAGCGCCGCGACGGTGGCGGTGACGCCGCCCGAGGCCATGGTCTCGGCGTCCTCCAGCGAAATGTCGAGGCCGGCGACAGGATTGAGACCGGCCGCAGTGCGCTCCCGCGCCGAAGCCGCGCCGCCCATCGAGGTGCCGCGTGCAGTACGGCCGGGGGAAGAGGAGCGCTCCGGGATCTTCTTGGCAGACTTGGCGCCTTCCCTCCCCCTCGAGGGGAGGGTGGCGGCGGAGCCGCCGGGTGGAGTCGGTGCGGCAGTGCTCTGCGACCCTTCATGCCGAGCGCTTCCTTTGCCGACCTCCTCTGTCGCCTTCGGCGACATCTCCCCCTCGATGGGGGAGATTTGACGCCCTTCCTTCTCGGCTTCCCGCTCGATCTGCTCGGCCCAGTCGGCAATCGAGCCGGTCAGCGGCGCGCCGGTGAACTCGGCCTGCGGCGCCTCGGCAAAGCCGCCCTTGTACAGGGGCTCCGAGGCATCGAGGAAATCGGTCAGCGGACTGCGCCGCTTGGGCGGCGAAGCGCGCTCGTCATTCGCCGGCGGCGGCGTTTTCTTGTCGGAGAGTCTGGCCATGGCCCGAATATGGGAGGTATCGGCCAAAATGGAAAGAGCGGAGTGGCGGGTAGCGCGAGGCGCAATTTGGCTGCTGACAGCAGGCTGTCAGGAGCACCCTCCAGGTTTCGTCCTCAGTTAAACCAAAGCGCGAACGTCAGAAACCCGGCGCCGCCGAACTGGCGCTGGATCTGGTTGAACTCCTCGCTTGTGAGAATCTTGCCGCGTTCGAGATAGGGCGCGATGGCCGGCCCGGTGATCGACAGCACCAGGTCGAAGGTTTTTGGCTCATCAAAGAAGCGCTTCATGTTGATGCCTTTGTCGGCGATGCGGAAATGCGGCAGCAAGGTGCGGCCTTCCAGAAGATCCTCGGCCATATCAAGGGCGGCGAGCCAGGCCTGCACCTGCTCCTCGCCGACTTCAAGGCCCGTCAGCGGGCTGGCGCCTTTCTGCTGCGGCCCGGGCAGCCATTCGCGGTCATTGTCGGTTTCGGCGCGGATGGCTTTCCAGTCTTCGCGCGACAGTCGGATCATCTCCATCAGATGGCGGCGCGCCGCTTGCCGGCGCTCAGGCTCGACCACTTGCCAGTTGATGAGATGCACCAGGGAGATGAAGTCGGCGAGGCGCCATTCGGACGTCAGGATGCCGCCATTCATGCCAGCGTCCAGCGGCACGAGCGTATCCTGCAGCGGCAGTTTTGCGCGCGGGAACAGCATGTGGAAGGAGCCGTCGAATGTGTTTTTGAAATCATGCGCCAGCCAGAAGTCTGCCTGCGCCATCAGGAACTCGGCATAGCCCTGCAGCCAATAACCGTCGGCGCGGTCGAAGCGGAAGGTGAGGGCGGGTGCGGCCGCGTCTGGCACACCGCCGCCGCGTGACAGAAACGCCATGATCGCGGCGGCACTTTCGTCCGGCGCGATCTGGCCATCCTCGTTGAGATCGATGCCGAGGCGGGTGAGGTCGATGACCGTGCCGATGTCCGCATCGGCGGGCACCGAACCCAGCGTGGCTGCGGATTTCTCCAACCGATCGCGGAAGGCGACGAGAATGGCGCGGAATTGTTCGTAGGTCAGTGGCTCGGGATTGGCATTGTCCGGCACCGGCAGCCGCATCAGCGGCAGCATGAAGGATTGCGGGCTTTCGAAACCGTGGCGATGCAGGCCGCCGGCCAGGATCTCCAGCGCGGTGAAGAATTCGCCGGCGCCGGCGGCGTAGGCGGCTGCCGGATCGCCTGGCGCGGCGGTTTCAAGAGCGGCAAGAGCGCCGTTACGCTCGGCCACGGTTTTTGCCTCGAACAGGGCCGCGGTATCCGGCACAGCGCCGCCGGCCGAAGACAGCGGCAGGAAAAGAACGATGGCGCATGCCATCAGCCTGGAAAAACGCGTCATCGTGATCACCCCTTTTGTCGCTCCGCAGTGGATCATACACGCATTTGGTTCGCGCGCCTGTAGCCCTGTGGTTCAACGATAACAGTCAGCGCTTCAATCAATCCGGCTGGCGGGCTACACAAGGCAAACCATTGGGCCGTCGCGTGTCGAATTATCCGCTTTCCTACAAACTGTCCTGGCTGCCACGCTTCCTCCGGCCTTCGCTCAATGGCGACGCGCGCGGCTTTGCTCCGGCGGACGCAGCCCTGCTCGACCCGCCGCCGGCGCGGACGGTGCGGCTGGCTTTCGTCGGCGATATCTCGGCGGTGGCCAATCGCAGCGCGCCGGACTGCGATCCGGCGATTGCGGCACTGCTTGCCTCGGCCGATCTCGTGGTCGGCAATTGCGAAAGCCCGGTGGTGGAACGGCCGAGCGCTGTTTTGGGTACGAGGTTTGGCACGCACCACGCGATGAACGAGCGGTTCCTTGCCGAGGCGCTGGCCGCTGCCGGCATTTCGCGCGAAAAACTGGTGCTGTCGCTGGCCAACAACCATGTGCTCGACCAGGGCATCGCCGGCTTCGACGAGACGGTCGCCGTGCTGGAGCAATTAGGCATCCGCACGATCGGCACTGCGGCTCCGGTCGAGCGGTTTGCGGTTGGTTCGCTGACCATAGGCCTTGCCGCCTTTACCTTGTGGCGCAATGCCGACGCGGCTCAGTTCGCGGGCCGTGTCTCGATGCAAGGCGATCCGGCGCAATGGCCGCGCGATGCCGCTTCGGGTGTCGACCTCCTCTGCGCGGTGCCGCATTGGGATTGGGAATTCCGGCATTTTCCACGTGCGAGGACGCGGGCACTGGCGCGGCTTCTGGCCGAACATGGCGTCTGCCTGATCGCCGGGCATCATGCCCATGTCGTGCAGCCGATCGAGCGGATCGGCAAGACGCTCGTCGCCTATGGACTCGGCGATTTCTTCGGCACCGCCTTCGCGCGCCAGCCTTGGCCTGGCCGCATCGGCGCCATTTTCGTCGTCGACATCAGCGCCGATTCCGGCACGCGCGGCGCCATTGCCGCCTACCGGCTGCATGCCTTCATGCGGCTGCGCGCCGGCGATCACGAGCGGCTGGTGCGGGTTGAAATGTTGAAGGGAAAATCAAGGCAAAGGGTTCTGGACCGCCTCGATGCGATCTTCAGTGCCGGGCGCTGACGGCTGCGCTGACGCGGTCCACCAAACCGTTTATCATGCCCAACGCGGGCAGGCTTGTGGCGGCGGTGGGTGATGGAAACTGCGGATTTCATGCCGAGCGAAGCGGTGATCGCCGGCCTCAGGAAGAACATCGAGGCCTATGAGGCCGAAAGAGCTTCGGCCCATCGCCGGACGCGCTTGCGGGTCCCACTTTTCATCGGGCTGGTGCTGGCGTTCGTGGTGTTTGTGGCCTGGCTCTTCAACGGGGTTGCCGACCCGAACGAGCAGTGGGTCTCGACCCCGCATGTGTTCCTCTATGTCGGCGGACTCCTGGCAGCGATCTTGCTCTATTTCCGGGCGATCAAGCCAGCGAGCAAATTGCAGCAGTCGTTTCGCAGCACGCTGTTGCCGACCATCTTCGGTTTCATCGAGGACATGCGGTATCGGCACAACGTTAAGCCGAATTCGTTCGACCGACTGCCGCGTGAGACGGTTGGTTCGTTCAACCGACAGTCTTTCGACGATGTTTTCTCCGGCCGCTACGAAGGGTTTCCATTCGAGCTGTACGAAGCAGATCTACGGGAAGGGACGGGCAAGAGCACGACGGCAGTGTTCAAGGGCGTGATCGTCGCCTTCGAGACGATCGTGCCGTTCCCCGGCACGTTGGTGGCCGCGCGCCGGACCAACAAGGTCGTCGGCTTTCTCCGCGGCATCTTCGGCAGCAAGATGCAGGAACTATCCAGCGGCGTGCCGGAGCTCGATGCCGCCTATGAGTTCCGCACCGACAATATCGAGGCGGCGCGGCCGCTGGTGACGGGCCGGCTGGCGCAGGCGCTGCAATGGCTCGGCGAGACCCGGCCGAACGATCCGGCACGCGTCGCGCTCAACGGCAGCGACGGCTTCCTCCTGCTGCCTCAGGAAAGGAATTTCTTCGAGCTCCCGGATAGCTCCACGCGCCTCGACTACACCAAGCATGTCGCGCCGATGATCGCCGACATGGGCGCGATGCTGGCGACGGCGGCTTTGGTGCGCAAGATCGGGGCGAGGGACGAGGAGGCGGGGTAGCCCGGCTGGGCAGTCAGCAATCGAAGCCGCGTTGGCTACGCATGTAGTCGACTTCTTCCTTCGGCATCGACTTGAACATCACACAGACGGTGAAACTGCCAACCTGGTGACCGTTTTTGGTGTATCCCCAGTCGGAAATATCGTCTCGGTTGAATTCTACATACTGGCCAGCCACGACGTTGTGAACACTATGTGGCTCATTCGCCAATATCCCCACGAATCCGGTTTCGTTCCGCTGGAACGGGATGACCCAGAAGTGTTCGGTCACATGTCCGTCCTTGATCATCACCTTCAGTTTGAATGTCTCCGTTCCAGGTGGCGGTGTCTGGGATAATGCCAGGAATGCGTCCAGGGTGGCACGTGCCTGTGCAGTCGCCGCCGCCATATCTGGATCGTCAGGCGCGACTGCGACGACGCTGTCGTCGCCCTGACTGGAGTCGTGAGCCTCGGCGCATATCGGAGCAAGCTCTAGCATCAGGGACAGTATCGCGCGGGACACGAGCTTCATGGAATGGGCGCCCATACAATGGTCAGCATCATCATGGATCCGTTCGGATCTTCAATCATAGCGCGAAGCATACCTTAATTGCAACCATAAGAAGATGCTCCTGATGCCGCAACTGCCGCTAGTTCTGCTACGCACTCCGGCTCTGGTTTTTGCCGGAAACCCGCGCTATCCCTGAGGCAGCGAGGGGTGTCATGGTCGAAGAACGCAAGGGGTTTCGCCTGTCGCGGCGGCTGCTGCTGGGTGCGGCAGTGGTCGGCGGCGCGATGGTCTGGGGCGGGACGACAGTGGCGCGGCTGGCGCGCGGTCCGTCGGGGCAGAAGAATTCCGGGCGCATCGACGACATTGACGGCATCGATCTGGCGCAGAAGCCGCTGGAGGGCCCGCCAGCCTACGATCCGTCGCTGCCATGGCTGACCAAGGGCGGCGACATCAACGATGCCAGCGGCCTGTCAATGACGCCGGTCTACGGCGTTGTCGAAGTCAGCGAGGAAGACCACGTTGCGAGCGCGCTGGCCTTTGCCCGCACCAATGGCCTGAAGGTCTCGGTCGCGGCTGTGCGCCATTCGATGGGCGGACACGCTTTCGACGACAACGCACTGGTCCTCGACATGCGCAAATTCAACAAGGTCAGCGTCGACCCGGCTGCGAAGACGATGACCTTGCAGCCGGGCGCGCGCTGGCACGACATCCAGAACCTTTTGCACCCGCGCTTTGCGGTGAAGGCGATGCAATCGACCGACATCTTTTCGGTCGGCGGCTCGCTGTCGGTCAACGCGCATGGCATGGACCACCAGGCCGGCTCTGTCGCCGGCTCGATCCGATCGATGCGGGTGATGCTGGCGGACGGTTCGGTGACAACCTGCTCACCGGCCGAAAACACCGAGCTGTTCCGCCACGTCGTCGGCGGCTACGGCCTGTTCGGCGTGGTGCTGGAGGCGACGCTCGACATTGTCGACAATGCCGTCTACCGGACCTCGCGCGAGATCATCAAATCGGACGACTTTCCAAGGTTCTTCGCCGAGGTGCTGGAGCCAAACAGGGCGATCGGTCTGTGTTATGGGCACCTGTCGACAGCGCCGGGTAATTTCCTCGAGGATATGATCGTCTACCGCTATGACAAGGTGGCCAACCAGCCGCCGGCCGACCAGCCGGCAATCGGCGAACCGGGTTCAGTCGGGCTCAAACGGGTGATCATCAACCTGGCGAAATGGGGAAGCCTGTTCCAGGAACTGAAATGGTTCACCGAAAAGACGCTGGAGCCGCAATTCGAGAGCTGCACGGTGGCGCGCACGACGGCAATGGCCGAAGGCGAGGCCTGCCTCGTCACCCGCAACAATCCGATGCACGATTCAGTGCCCTATCTGTTCAACGATCTGCTCGATGAGACCGACATCCTGCACGAGTATTTCATCCCGCGCGCCGCTTATAACCCGTTTATCGCCGAAGCGCGCGAGATCCTGCGCAACCAGAGCCTGCCGGTGCTCAACGCGTCGGTGCGCGTCGTCCACAAAGAGGATGTGGCGCTGAATTATGCGCCGGAGCCGGCCTATTCGCTGGTGCTCTACATCAATCAGCCGACCGACGCCGACGGCAATGCCAGGATGCGGGCGCTGACAAGGGCGCTGATCGATGTGACGATCAAGCATGGCGGGCGTTTCTTCCTGCCCTACCAGCTCCACTACACGGGCAAGGAACTGCTTGCGTCCTATCCGGAACTGCCGTCCTTCCTGGCGAAGAAGCGGCAATACGATCCGGATGAGCTGTTTTCGTCGACTTTTTATCGCGCCATCAGGGCATTGATCGGCACGGCCTGAGCGTCGGTTACAGACCGTCAGGCAGTTTCGCCGCCAGCCAGTTCGCCGAGCGCTTGGCGATGCCGATCGTTGCCGCTGCGGCGCGGCCGAGATCGGTCTTGACCACGGCGTAACCCGCCTTCGTGCGGTAGAGCACCGCGCGGCCGCCATCGACCGCCGCTTCATAGGCGACTGGCCGGACGGTTTCCGTTTCCGTCGCCGTTGCCTGCGTTCCGACGGCAGCACTGGGCCGATGGCTCAGTTCCGGTGGCAGCGGGTCTGTCGCGGCGGTGCTGGCCGTCGTCAATTCGGGCTCCGAAGCGGTCGCCGCGAGCTGAGATGACGAGTTCTGTGTCCGGCAGATGCCGGAGACCAGCGGATAGTCAAAATTGCGCTCGTGCAGCATCTGGCTTTTCATCGCCGCTTCGCATTCGGCGATGGTCGACCATTTGGCGGGCGTCTCGCCGATATATTCGCAAAGCCTGGCGTCGCAATCGCAGCCGACGATGGTCATGGCGACAAGGGCGGTCTTGATCACAATCTTGTCCCTCCGAGTTGCCTGGCGATGTGCGCAAGACAAAGTGCTGCGGGGTCATCAATCGTTGCGGAACAAGGCGGGATTTGGCCGCGATTGTGGAATGAGCGTGGCGGAGCATCACGCAACGTCTTGCCGGGGCCGGCTGTGGCCGAAAGGCCTCAGTAATCGTAGACGTGCTCGAGCCTGGCGCCCGCCGTCATCAGCGCCGGCAGCACGATGTGCAGCTTGCGCACGGCGACGGTCAGGCCGGTGCGTCGCGTCGAAGGTTCCGCCGGAAGCGGGTAGCTGAACAAGGTGCGTGCACCTTCGGGAACATTGATTTCGTCGTTGGAAAGCATGGTGACCATGATCTCGTCATTGCCGCCGATCTCGACGAAGGAGATGCCCTTGCCGATCAGGCGCGGGATCATGTCGGTGAACACCTGATAGCGCCTTGTCACGAAGACCATGCCATCGGCGCCGAGATCGCGCTCCAGCAAGGTGTCGGGCTCGTTGCGCGTCACCTCGCTGACCGGACCCTTGGCCCAGACGTGAATGTCGAGCAAGGCCGGGTCGGTGGTGGCGGCGAGCGCCGACTTGATCAGATCGGCGTAGCCTTGCTTGATGGTGTCGGCGAGGCCGAAGGCGAGCTTGCGTTCGCTGGTGCGGAAGGCGCTGTCGTCCGCTGCCGGCTGAACGGCGAACAGGCCGGCACGCTTTTCGGCATAGGGAAACTGGTACCACGGCACCTGGTCGAGAAAACCGGCATAGTCCGCCGCCACCTTGGCCTGGTAGATATCGACGGCGGTGCGCTTGCCGGCGGTCGCTTCAGTGACGCGGCCGACCGTATTTTCATAGGCCCACTGGATGGCGTGCTCGATCGTGTGGCTGGTGCCGATGATCACCAGCATCTGGTGGTTGTCGAGGTTGAACTTGTAGGCGGAGCTGGCGCGGATGACCGTCGCATAGTCCTGCCAGAAACGGCCGATATAGGAGAGATAGGGAAAACCGCTCGGCTGGTTCTTGTCGACGAAGCCGGCATATTCGCGGGCGGCGTAGACGATGGCCCATTCCGGATAGGTGAGAAAGGTCGATTCCTCCGTCCGCTGGTAGCCGGGGATTTCGGCACGGATCTTGTCGGCCAGCGCCTTCGGCGGGGCACCCTCAGCGACGCCCGACAATGGCGTTGTGTCCAGCGACGGCGTCGTGAGAAAGCCGTAGGCCAGCCCGGCGATCGGGATCAACACGACAATGACGACGAGCCAGAGGATCGCCTTGATGATGCGCTTCAGCCAGCGGAACAGGAACATGGCCGGTCAGGCCGTGGCGAAATGGTCGTACACACGTTTCGACAGCCAGAACCCGACATAGACGGCGAAGCCGCCGATGACGATGTGCGGCAGGTTGGCGAAGAAGCGGGCCGGGAATTCGATGTCGTTCAAGGAGCGGAAGCCGTTGATGAAAATGCCGCCATCGAGGCAACCGGAACCGGTGACCAGGCCGAGCACGCCGTCGAACAGATAGACCGAGCCGAACAGCTTGAAATAGAACACGGCCTGGCGGTGCGAGATGAAGGCGGCCGCCAGCGCCCAGACGCCGGAGAAGGCGTGCAACAAATCATCATACCATTGCAGCGAGAACAGGCCGAACAGATTGCCGCCGGCATCGTTGAAGGCCGGCACATAGCCGATGGCAACAACGCCGAAGAACAGGAAAGCATAGGCAACAGCAAGCTTCTGGATGAGCGTCATGAAATGTCCCCCTGCCGTCAGCCCTTTTAAGCGGCCCCCGACGGCAAATGGATAGTAGCTGATTTTGGCGCAGGGTGAAGCGTCGCCGACAAAATCGTCAGGCGGGGCCACAAAGACAGTCGGCGCCGGGATTTCTCCCAGCGCCTCCCTGTCAGATCAGGACACGGTCGCGGCAGCAACTCCCGAAAGGTGTCGCGCCATGCCGGCCTTGATTTTGACGGTCCTGCCAGTCGCCACCCGAGGGTAGCGTCCGTTCCGGACCACGCCGGTCTCCGCTCTTGCGAGCTTTGCCCAGCGCGCCATCGAAGGTTTTTGCCGTCCTTCATGGCAGCATCGGTCCGCCGTCGGCGTTCGCACGCTTTCCGCGGCCCCGTAGCTCTCGGCTTCCATCCCTCCAACAGGCAAGCCTGTTCTCGTTCAGGGCCGTACGGGCCTCAGGAAATCTGCCGTTCCGCTTTGCCTTTCGGCGTCGCGATCGGTAGCCGCCTGAGATGGGTTTAATGTATGTCGGATAAGTGTTTGGCGGAACTGCCGCATGCCTGTGGATAGCGGGATTATCGGGGACTGACCCTGCCAAAACAGCGACTGCCGCCGCCGGTCGGGATTTTGCCGCCTCGAAGCCGAAACCGCATTGTCGGACATTCGATCTTGCCCCGCGGGCCGGCGCGGGCTTCAATGCCGGCAAATGATTGGAAGGCGTGTTCGATGGCCTTGGGGAGGCGGGCTTGAAGGTCGCGGTGGTTCTCAATCCGATCGCCGGCGGCGGCAGGCTCAAGCGGCATTGGCCCGAGGTTGCGGCGTCGCTGAAAAGACATTTCGGCGATTTCGAGCTGCGTGAAACGCAGGCCGAGGGCGATGCCGAACGGCTGGCGCTCGACCTTGCCGCCATCGGCTTCGAGCTGGTGATCGCGGCCGGCGGCGACGGCACCGCCAGCGAGGTCGCCGACGGGCTGCTGAAAGCTTTCCGGGAAAGCGGCCGGACGGCCGAGCTTGGGCTGCTGCCGTGCGGCGCCGGCATCGACTTCGCGCGCGGGCTCGGCCTGTCGAACAATGTCGACCTGACACTGAAGCGGATTGCCGAGGCCAAAGGCCGCAAGGTGGATGCCGGGTGCATTAGCTATGTCGACGACCACGGCGCGCTTGCCAGCCGCCATTTCATCAACATCGCCAGCCTCGGGCTCTCCGGCGCCACCGACCGGGCCGTCAACGCCGACAAGCGCAAGGGCAAGGTTTCCGCCAAGGCGATGTTCTACTGGCGCACGGTCTGGGAGTTCCTCCGCTACCGCTTCCAGGACGTCGCAATCACCATCGACGACGGTGCCCCGGTCGAGGCGCGCATGGCACTGGTGGCGGTGGCCAACGGCAAATTCTTCGGCGGCGGCATGATGATCGCGCCCGACGCCGAGCTTAACGACGGCGAGTTCGACATCGTCATTCTGCGTGCGGCCGGCAAGCTGAAGCTGATCTGGGACATCCGCCTGCTCTATGGCGGGCGGCACCGCAACCATCCGGCGATCACCATCCTGCGCGGCAAGAAAGTGGTTGTCGAGCCGCTCGGCGATGTGCAAAAGAACGCCGCGCTGATCGACATAGACGGCGAATCGCCGGGTCGCATACCGGCGACCTTCGAGATCCTGCCCGGCGCCTTGACGCTAAGATATTGAATCAAGGCATTGAGGGGTTGATTCAAGTTCTTTCGGCGGTGATTCCGGCGATCCGGCCAATGTGCTGAAATCGCGTGAGAATTGCCTGATGTCAGGCCTCGAGCTTGGCCGGGAAACCAGGCGCGCGAAGATCGGTTCCGATCGCATCTTCCAGAAGCCTGACGATCATGGTCGACCAATTCCTTGAAACAGTGATTTTGGCAGGTGGCGGCCCATCGGCAGCGAACGTCGGTCGTTCCTGTCGGTGGTAAATCGCAAACCCTGGAGATTGGCCGAATCCCCCCAACTTCGTCATCCCAGGGCGAAGCAGGAGCGAAGCTCCATCGCGGAGACCCTGGGATCCATGCCGTAACCTTGATCAAAGAGTGCAGCGGAGCAGAATTTTGCACCGCAGCAGCGCTCTGAAGTCGCGGCATGGATCCCGGGGTCTGCGCCGCGTCGCTCCGCTCCTTGCTCCGCCCCAGGATGACGAAGCGATGGGCGTTTGCGCTAATCGCCAAGGCATGCGGTCCGTCAACGCAAGCGACCCGTCAAGTCCTCTGTGCCGAGGAACCAGGCGCCGGGCCGCGGTCGTAGACGGCGACGGCAAAAGCCGTTGCGGATCAGGCTGGCGCTCACGGCATCAGCGGGGTCTGCATCATCTGCAAATGCAGGTCCTTGCCGGTCCAGGGATGCGCTTCGCAAACGGCTTCATCGAGTTCGACGCCGAGGCCGGGCTCCTTCGACGGGATGACATTGCCGTCCTGCCATTCGATCTTCTTCTTGAGCAGCTTCTCGTGAAATCCGCCCCACTGCTTCAGCGATTCCAGAATGAGGAAGTTGGGCAGCGTCACCGCGAGCTGGATGTTGGCGGCGCCGACGATCGGCCCGCAATAGCAGTGCGGCGCGATCTGGATGTGATAGGCTTCGGCCATGGCGGCGATCTTCTTGGTTTCGAGAATGCCGCCGGAGCGGCCGAGGTCCGGCTGCAGAATGGTCGCCGCGCGGTTCTCGATCACACGCGCGAATTCGAACTTGGTCGTCAGCCGCTCGCCGGTGGCAATCGGGATCGAGGTCGCGCGGGCGACCTGCGCCATCACCTCGGGCATGTCGGGCGGCACCGGCTCCTCGAACCACAGCGGGTCATAAGGCTCGATGGCGCGCGCGAGGCGCAGCGCACCCGAAGCTGTGAACTGGCCGTGCGTGCCGAACAGGATATCGGCGCGGGTGCCGACCGCCTCGCGGATCGCCTTGACCATACGGGCGGAGAGATCGATGTCGACGAGGCGCGGCTGGTGGCCGTCGAAGGCGGTGTAGGGGCCGGCTGGGTCGAGCTTGACCGCGTTGAAACCCTGCTCGACATATTCGAGCGCGCAGGCGGCGGCCAGATCGGGGTCGTTGTAGACGTTCTTGCCGCGGGCGTCCTCGGAGTGGACGCTGCCGCTGTGCGGGTAGAGGTAGGTATAGGAACGCAGCGTTTCGTGCACCTGGCCACCAAGCAACTTGTAGACCGGCTTGCCGGCCTCCTTGCCGATGATGTCCCAGCAGGCGATTTCGAGCGCCGAGAAACAGCCCATGCCCGACACGTCGGGGCGCTGGGTGAAGCCTGACGAATAGGCGCGGCGGAAGAAGTTTTCGACGTCGTGCGGATCGCGGCCGACGAGATAGCGCTCTGCCATGTCCTCGACCATTTTTGCGGTGACATGGGCCGAGAAGGTGGCGTTGTAAGCTTCGCCATAGCCGACGACGCCGCCATCGGTGGTGAGCTTGACGAAGATGAAATACTTGCCGCCGATGCCGGGCGGCGGATTGCCGACCACCCAGGTCTTGACGTCGGTGATTTTCATTGCTGATCCTCCAGAACCAGTTCGGCGCCCTTCCATCCGGTCATGATCGCGGCGGCGTTGGTGTTGCCGGTGATGTTGTCGGGAAAGATCGAGGCGTCGATGACGCGCAGGGCTTCGATGCCGTGCACCCGCAGGCGCGGGTCGACGACGGCGCGCGCGGCGTCAGGCCCCATGCGGCAGGTCGAGACCGGATGATAGACGGTGCCCGAGCGCTTCCTGAAATCCTGGATGAGATCTGCATCGGAGGTGATCGAGGGACCGGGCAAAACCTCCTCCTCGATGATCTCGGCCATCGCCGGCATCGATGCGATCTTTCTGACGAATTTCACCGCTGCCAGCATTTCGGCGACGTCTGCCTCGGTTGAAAACGCGTTGGCGACGATTTTGGGATAATCGCGCGGATTGGCGGAGCGGATCATGATTTCACCGCGGCTCGACGGACGGCAGTTGGACAGCCCGATGGAAAAGCCGGGCCACGGATCGGGCGTCAGGATCGGCCGCTCGCCGCTCTTCGGAATGACGGTCGAGAAGGCCTGGAAATAGAGCTGCATGTTGGGCCGTGCCGCGGCCGGATCGGTGCGGAAGAAGCCGCCGGCATTGTTCATCGACAGCGACAGCGGGCCTGAGCGCAAAAACACGTACTGCATGCCGACCAGCAGCTTGCCCCACCACGGGCGCAGGACCTGGTTGAGCGTCGGCAGCCTGCCCTTGAAGGTGTAGTTGATGCCGACATGGTCCTGCAGGTTTGCCCCGACATTCTCGTTGGCGTGAACGACAGGAATGCCGAGCGCGCCAAGCAGCGCCGACGGGCCGATGCCGGAGAGCTGGAGAAGTTGGGGCGAATTGACCGAACCCCCCGACAGGATGATTTCGCGGCCGGCGCGGGCGGTTTTCGTGGCACCATTCTGGAGATACTCGACGCCGATGGCGCGCTTGCCCTCGAAAAGGATTTTGGTCGCCAGCGCGTTGATCTCGACGCGGACGTTTTTGCGCTTCATCGCCGGGCGCAGGAAGGCGCGCGCCGCCGACATGCGGCGGCCGTTCCTGGTGGTGATCTGGTAGACGCCGACGCCTTCCTGCGAGGCGCCGTTGAAATCCGGGTTGAGCGGCATGCCGGCTTGATTGGCGGCCGCGAGATAGCGCTTGGTGAGCGGATGGACGGAGGTCGAGCAGTCGGTGATATGCAGCGGCCCACCGACGCCGCGCCATTGGTCGGCGCCGGCCTGGTTGTCCTCCAGCGCCTTGAAGGCGGGCAGCAGGTCGTCGAAGCCCCAGCCGGGATTGCCGGCGTCCCGCCAGGCGTCGAAATCCTCGCGCGCGCCCCTTATCCAGACCATGGCGTTGATCGAGCTCGAACCGCCGAGCAGCTTGCCGCGCGGCCAGTGGTCGACATTGCCGGCGAGACCCGGGTCCGGCTCGGCCTTGTAGTTCCAGTTGACTGCCGGATCGAAGAAGGTCTTGCCATAGCCGAGCGGCATCTGCACGTAGAAGCGGCGGTCGCTGCCGCCGGCCTCGAGCACCAGCACCGAGAAGCGGCCGGAAGCCGACAACCTTTCGGCCAGGACCGAGCCGGCCGAGCCGGAACCGACGATGATGAAGTCATAGGTCTGCATGGTGGATAAAGATGGCCCTGAATTTCGCCCAGCCTAGACGCCGCGGACCGCCGCCATCACGGAGCTTCCGGCATCGCTTGTGAAAAAAGCGACTGGCGCGCGCTGCTCACGCTATGACGCGACTGCTTTGCGGAAGGCGCGGCTGGAAATTGAAATCGTGTTATCGCATGGGTCATGGGCGTTGGCGAAAACATAGCCGCCCGCCTCATGCAGGGCGCCGAATAGCAGGCCGTCGCTGGCGCGTTGCGCAGGAAACGCCTGGACGTCCTCGACATCGAAACCAGTTTAACGGTCGATTTGTCCCGACCGCTGTCCTTTGCCAGCCTGGTGGAGCATCAGGCGTGTGCCTCCGGCTGGACTGACCAATTCGATAATACGGTCACCGTCCTCTCGATGCGCTTTGAAACCGAAATGCTTTTCGTAGAAGGCGACTGTCGCTTCCAGGTTCTTGGCGTAGAGAACAATTCGATTGAGCGCTAAAGCCAATTGTTCCTCCACCAACCGATCCGAGCATCACAGGCGATGATCGGCAATCTGCTTGAAATCATAGCGCATGATCGGGCGGGCCGGGGTCCTGCGGGCGACGACCCTGAACCCGGCGCGCGCGAAGGTGGAGGCATATCCGCTGCCGGAAGCGCTCGGCGATACGTCTGCGTCGAAAGGATAGGCTTCGAGCGCCGGAGCATTTGCGTGCCTTGCGACTTCCAGGGCCTGTGCAATCAGCTGGGATGTTACGCCCCGCCGGCGGTATTGTCTTCGCACGTAGAGGCAGGACAGGGACCAGACCGGCCTGTCATCCACGCGCTTGAGCCGAAATAGCCGATCGAGCCAGGGCAGAGCATCTCGCGGTGTCACCTGGCACCAGCCGATAGCCATGTCGCCGTCGAAAGCAAGCAAACCCGGAGGCGGACCATGCTGGACGGCTTGCCGGAACGCTGCCTTGTTTTCCTCACCGGATCGTTTTCGATAAGAACGACCGATCCGCCCGTACATACACCAACAACGACTGCAGACGGCGCTGTCACCGAACAGGTCCTCGAGTGCCGGCCACAGATCGGGCGTCAGTGGGCGAAAGGTAAGCTTCATGTCAGCCGTCATCCGCTACCTATCTTGCCCAGTCTAGCCTGCACTGCGCGCTAGCGCATCATAGATTGCAGTTCATGCGGGTGATGTTCGAAAAGGGGATTTCGCTCAGCATCCCCGCCGTTCTCCGGCTCGGCGCAGAAAATTGATTGCTGCCTAATCTGCAGCAGTTAACTGCATCCCATCGCTATTCCCGCTGTTTATGAGGCGCATTATTGATGTCGCAAGGAGTTCGCCGTGAACAGCGCCGACCCGCCCGAAGGTCTTCCATTTCCATGGAGTGGTCCGAGCGGTCGGCATCCGCCCTGCGGCGATCCCGTACCCTGCGCCCAGCTTTCAGCTGCAATTCGAAAGACAAGACCATGAATATCAACCGTCGAACGTTCGGTATCGGCACCTTTAGTGCCGGCGCCCTGCTACTTCCCCCGATCAGCCTCTTTGGGAGCAACGCTGCGGCTATCGCCGCCCCGTCTCCGGCTTCGCTTGCGAGCGCCCACAGGTTCATGCTCGGCGACCTCGAGATCACAGCACTGAGCGACGGCTACCTCAATCTCGGCCTCGAACTCTTCCCTTCCGCAGATACCGCTGCCGCCGAAGCGCTGCTGGCAAAGGCATTCCTGCCAAAACCACTCCCGACCTCGGTCAATGCTTACCTTGTCACCAAAGGCGACAGACGGGTACTGATCGATACCGGCACGGCATCGGCGCTGGGGCCCATACTGGGACATATACCCGAGGCGCTCGCCGCCGCTGGCGTCGGGCCGGAAGAAATCGACACGATAATCATCACCCACCTCCATCCCGACCATGCCAACGGCCTTGTCGGTATTGGCGGCACGGCCGCCTTCCCGGCAGCGGAGGTCGTGGTTGCCGCGCCGGAATTCGCTTTCTGGCACGATGACGGGATACGGTTCAAGGCGCCCGACCAGATGAAGCCGTACTTCGAAATAGCGCGCAAATCGCTGCTGCCTTACCATGGCAAGGTCCGGAAGATCAAAGGCGAGGTCGAGATCGCGCCCGGGATCAGCGCGTTGCCTGCGCCTGGACACACGCCGGGGCATCTCGCGCTTCGAATTGGCTCTGGTGATGCCAACCTGCTGCTCTTGACTGACGTAATCCACGCCTCCGCGCTGCAATTTGCGCATCCGGAATGGGCAATCGCCTTCGACGTGGACCAGGAGGCCGCAATCGCCACGCGCAAGAAGGTGCTCGACATGGTGTCGGCGGATGGCCTGCTCGTCGCGGGTATGCACCTGCCCTTCCCAGGCATCGGTCATGTCATCCGCGACGGCAACGCCTACGCCTACGTCCCGACACCCTGGCCCGCTTTGTGAAGCACGGCTATCGGCGAGGGCTTGGTTCTGTCGCGCCATCGGGCGCGCCAGCCTTCTCACCTCGGCCATAGAATGCAATCCTACTGGTTGGGCTCGTCTAGCTGCGCACAGCATCCTTTCAACACCGTCGACCGATACCCGAACTGCAGGCCGCGACACCATTCAATGGCGTTGACCTGTCCGTGCCGCGACGGTACGGGGTCTGGGCGATCGGTTCGAGAGGATTGGCCAATGGTGCATTATGCGGACGGGCGGCCGATCGGCGATCTTACGCTCAGGACGCTGGCTATGCCTTCGGACGCCAATGCGGCAGGCGACATTTTTGGCGGCTGGGTGATGGCGCAGATGGATCTCGCCTGCGGCATCCGCGCCGCCGAGCGCGCCAAGGGCCGCGTGGTGACGGCGGCGGTGAAGGAAATGTCCTTCGCCAAACCGATGAAGATCGGCGACACGCTGTGCATCTATACGCATGTCGAACGCGTCGGCCGCACCTCGATGACGCTCAAGGTCGAGGCCTGGGCGCAGCGCTATCTCTCCGACCTGATGGAGAAGGTCACCCATGCCGACTTCGTCATGGTGGCGCTGGACGGCGAAGGCAAGCCGAAGGCGGTTCCGGCCGAAGGCTGACCCGGCCTGATTCCAGAAGACGGATTTAGACAGCAGTCTCTCCCGCGCGGGGGATGCGGACAGCGATCCCGCGTGGTCTTTGACCGACGGGTTCCCGCATGCGCGCCTGCAGCGCGACCGACGGGATCTTGGGAGGAAAGACAATGCGTCAACACATGCTGAACGCTGCCCTGGCGAGTGCCTTTGCAGCCTTGCTCTGCCTGTCGTCAGCAAGCGCCTTTGCCGAGGTCAAAAAAGGCGATCCAGGCGCCACCTGCACGTCGGAAAATCGCACAATCAACGGGCAGGCGGCCAAGTGCGAGATCTGCTCGGCGACGAAATGCGACACCAGCGGCACGACGGTGAGCAATTGCCGCAAGGAGACGACCACGACCTGCACGATTGGCGGCAAGGTGGTCAGTCCCAACCCGAAATGGAACCGGATCGAGAAGCTGCCGAAGAGCAAGATGCAGTTACAGCAGTAGGGCTCGTCCGGAGCATCCCCGACAGCTTCAAACCCTTGCAGCGCAAGGGTTCAGCTGTGCATGGCGTCGAATTTTTCTCGCGCGGCCTTGACGCGCTCCGTGTTCTTGCGTGCCCATTCGCCGAGCGCATCGACCGGCACCAGCAGCTCGTAGCCAAGATCGGTCAATTCGTAGTCGACCCGCGGCGGGATGGTCGGGAATACGGTGCGGGTGACGAAGCCGTCGCGCTCGAGCCCGCGCAAGGTGGTGGTCAGCATCTTTTGCGAAATGCCGCCGACCGCGCTGCGCAACTCGTTGAAACGCAGCGGCCCGTTGCCGAGTTTGCCAACGACGAGCACAGTCCATTTGTCACCGACGCGCTGCAGGATTTCCGAGACGGCGCGGCAGTCCTCGGTGCGGTGCGGGTGCCTTGGTAACAAAAAAGTGCCTCCTTGCACATTGAGCGGCCGGTTACTCATATAGCTCAGGTATCTAAACGATACCAGTATTGCTGTAAGGAGAGCCCCTCTATGTCAAAACCCAAAATCGCCATCGTCATTGGTTCGACCCGCGCCGCGCGCTTTGCCGACGTCCCGGCCCAATGGATTGCCAGGATCGCCAAGTCGCATGCCGATATCGACGTCGAAGTCGTCGACCTGCGCGATTTCCCGCTGCCGTTCTTCGATGAGGTCGCATCCTCCGCCTGGGCGCCGTCGCAGAACGAAGTGGCGCAGCGCTGGCAAAAGAAGGTCGCCGGATTCGACGGCTTCATCTTCACCGCCGCCGAATACAATCATGGCCCGACGGCCGTTCTGAAGAACGCCATCGACTACGCCGCCAACGAGTGGAACAAGAAGCCGGCCGGCTTCGTCGGGTATGGCAGCGTCGGTGGCGCGCGCGCGGTCGAGCAGCTGAGGCTGCATGCGGTCGAGTTGCAGATGGCGCCGGTGAAGTCCGCCGTACACATCTCCTGGGCCGATTTCCTTGCGGTCAAGCAAGGCGACAAGAAGCTCGACGAGTTCGAGCACCTCAACCAGGCGGCAACCGCGCTGGTCAACGACATTGCATGGTGGGCGAGGGTGCTGAAGACGGCGCGTCAGGCCGATGCCGTCGCCGAGGAAGTCAAGGCGGCCTGAGCATAGGTTCGAACAGTCCTCCCAAGGATTAATTCTCCCAAGCATTGGGGCGGCGCATGCGCCGCCCCTTTTGTTTCACACGGCATGGGCGTCCTGCGCTTGCCGTGGCCTGATGATGCAATCGGCAAGGCGGTCCATCTCGTTCAGCTCGTCGGCGTGATGCTGGCCCCACTTGCAAAGTGCCAGCAGGATCGGCTCGAGGCTGAGGCCGAGCCGCGTCGCCGAATACTCGACGCGCGAGGGGATCTCGGCAAAGATCTCGCGGCGGACGAGGCCGTGCTCTTCCATTTCGCGAAGCTGCTGGATCAGCACTTTCTGGGTAATGCCGGGCATCAGCGCCTGCAGCGCCGACAGCCGCCGGGGCCTGTCGAAGAGATGGTACAGGATGACGGCCTTCCAGCGGCCCGAAATCACTTTCAGCGCGCGCTCCGCCGGCAGCATCGGCAGCCTCTTGATCAGCTTGGTCATGGTCACCTCCCGGTCAGCAGCGGACAAATCGGTGTGTAGTCGAAGCCAGGCAGATAGTGGCAAACAGCGGCCGATGCCAACAGCAATCGGTGCCTGCGATGAGAGCTATTCAACTGAACCGTTTCGGCGAGGCCGACGTTCTCGAGATAGTCGCGGTGCCGAAGCCTGAGCCGCAAGCCGGCGAGGTCCTGGTCCGCGTTCATGCGGCCGGGGTGAATTTCTTCGAAGTGCTGATGCGCGCGGATCGCTATGCGGTGACGCCGCAGCTGCCGATGATCCCTGGTGTCGAGGCCGCCGGGATCGTGGAGGCGCTTGGGCATGGGGTGGAGGCTTCCTTGCTCGGCATGCGCGTCGCTGCGCCGTTGTTCGCCTCAAGCCAGCCGTTTGGCGGCTATGCCGAGTATGTGACGATCGACGCAAGCCTGGCCGTGCCGCTGCCGGATGCGCTCTCGTTCGAAGACGCGACGGCATTGATGGTGCAAGGGCTGACGGCGCTGCATCTATCGCGGCAAAGCCGGCCGGCCGGCAAATCGGTGCTGGTCGCCGCTGCCGCGGGTGGCGTCGGTTCGTTGCTCGTCCAGCTTGCCAAGCGCGCCGGCGCGAGCCGTGTCATCGCGGCAGCCGGCAGCAAGGCCAAGCTCGATCTTGCTTTGTCGCTGGGAGCCGATGCCGCCGTCGACTACAGCAACGCGGATTGGCCCGAGCACGCCCGGGCAGCGACAGGTGGCGCTGGCGTCGACATCATCTACGACATCGTCGGCGGCCCGCTGACGGCGGCCGCGCTCGAGGCCCTGGCGCCTTGCGGAGAGCTGGTGTTTGCCGCCCTTGGCAGATACGCGCTCGGCGCCCCGGAGATGGAGGCGATGATCGGCCGCAACCAGTCGCTGAGGGGTTTTGCCCTGCTTCCGTTGCTGTCTACGGACGGGCTCCGTGACGGCCTTTTGGAACTTTTCGATCTGGCCGCTGGTGGTCAGCTTGTGGTGACCAAAGGTGGCCGCTTCCCACTCGACCAGGCCAGCCACGCACACCGCCTGCTGGAGGAGCGCGGCGCAACCGGCAAGGTCGTCTTGATACCTTAGCAGGTGGTCGGCAAGGAGCCGAGGATCCGGGCTTGTGCCGTACAGGCCGTCAGCGAACCCGGTAGAACGGATTAGGCAGCAGGAACAGCTTCTCGGCATGCCCCCCGAACAGGTCGGATGGCTGGTCACCGACATTGGCAATTATCGTGTAGCCGGCCTTTTCGATTTCGGCCCTTATGGGTGCCTTGAAATCTGCTGCGGAGCCGTATTTGGCCCCAGGCTGGACCATGTAAAGGTGCTCATAGCCGGCATAGCCGGCCGACTGCAGGTTCTGTTCGGTTGCCTGACGTTGGTCCTCCGGACGTCCGGTGATGAAGAACACCGCGACTTTCGCCGTTCGCGCCTGCCGGAAAACCTCCAGCACAGGGTCGATAGCCGGATCCTTCGCAAGCTGATCCCAGGCGGCCCAGCCACAGGGGCCGTCGATTGCGATGTCGCAGGCGCCGCCGATCGGGCGGCCGAAATTGTCACGTGTGATCACTTCCCAGTTGGCCAACGCCGTCTCGTCGATGTCGAGCACCAGTGCGGGGCGAGGCACCTCCATTGCGCGCTTGACGACCCAGTCGCCTGCCTGCTTCGCCACAGCGGCAAGGTCGCGATCATAGTCGCCGGAATCATGATAATTGGCAGCCGCCAGCATCGCATCGCCGACATTGGCTGGCTGGGACGGGCTTGTGAGAAGGAGCGAGTCGGAACGCGCCGGCCCAGGAACATTTGTGCCGATCATCAGCACGATTGCCCCGACACGCGCAATTCTATTCCAACCAATCGCCCGCATCACGAGACTTTGCAGTCACGAGAAGTCGGCTGTCAAGCGAGGTCTTCCACAGGTCCTCGAGACTGCGACGCTGAATTGGACATTCCAGATGCCGAATGTCTCTATGGGTTGCTGCACGCTACACGATTTCCGCCGTCGCGGTCTTTGCCCCCGACAGGTGACGCACCGCCGGAACCGCCGGTCGAAATGCGTCACCCGAAAAATCATGCCGTTACGCGCTTTGCCGTGCCTACGCCGCCTGAACGATCTCGACCAGTTCAACGTCGAACACCAGATCCCGTCCCGCCAAAGGATGATTGCCGTCGAGCTTGACGCTGGTGTCGTCCACGCCGACGACTGTTACCGGCATCGGGCGCCCCTCTGCGGTTCTGACCTGCAATCGAGTGCCGATATCGACGTTGATGTTGTCTGGCACGCGGGCGCGGTCGACGGTCATCACCGCTTCGGGGCGGTGGGGGCCATAGGCGGCGTCGGCGGGAATGGTGACGGTGCTTTTCGCGCCCACCTCCATACCCTCGACATGGGTTTCGAGACCGGCGATCACTTGTCCTTCACCCAACGTGAATTGCAGCGGTTCGTTGCCGGAAGAATCGAACTGAGTGCCGTCAGCCAGGCGGCCATTGTAATTGATGCGCACGGTGTCGCCATTCTTGGCCTGTGTCATGATAGCCATCCTTTGAAAGTTTCGAGGGGCCGGCCAGAGCTCACAGTCCCGTCCTCGATCATCCACGCACTCGGGTGCGCGGCGCGAAACGCTAAAACTAGGGACCTGGCTGCCGATGTAAACCCCGATTGGGCTACGCCGGCATGATCCGCCAGCGTTCGTCGCCTTCGGCAGGAGTGCGCCGGACTAGCGGGTCATGCCGACTCAACCCATTCAGGCGGCGTGCAAATGGCGGCTAGATCAGGTTATGGCCGCCATCGATGCGGATTGTCTCGCCGGTCGTGAACTCGCTTTCCATGAGGTAGACATAGGCGGCGGCGACGTCCGCAGCGGTCGGAATTTTTCTCGACGGCAACCGGGCAGCCATGTCGGCAAAGAAGCTGGATTTGGCTTCTCCAACAATGTCCCACATCGGTGTGTCGACCCATCCGGGAGACACGACATTGACGCGCGTCGGGGCCAGTTCGAGCGCCAGGGCGCGGGCGAAGTAGCTGAATGAGCCGGCAATCGCTGAGACGACCGAGCCTCCCGGCACTGGCGGCTTGTCCTTGTTGATGCCCGAGGTGAAGGTCATGGAGCCACCGGCCTTCAGGGTGCGCACAGCGTGCTTGGAGAGCATGACGGCCCCAATCAGCTTGTTGTCGACGAAGCCTCGCACAGCCTCCATGTCGGTACTGCCGATCGGATCGCCGGGCGGCAGTGTTCCGGCGGTCGATACCAGGTGGTCGAAGGGACCGATCTCCTCGAACAGGCGAGCGACGTCCGCTTCGTCGGTCATATCGGCAACCAAGCTGGTCACGTGCCCCGTATTGAGCGTCCGTTCGGCCGCCTGCAGTTTCGCGGGCGACCGGCTGACGATCACGACCTTCGCTCCGCAATTGAGAGCAGCTTCCGCGACGCCGAGACCGATGCCGGAGCTGCCGCCGATGACGATGACTTTCCTGTCCACGAGCGATGTCATGGGAGGTCTCCATTCGTTTGCGATTTCGGTGAGGGTCAAGCTTTGCCGTCGTAGGCGGCTTCGAGGTCGGCGATGATGATCTTGCGCATCCCGTACATCGCCTGCCGGACGCGGTTGGCCTTTTCGCGGTCCGGGTCGGCGCTGAGCCGCGGCAGGATTTCCGGGATGACCTGCCAGTAGACGCCGAACTTGTCGGTGAGCCAGCCGCAGGGTTGTTCCCTGCCGCCGCCGGCGGTGAGCGCCTCATAGTAGTAGTCTGTCTCGGCCTGGTCCCTGGTCTCGATGTAGAGTGAGAGCCGCTCGTTGAAAGGCGGCTGCGGCCCGGCATTGAGCGCTGTAAGGTGCAGACCCTCGAGCTCGAAATCGAAGGTGGCATGCGGGACCGTCTTGTTGGTTCCGGACACCCAGTCGGTGTATTCGAGCGTCTGGAGCGCTTTGCTGTTCTTGAAGACCGAGAGGTAGAAATCGCGGGCCTCCTTGGCGTCGGTGTTGAACCAGAGGAATGGGTGGATGGTGGCCATGTCCGTTCTCCGTTAATTCCTTGCGGCAGCGATTTTTGGCGAAGAGCCTGTCCGCTGTTGCTTTCATTCAGGCTTAGCGGTAGTCCGACGGCCGATAGACCGAGCCGTCCCAGTCGCGGGCAAACCCGAGGTCTTCGAGCCGGCGGGTCGAGAAGCGTGCAATCTGCCGCTCGGTCCGGCGCCGGCTGCTCGAGGCGAGGATGCGGCCGGCCATGCCGGTCAGGACGTCGACGATGGGTTCAACTCGTTTGGCGTTCATGGTGCTCTCCCAGAGTGGCGGCAGTTTTGGTTTCAGCAGTTGCCCCGCGACTTTCGTCAGCGAGAGTATAAGTCACATCAAATCGCCTTTTGCAGCGGCGGTGAATGACTGAATACGCGAGCAAACATGCCGTCTTCCGGCCTGGACGACAAACGACTTATCGGCGACAATGTGTGAGCATCGCTCACATATAGGTATCGATCCATGCCCCGGAAGCTGCCTCCCCTCACCACCTTGCCGAGCTTCGAAGCGGCGGCGCGCCTGTTGAGTTTCTCCAAGGCGGCAGAGGAACTTCATGTCACCCACGGTGCGATCAGCCGGGCGATCAAGAACCTTGAGGATCAGCTCGGTGTGCAGTTGTTCGAGCGCGGTACGCGTTCGGTGAGCCTGACCGCCGTCGGCGAGCCCTATGCGCGGGCGGTGCGCGAGGTGCTCGACCAGTTGGCCGCCGCCACTGCTGCGGCAACGGCCCGCTATTCGAGCTCGACACTGAACGTCAGCACCTCCGATGGCTTCGCGGGGAGATGGCTGGTGCCACGCCTCTACCGCTTTCACCGTGCGCATGGCGACATCGATGTACGGGTTTCGACGAGCGGGAAGCTGACCAACTTCCTCGGCGACGGCATCGATGTCGCCGTCCGTTATGGCAGCGGAAACTATCCGGGGCTCACGTCGGAGTTCCTCACCGGCGAGGAGGTGTTTCCAGTGTGCAGCCCAAAGCTTCTTGAGGGTGCGCATCCGCTGCGCACGCCTCAGGACCTCAGACACCACACGCTGATCCGTGACAGCTTTCCGATCGACTGGGCGACCTGGCTGGCGAGCGCCGGGGTCGAGGGCGTGGACCCGCAGAGCGGGATTACCTTCGACTCTGCCACCTTTGCCATGGAGTCGGCTGCACAAGGCGAGGGGGTGGTGCTGGGTCGGACCATGCTCGTTGCGGCCGACCTCGCCGCCGGGCGGCTTGTCCGCCCCTTCGGCCACGCCCTGAAATCCCCTTCCAGCTTCTATCTCGTCTACCCGCCGGAGGCGATCCGTCAGCGCAAGGTCAAGGCTTTCAGGGATTGGCTGCTTTCAGAAGTCACGCCGCAAATGGACTGACAGGAAGGCCGAGAGAACAGGATCGTCTACGGGTCAATCGCCCGGTGACTGTCGGCTCGCCCGAACTGCGGTGATGATCCAGGCGCGCGAGTCGAAAAGCACACCGTCCGCGGTCAAGTGCGCGTCGAGCAGATCGCGCAACCGCCGTAGCGCCGCGTCGACATCCACATCCGCGCGGGCGAGCGGATCCTTGACCAGTTGCAGGCCAAGCAAAGCGTCATAGGCCGCATCGACGTCCTGGCCGTAGAAGACCGGCTCACGCACTTCGGCAAAGTCGACCGAAACAAAACCGGATGCACGCAAGATCTCCGCGGTGATGGCGGGGTCGCCAAGCGAAAACGGGGTGGCGGCGCCCGCCGATATGGCGGTCCCCGGCGCAATTGCCCCCTGAATGGCAGTTGCCCACTCATTACGGTCCTGGCATTGCCATACCATCCACACAAGACGTGCCCCTGGTCGCATCGCCCGGCCGATATTGGCGAACGCCGCCGCCGGATCGGCAAAGAACATCACGCCAAATCGACTGATGCACAGATCGAAGCCGGCAGGCGGAAATACCAGCAATTGCGCATCGCCGCGCTCAAAGGCGACGTTTCGCAATCCTTCTTCGGCGCTACGGCTCCGGGCGATCTCGAGCATCTGCGCCGATACATCCACGCCGAGCACGCTCCCTTCCACCGCGACACGGGCGGCATCACGAGAGGATTGTCCCGAACCGCATCCGATATCGAGCACGCAATCGCGCGTTCCCGCCTTGACCGCAGCCCTGAATACCTCGTTGTGCCGCCGCAGTTCGGCGTCGTAAAACTCAGCGCAGTTCAACACCATCGCACGCCTGTCTGGAGGTGGGCCGGCAGCATTTCCGGCCGCTCTGCCCTGATCTTTTCGCGTCGGGCTAACCCCGAACTGTCAGCCGCGCCGCGCCGCCTCGATCGCTGCAACGTCGATCTTTTTCATCTCCATCATCGCTTCGAATGCGCGCTTTGCTTCATCGCCGCCGGCGGCCATCGCTTCGGTCAGCACGCGCGGCGTGATTTGCCAGGAGATGCCCCATTTGTCCTTGCACCAGCCGCAGGCACTTTCCTGGCCGCCATTGCCGACGATGGCGTTCCAATAGCGGTCGGTCTCCTGCTGATCGTCGGTGGCGATCTGGAAGGAGAAGGCTTCGTTGTGCTTAAACGCGGGCCCGCCATTGAGGCCGAGACAGGGGATGCCGGCGACCGTGAACTCGACCGTCAGCACGTCGCCTGCCTTGCCGGACGGGTAGTCGCTGGGAGCGCGGTGGACGGATTTCACCGAACTGTCGGGAAAAATCTCGGAATAGAAGCGGGCCGCAGCCTCGGCGTCCTTGTCGTACCAAAGGCAGATCGTGTTCTTGGCGATTGTCATTGCTGGTCCCTTTGCTTTCGAAATCAATCGGGGCTTTTGAAATCAACCCGGGTTTTTCACAGCTGGCCTCGGCGTTGCACCGGACATGGAAATGCGCTCGTGCCATCGACGTTCCGGCAGCAGCAGCTGCCCGGAATCAAGGTACCACGGCTGGTGCTTTCAGGACCAGATGCGGGCAGTGACTCGAACCGGCGATGGTCCGCCTGGTCCGACCGGCGGCCTCACTCTTTGCGTAGGGCAGCGCCGCTTTGCTCAAGGTCGCGCTGGCTTTCCGTTGGCGCGCCGTTGCCTCAGAAGGCGCATGAGCAAGTTCCGTCTGTCCTTGCGCGGGACGAGTTCGATATCGCTGACAAGTTTTGCGCCGCCCTTGTGCCGCTCCAATGTGATCTTGCGGCTGTGGAAGGCCTCCAGCTCGGCGCGGTGCGCTACGCTTATGATGGTGACCTTCGGCAATTCGCGAATAATCATCTCCATCATCTTGTCCTGGCTCTTCTCATCGAGTGCCGACGTTGCCTCGTCCAGCACGATGATATCGGGGCGGTGCAGCAGAAGACGCGCAAAGGCGAGGCGCTGCTTTTCGCCACCCGACAAGGTCTGGTCCCATGGCGCGTCCTCCTCGATCCGGTCGTTGAGGTAGTCGAGCCCCACCTTGTCGAGGGCAGCCTTGATCTTATCCAGCGTCCAGTTGTCGGCGGCGCCTGGATAGGCGACAGCGCGGCGAAGCGTCCCGGTCGGGATGTAGGGCCGTTGCGGCAACATGAACAACCGTCTGTCGGCGCGGATGTTGACGCTGCCGCTACCCCATGGCCACAGACCCGCGACGGCCCGCACCAGCGTACTCTTGCCCGAGCCGGATTCGCCGGCGACGAGCACCCGCTCGCCTGGTTCGATCACGACCTCGGTTTCCTTGACCACGGCGGTGCCGTCGTCGAGCGACACGGAGAGATTGTTCAGGCTGAGCATCGCATCGCCGCCGGTCTCGCCGCGCTTTATGCGTCCCAGCGTGTTGCTCTGTTCCGCCCGCTCGAGCCCGTCGAGCGACATCATCAGCGAGGCGATGCGCCGTGCACAGGCGTTCCAATCGGCGAGACGGGGATAGTTGTCGACCAGCCATCCGAACGCGCCCTGCACGATGGCAAAGGCCGAGGCAGCCTGCATGACCTGTCCAAGTGTCATGCTGCCTTCGAGGAACTTTGGAGCGCAAAGCAAGACCGGCACGACAGGCGCAAACAGGCTCGACCCCTGAGACACCAGTGCCGTGCGCATGTGCTGGCCTGCAAGGAGCGCCCATTGCCTGAGCACATGGGCAAATGTCTTGTCCATGCCGCTGCGCTCCTCCTCCTCGCCGCCGAGCAATGCGATGCTCTCGCCGTTTTCCCGCACGCGCGTCAGCGTGTAGCGGAACTCGGCTTCCGCCTGATTTTTTTCCTCGGAGAGGTGGACGAAATGGCGGCCAATGACCGCCATCGAAGTGGACGTGATCGCGGAATAGAGCACTGCGGTGATGACCAGGAAGCCGGGAATGGTGACGGTCGAACCTGCAATCGTCAGGGTCAGGGCGCCGCCGATCGTCCAGAGCACCACGATGAAGGTCGAGGCCGACAGAAATGCGACGATGACACCGGCGATGAAATCGACGGGCGATTCGGTGGCAATCCGCAAATCCTCGGCGATGCGGGCTTCGGGGTTGCTATGATCGCCGCCGACGAGGTTCAGCTGATAGTAGCGGCCGCTTGCCAGCCAGCGCGCGATGACCGCGGTGGTGAGCCAGGACCGCCAGCGGCGCTGTATCCTCATGCGAAAGAAGACTTGTGCCACCACAAGGCTGGCGCTTCCGATCACGAGTGGCAGGAATACGGCGCTCAGCCAATATACGGTGTGGGCATTGCGTTGCTCAATGGCGTCGAAAATTGCGCGATTCCAGACATTGATCCCATACTGGAAGCCGACATTGGCGACGATCAGGACCAACAGCCCGATCGTCAACGGCCAGGCGACCCTGTCGCCACTGCCGCTCCAGTAACCGCTCGCGCTGATCCAGAAGCGCTTAAGCAGGTATCTCTTGCGCGCCCGCTCTGCCTCTTCAGGTGTCAGCTCAGGATCGGGTTCGGTGACATCCGGCGGCGGCGCGGGCTGGCCGACGACCTCTGACGCGACTTCGACAGTCGATTGTTTCTCGCGGCGCGACTTCTCGGCATCGCGCGTTCGGGCGCCGTCAACCGATTTCAGCTTAAATTTAGCCTCGGGCATCCGGCGATAACGGCTTAAAAATCAGAAGGTTTCATAGCGTCCGCTCGAGATCCGAGATGCCAACAACGCCAAGGCTTCGCAGCTGTTCCGGTGCTCGCAGCAGCCTATGGTCGTTCTCGATGACAGGCTTTGATCGTTGCGGGGCAGAATTCGCTCAGGCTCTCAAGATTTGTCCGCATGCTGCATTCGAAGAGGCTGGACGCAAGCGGCGCGAAAAGTGCCATCGGCCCGAGTCAACAGGATCGAGGAGGAGAGATCATCTCGATTGCGATTGCGAGCATTTGCTGCCCAGCCGGACCGCGCCAGCCCCGAATTCCGGAACAAGGGTGCGATTTTGCCGTTGAGCCAGAAACCGGAAGCGACCCGCATGTCCGAATTGCCGAATGAAGAGATCGAAGGGCGGCTGAACGCCCAGCGCGAGACTCTGGCGCTGGTCGTTGCGCTGCTTGCCAGCAAGGATACGGCACCCGAGCGAATATGGGCCGAACTGGAGGCCCGTTTTCAGTTTCAGAACAGTCAGGAGGACCCTGGCGTCCTGCCAAGCCGCGCATTTGCCATCGAAGCTACGAAGATGCGGGAGTTCAAGCTGATCGCCGAAGAGGCGCAGGCGCGCAATGCGGAATGGAACGGCAGGGACAAGCCACAGGGCGCCAGCTGAAACCCCGGAGAGTGGATGCAGGACCGGCCATTTTACGATGACTGAGCAAGCGTCAGCTTTGCTGCAAAAGTGTACGTGCCAACTCTTGCCATTCCTCGTCAAGCGTTAAGGTCGACGGCGCCGCGTTGCTGCGGCGATACCAATATTCCGCATTCGACTGGTCGCCTTCCTTGCGGTGGAGATAGGCATGCACGTGCATGCCCGCCGTATTGTCGCGCTGCTGCGCGCACTCGTGCGCCTTAGTCCAATCGCCCTTTGCATCCCACCACAACGCCTGCAGGGCAGGGCTCAAGCCGGCTGGCGGCTGTGGTTTTGCAATCGAATCCCTGAAGGTTTGCAGATCCATTTTTCCACCATAGCGACGTTCAGGGCGCCGATAATACCCGCACCGGCAGCCGACCGGAAGCGTGCTTTGGGCGGGACGACCGGAATGGGGGGACGTCCGATAACCGAACGGCCAGACGGTTGATTCGATGACGTGCATGAAATAGTGCGCACCACAACACCATGACGCCTGAGACAGCGAGGATGAGCCGATGACAGCCCCCGACAAGCCGCGCCAATTCTACCACGGCACCCGGGCCGACCTTAAACCGGGAGACCTGATCGAAGCCGGTTACAGCTCCAATTACGGGGCGCGAAAGCAGGCAGCCTGGGTCTATCTAACCGGCACTCTGGATGCCGCTATCTGGGGTGCAGAACTGGCCGCCGGTGACGGACGCGAAAGGATCTACATCGTGGAACCAACCGGCCCGGTCATGGACGACCCCAATCTTACGGACAAGAAATTTCTCGGCAATCCGACGCAGTCCTATCGCTGCCGCGAGCCGCTCAGGATCACGGGCGAGGTCACCGAATGGCAGGGCCACTCCCCCGAGCGGCTGAAAGAGATGAAGGACCATCTCGAACGGCTGAAGGCACAAGGCATCGAGGCGATCGATTGAATTGCCAAGTTTGGCCCTAGCCTACGGTCGGCAGCAGTCCCCGCGAAATACGGCTCCACGTCCGCAATGGGTCCGCGAGTTGTCGTTGCTTGCAGGGCTGGAGAGCGGATGCTCCTTTTCATCTCGTCGCGAACGTGATGATCTCTGGGCTCGAAGGGCCAAGTGGGCTGCCGTCAAAGCCGCCGAATTGCTGTTCGATCCGTAGCCCCGCGTTCCCCAGCAGGCTCGATAAGGCGTCCGTCTCGAGGAATCGCAAGGTGCTGCGACTAACTTGCGGAAGGCTCGGATGCTTTCCGCCGAACCTGTGGGTGAATGTCACCGTCTGTCCATCGAACGGCATGATCACCTCTGTTGTGATCTGCACCAGCGACCCGTCAGGCAGCTCAACGACGACCGCATTTTCGGGTGTCCAGTGCTCCCACGCCCGCACCGAAGGGTTCCGCGTTTCGAACGCGAAGCATCCGCCTGGCACAAGGGCATGTCGGACAGCCGCCATGAAATCCCTCAGGTCTTCGTCGCTGACAAGGGCCTGGAATGCGTGCCCCGTCATCACAATGAGATCAAACTCAGCTGTCCAGCCGGCCGATTGGAGATCGCCGAGAACCCATTCGATATCCGCGCGTGTTCGTGCGCGATTCAACACGCCGGGTGCCGGGTCGATGCCGCAGAGCCGCCCTGAATGTCCGGCCAGGCGTGCCTCGTGAAGGAGGGTGCCCGTTCCACATCCGACATCAAGCACCGCGTCTGCTGTTAGAATGCGGGGCAGGTAGAAATCATAGTCGTCGCGCGCAGATCTCGGGTGCCAGGCATCGTAGACGGCAGCGAGATATGGGTCGGCGAAAAGGTGGTCGACCATAGGCGGTATTCCCAATCAACTTTGACTGTGCGAGCGGTGTCGCCGCGAGCATATAGCCCATAAGTCGCGTCGATCGTTTACCGCACGACCTCGCGGTGGCGGCCGGGCAGGCGGGTGGCGATGAGCTTGTCGATGCGGCGGCCGTCGAGGTCGACGACCTCGAAGCGCCAGCCTTGCGCGTCGACACATTCGCCGGTCGCCGGCAGATGGTGCAAATGCGACAGCACATAGCCGGCGACGGTTTCGTAGTCGCGGTTCTCGGGCAGGTCGATGCCGAGGACCTCCGCCATCTCGTCGGCCTGCATGTAGCCGGCAAGCAGCCATGAGCCGTCCTCGCGCTTGACGGCGTTTTCCTCTTCGCCGGCATCGAGATCCGAACGGAAGACGCCGGTAATCGCTTCCAGTATGTCGGCCGGGGTGACGATGCCTTCGAAATGGCCGTATTCGTCATGTACCAGCGCCATCGGCACGTCGGATTCCTTCAGCGTCGCAAGCACGTCCAGCGCATCGGCCTGGTCATGCACGATTGGGGCCGTGCGCACGTGCCGGCGCGGGTCGAGAGCGCGGCCGCCGAGCATCGCCGCCAGCACGTCGCGGGTCTGGACGACGCCGATCATGGCGTCGACGCCGCCGTCGCCGGCCGGCAGGCGCGAATGCTGGGTGTCCATCAGCAGCTTTCTGATGGCCGCCTCGTCGGATTGCAGATTGATCCAGTCGACCTCGGTGCGCGGCGTCATCACCGCGCGCACGGCACGGTCGCCGAGCCGCATGACGCCGGCGATCATCCGCCGTTCGTCGGATTCGATGGTGCCGTGGTGCTCGGCTTCGGCGACCAGCATCTTGATCTCCTCGTCGGTGACCTTGTCCTCGCTCTGGCCGCGCTGGCCAAGCAGCCACAGGAGGGCGCGGCCGGAAAAATCGAGCAGGAAGACCAGCGGCGCCGAGACGCTGGCGAGGATGGTCATTGCCGGGGCGACCCTGACGGCTACCCGTTCGGGGTCGCGCAATGCGATCTGCTTGGGCACCAGTTCCCCGATGATCAGCGAGCCATAGGTGATGAGGGCGACGACGATGCCGACGCCGAGCGGATCGGCGAGGCTTTCGCGGATGCCGGCCGACGCCAGGGAGGTGGCCAGCCGCTCGCCGAGCGTGGCGCCGGAAAAGGCACCGGACAAGACGCCGACCAAAGTGATGCCGATCTGCACCGAGGACAGGAATTTTCCCGGATTGGCGCCGAGCGCCAGGGCCCGGCCGGCGCCCTTGACGTTGCGGTCGATCATCGTCTTGAGGCGCGCCGGCCGCGACGAGACGATGGCGAGTTCGGACATCGACAGAAGGCCGTTCACGCAGATGAGGACGACCACGATGGCAATTTCAGCATAAAGCATGCCGGGTCCATAGCATTGCCGCGCGGTTTTCGAAAATAGGACGGTCGCGCTTTTTAAATTTAGCGAGCCGGGCAATCAGGCGGCATCCATGCCGCATCCCAGGGCGGCGCGGAAAAATGCTCGATCAGGGCGTCGACGACGACGCGCACCTTTGGCGCGAGATTGCGTGTTACCGGCCAGATGGCATGCACCACGGTGTTTTCGACAAGACAGTCCGACAGAACCATTTCGAGCTCGCCGCGCCTGATGCTGTCGGCCGTCAGCCATGTCGGCAGATAGACGATGCCGCAGCCGGCCAGTACCGCATCGAGCATCGGTTCGCCGTGGCCGAGCACCAGCCGCGCCTTGGGCGCGAATTTTTCGAGACGGCCGTCGACATGCCTGACGGTCCAGGGGTGGACCGTGCCGTCGCGGCCGTAGCCGATGAGGCTGTGCCTGGCCAGGTCCTCGATCGATAGCGGCCTGCCATGGGCGTCGAGATAGGCGGGGGCGGCGCAGATGGCCGAACGTTGGGCATAGATGCGGCGCGCGGCGATCGACAAGCTGTCGTCGAGGTCGCCCATACGCACCGCCAGGTCGATGCCTTCCTCGATCAGGTCGACGCGCCGGTCGTTGAACGAGATTTCCATCGTCAGGTCCGGGAATTTTTTGGAAATGTCGAACAGAACCGGGGCGACGCACCGCCGGCCGAAGGCCAAAGGCAGGTCGACGCGCAGCCGCCCGGAAGGCACCTGCTTGCGCGAAGCCAGCAGTGACTGCGCGGCTTCGATCTCGGCCAGTGCCCTGACGCAGGCTTCGTAATAGCTCAGGCCCTCACTGGTCGGGCTCAGGCTGCGGGTGGTGCGGTTGAGCAGGCGAACGCCCAATCGCTGTTCCAGCTGCGCGATCGACTTGCCGACCGCCGATTTCGTGACATGCAGCCGCGCGCCGGCGCCGGTGAAGCTGCCGGCCTCCACCGCGTGAACGAATGCGACGATGCCTTGCAAATCGGCCGATTCCAATGAAGCGCTCCTATTGTAGAGTTTTGCTCCTTAATCTGTTGCATAACATGCCACATGGAAGCACTTTTCTCCATAGTGAAACGGCATAAATGTCTCGCGCACCATCAACCACGGAGCGCGAACCAAATGAGCACCCAAAACAGATCCTGGCAGATGACCGGTTTCGGCCTGTCCAGTTTGAAACCGGCCGAGGGAAAGCTGCCCCGACCCGGGCCGCATGATCTTCTGGTACGCGTCACAGCGGTATCGCTGAATTACAAGGACAGGATGATCGTCGATGGCGTGCTGATACCGGACCTCAGCTTGCCGTTCGTGCCGACATCGGACGCGGTTGGCGAAGTTGTCGCCACCGGCAGCGAAGTCAGCCGCTTCGGCATCGGGCAGCGCGTGCTCGGTCAGGTGATCGCCGACTGGCCGGACGGCAACGCCCCGCCGGTGCTGCACAAGCATACGCTTGGTTCGTCACTGCCCGGCATGCTGTCCGAGCATGTGCTCTTTCACGAGGATGCCGCCGTGGCGGCGCCGCCGTCGCTCAGCGATGTCGAGGCATCGACGCTGCCGATCGCGGCGCTGACGGCGTGGTTCGCGCTGGTCGAGGCGGCCAAGCCTATCCCGGGTGAGACCGTTCTCATCCAAGGCACCGGCGGCGTGTCGCTGTTTGCGCTGCAGTTCGCCGCCGCTTTCGGCCTGCGCGCCATCGTCACCTCGAGCAGCGACGAGAAGCTCGAGCGGGCAGAAGCGCTCGGCGCCTGGAAGGGGATCAATTATCGCAGCCATCCGGCATGGGACGAGGTCGCCCGCGAGCTGACAGACGGCGCCGGCGTCAGGCACGTGCTGGAGATGGTCGGCGGCGACAATGCGCGGCGCTCGCTCAATGCGCTGGGCGCCGACGGCAGGCTGTCGCTCATCGGCCTTCTCGGCAGCATGGAGCTCAGTTTCCCGATCATTCCGTTCCTGCGCAACCGGATCGTCGTGCAGGGCATATCGATCGGCCACCGCCGCGCCTTCGAACGAATGAACCAGGCGATCGAGACGCTCGCGATCAGGCCGGTGATCGACAGGGTGTTTGGCTTCGACGAGGTGCCGCAGGCATTCGAGCGTCTGGAGACCGGACCGTTCGGCAAGATCGTGATCACCGTCCCCTGAGCCCATCGGGCGAAATGGCTGTCAGACGGGCCGATTGCGCGCCTACGGCAGTTGCAGCAGTACGCCGATGATGGCCTTGCCGTCGGTGAAATAGGGATCGCCTTCGCCGTTGCGCCCGGTCTTTGTGGCGCCGACCCCTGGTATGTCGCTGGTCGAGATCAGCATGCCGGCGGCGGACAGGTCGCGCATCAGCCCATCGCGCTCGGCGTCGATGTCGGGGCCGATGTGATGAGTGATCGCGCCGGTGTCATGGCTGAGGCCGACGCCGCGGTCAAAGCTTGCCGAGCCAAGCCAAAGCGGCCGGCCGTCGTCTCCGGTCGCAGCGGTCTGCCAGAAGCGGACGTGGTGGCGCCGGTCGGCGCTGTCGCCGACCGGCTTTTCGAAGGCTAGGTCCTGGGCGCGGCCTTCGAACAGCAGCCGGCTGACCGGCGCGTCGGGATAGGGGCGGTCAAACAGCACGCTTTCGCCGATCTCGATCGCCGTCTTCAGCGAGACCGCGTCTGCCGTATCCCAGCCGGCGACGGCAAAAGCATGGACAAGCTCCTTCTTGGTGCCGACAAGGCCGACATTGATCGGATCGCCCGGAATGCCTTGCGGCGTGTGCGTCACCATCTCGAATTGCTGATTGCGAAAATTGCGGTCCCGTAACGTCCAGAACTCAGGCGCGGCGAAATAGGCGAGCGAAAGATAAGCGGCACAGCATGCCACCAGCCAGGTCGTTGCACGTCGTCGAAGGCTTCGTTGGCTCATGCATTGGCTCGAACTGGCAGGCCCGTCGGGCCGTCGAAATCCTTGGCAAGCGGCGCGCAGCCGGTCTATCCTCATATTTTAGCATGAAATGGCGTAGAACCGGCTAGCACGAATGAGGGCGTGATGGAGGGTAAACCGGCGCGCGGCACTGCCATGGCGTTGACCGCCGACCTTATCGCGCTGGTCGAACGGGTCGAGCCGGATCCCGGCCCCGAGCCGGGGACGACCGAGCATAGCGACGCGGAGTTCGATGATCTTGTCGAGCAGCTGCTTCTGGAATACCGGCGCCAAAGCGCTCTGGGTCTTTGCCTACGGCTCGCTGATCTGGACGCAGACGCTGGCGCGGGCAGCCGGACATTGGGGTTCGTCCGCGCAGTATCTGTTCCGCACCGTCAGCATGCTCGAGGAAAGCGGAATCCGCGACAGAAACTTGTGGCACGTCCAGGACCTGGTGGCGCAGCATGGCTTCCACCGGCGGCACACAACGCGGCTGATCCAGGCGCTGTTGCACGAAATAACTTGTCGCATTTCATCTGAAAACCGGAACGGTCAGCGGCAGGCGCGGTAGCCGTTCTTGCGATTCTTGATGTCGAAATGGAAATGGTTGCGGTGGTCGTAGTTGTAGCCGGGGCCGAGCACGGTGGTGAAATACTGGCAGCCGTCGGCCCGCACATTGTTGAGGAAGCCGCGCGTGCGGAAGGCGAACAGGCCGGGCTTGCGGACGTCGATGTCGTCGCCATTGTTAAGCTCGATGCTCATCACGTCGAGCGCATTGCCCTTGCCGTGTTCCGACAAAACACCTTCGCCGGCGATCCTGCGGCAGGAATAGCTCGAGCCCTGGTGGATGGTCTTGACGCCTGAAAAATAGCGCCAGCGGGCCGACGGGACGAGTTCATTCCTGGTCCAGCCGGCAAAGCTGGCGGCCATGTCGCAGGTCAGCGTCGCGGCCGGCTTCATCGCGACGCTGCCGATGGCCGAGACCCTGACCGGATAATCGATGCCGCATTGGCCTTCATGGATCGGCGCGACGTCGGTGTAGACGACGCCGAGGCGTTTCAGCTCCTTGCGGCAATCGATCTCTGCGGCCGGCATCTGTTCGGCCGGCGACATCGGATTGTCCATGCGCGGATAGGCGGCCGTCATATAGGGGTTGGATGGGACGAGGCGCTGCATGCCGGAATATTCTGGGCCGGAATCTTGCTGGCCGGAATAGGGCGGAACGGCAGCGGTCTGGCTCCCGACGTCGACGGCCGGCTGCAGCGACAGCACGCTGCCGGTGTTGCAGGCGGAGACCGCCGCAATGGCAATCACGACGGCAAGCCTGCCGGCCATGCGCGCGCGTCCTGTGTGCCGCGCAGCGACAAGCGCAGCGCGAATTAGCCCGGCCATCGGAAGGGTTCCTGTCCCCAGATGGCACAGACTCTAAACCTGAAGAGTAAAGGAAAAATCAGCGGCGCCGTTCACGTCTGCGGCAAAATTGCGGCGCCCGCTATCGGCGGCCGGCGTTATTGGCAAAACGTGCCGCCATTGCGGCGCGGTTCGAGGTCGAAGTGGAGATGCTGCGAATGATCGGCGTCGCTGCCGGGGCCAAGCACGGTCTTGAACGGTCCGCAGGCTGCCTTGCGCACTGTGTCCAGGAATTTCGCGTCCTTTTCCGGCGGCGCCGGGCCGACATCGATCTCCTTCCCGTCCGAAAGCTTGAAGCTGGCGATATCGAGCGCATTGCCGAAGGCGTGCTCCGACAATTTGCCGCCACCATTGCGCGACCGGCAGACGAAGGCGGAGGCCTGGCCGATCGATTTGAGGTCCTCGCCAAACTCCGCTTTGGCCGCAGGCTGGATGACGGCAGCAGCAAAGCGTGCGGCGGCCTCGGCCATCTGGCAATTGAGCTCGGGCTCCGGACCGATGGCGATGGATTTGCCGAGCGTCTTCAGCACGATCGGGTAGGGGATCGAGCAACCGACCGCCGCATCGCGCTCGGGCTTGCGCTCCGCGAAATCGACGCCCATCGATTTCAGCCGCCTGCGGCAGGCCAATTCCTCGGCCGGCATTTCTTTCTCGGCAATTGCGACCGATCGAGGATCGGGAAGGATTTCTTGCTCCGCCTTTTTGTCTGCCTCGGCCGGGTTTGGTGGCGCGACCGATGGGTTTGCCGGCGGCTCGGCCTGCGCCGGCTTTTCAGGCGGCTGTGGTGCGATCGCCGGCGGCTTCGGCTGCTCGGTCCTGGACTGGCCATTTTGGGGCTGATCGTTTTGAGGCTGACCGTTTTTGGGCCGCTCAGCCTCCGGAGCGGGGCGTGGTTCGGGGACCGGGATCTCGGTTGGTGCTGGCGGAGTGACTTGCTGGTTGAGTTGCGGAACCGGTGCGGTTGGCGGCAACTCGGGCGCCTTGGCTGAAACGGGTCCCGCCAGCGGCGTAGCCGCAACGGCCAGCAGCAATCTGCCCAATCTGAAAAAGCCAAACGCCGCCATTGTATCGCAACGGCCAGAATGCAGGGAAGTTGCCTTGGGCGAGGGGGGCTGGCGATCACAATCGGTAACCGCGCTGTTACGCGCCGATCGCTTCCAGCCCCTCCTCGAGCCAGTCCGCCAGCAGCGGCATGCCGAGTAGATATTTTGCCGTGCGCTTGTTGGCGCGCTCGCGGGCGGCGGTCAGCGCGTCCGTCCATTCCGTCGCGTCATAGTCGCCGCGGCCAACCCAGGCCAACGCAATCAGTTCGGCCGCTTCGTCGACATTGAGATCGTCGATCAGCTCGCGCAGTTCTTCCTCGGTGAGATCTTCGGAGCTTTCCTCGGCAAGGCCGTCATGATGGTGGTTGTCGTGCGCGTTGCCGTCGAGCTCTACCTCGTGCTCGGCGCCGTCGGCATAGTCTTCGTTGACGGCGGCGCTGAGCGCCTTCGCCTTCAGGATGAACAGGCGCACGGTGTCGGGACCGATCGAAAGCTCCCAGTCTCGTTCAACGCGTTGCTGCACCGGCCGTCTCCCTGCTTCGTGCTCGGTCGGCCCGATGATAGCGGATTTGCATCGCTCGTCACGTTCTCTTGCGCGTGGGCGTTAATCGTGAACCATGATTTATGATGCCCTCTCTTCCCGGAATAAGATGGCCTTGCTGGGAGAGATCGCGGTTTTGAGATAGGATGACATTTCCGGGACGAAACGGCTTTGGCCCGGCGTTAGTGTTGCATTGTCAGGTTCAGAGGAGAGTGTAATGCGCAGACGATTGCTGATTTACGCCATGGCCATCGCCGCCCTGCCGCTGATTGCGGCTCCGGCGTTTTCGGCTGGTGAAGGCGGGGGAGGTGGTGGCGGCGGCGGCAATGGCGGCGGCGGCCAGAGCCAGTGCAAGAAGGGGGAGGCCTGGGACAAGAAGCAGAAGAAATGTGTCTCGCCCAAGCAAGGTATGCTGGATGACGACAGCATCTATGATGCCGGTCGCGCGCTGGCGATGGATGGACGCTATGACGAGGCGATCGCCGTGCTCAGCCTCGCCGCCAACAAGCAGGACCCGCGCATCCTCAACTATCTCGGCTATTCGCACCGCCATTCCGGCCGCGTCACCGTCGGCCTCGGCTATTACGAGGAAGCGCTGCGCATCGACCCGAACTACACGCTGGTACGCGAATATCTCGGCGAGGCGCACCTGCAGATCGGCGACCTTGCCGGCGCCCAGGAACAGCTCCGCGAAATCGAGAGGCGCACGGGCAAGGGATCTCGCGAATACGGCATGCTGTCGGAGCAGATCGATCATTTCATGAGGAGCTGATCCGACCTCCGGACGCTGCTCATACCGGCTGCGGCGATCGCAGCCGGTTTTTTGCTGTGCTCACATGCTGCTCCGAACTGGAATTTGGCATCACGGTACACGTGATGCGCTCCTTGACGTTAGGTCAGCCGCGCAATCGGTGGATGATTTTTCAAAATCCGACTTTTTGGACGTGAAAAACCCGCGAAGATTGCTATATCTTGCAAAGATTGTGGTGAGACGGTTCCGTTAGCGAGGCTGCCGGACCGTTTTCTTTTTGTACCATCGACAAGGTCGCTCCCGATTGCGGGGGCGGCGGCAGGAAAGGTCAGGCATCATGAACAAGGTCCCGATGACAGGCGAGGGGTTCGCGTCATTGAAGGAAGAACTGCGCTGGCGCCAGCAACAGGAGCGGCCGCGTATCATCGAGGCGATTTCCGAAGCGCGCTCGCATGGCGACCTCTCCGAAAATGCCGAATATCACGCGGCAAAAGAGGCACAGAGCCTCAATGAGGGCCGGGTCAACGAACTCGAGGACCTGATCGCGCGGGCCGAGGTGATCGACGTCACCAAGCTCAGCGGCGACAAGGTCAAGTTCGGCGCCACCGTGGTGCTGGTCGACGAGGATACCGAGGAGAAAAAGACCTACCAGATCGTCGGCGACCAGGAAGCGGACGTGAAGTCCGGCCGCATCTCGATCTCCTCGCCGATCGCGCGCGCCCTGATCGGCAAGGAAGTGGGCGATGCCATCGAGGTCAACGCACCGGGCGGCGCCAGGGGTTATGAGATCGTCCAGGTGCAATTCATTTAGAACCTTTTGATAATTCTACTCTGGCGGCCGACTAGCGCGGTTTTCTGCGCTTCCGGTGCTCACGTACTTTAAGTACGCTCCGCTCCGGTTCTCGAAAACCACGCTATTCGACTCGCCAGAGCGAATTCTGAAAAGGTCCTATGCAGAGCCTTGTAATTTAAGCGCCAGCAATCTCTCTGCTTCCGCCATCACCTCCGGCGGCGTGACGCTGCGGCCAGGCGCGGCCAGTAGCGTCGATGAGAACGGCCCGCGCGGGCCGGTCAGGCCGGGCTCCGTCGCCAGGAATACAGCCACCGTCGGCACGCCGACAGCGCTGGCGAGATGGGTCAGGCCGGTGTCGGCGCCGATGACCAGCGTCGAGCCGCCGATGACGGCGGCGATCTCGGCAAGCGGCGACCTGGGAACCACCACGGTTTGCGAAACGGCGCGGGCGATCGCTTCGGCAACCGCCTGTTCCCGGTCGTTCGACCAGGTGGTGACCGGGGTCATCCCTCGTGCCACGAGAAGCCTGGCGATTTCGACCCAGTCCGCGACCGGCCATTTCTTGTCCTCGCGGCTGGTGCCGTGCAGCAGGAAGGCTGTCTTTTCGCCGACAAAAGTCGATTTTGCGGCTGGCGGCACGATGCCTGATTCGAGCCGGGAAAAATCCGGCTCGTAGCCGAGCGCCAGCCCGAACAACCGCCGCGTCCGTTCGATGGCGTGCAGGTCGCGCGGCACCGAGTATCGCCGGTCGTAGAACATTGTCGCCGACGGTTCGCGTGCGCTCGAGCGGTCGAAGCCGGCAATTGGTGCTGCCGCCAGCCGCGCCACCAGCGCCGATTTCAGCAGCCCCTGCGCGTCGATGACGAGGTCGTAGCGGGACGCGCGCAAGGCGCTGCGCAGGCCGACCACTTCCCGCCATGTGCCGGGCTCGAGCAGCTTCCCGCGCCAGCGCCGGATCGCCACGCTGTGGATGGTTTGGATGGCTGGATGCAGCGCCGCGATGCCGGCAAAGGCCTCTTCCACGCACCAGTGGAAGGAAATATCCGGGCGAGCGCGGTGCGCGTCCTCGACTGCGGGAAAGGTGTGGATGACGTCGCCCATCGACGACGTCTTGACGATCAGCACCTTCATGCGGCGGCCGGCATTTCCAGCAGCCGCTCCGCCGCCGCCACGACACGTTCGACCTCCAACGTCTTCAGGCAGTTGAGATGACCGAGCGGGCAGATTTTTTTGTGGCAGGGCGAACAGGACAGGCCGAGCCAGACCAGTTCGCGGCGCTCGGCGAGCGGCGGCGTGTTGTCGGGCGAGGTCGAGCCGTAGACGGCGACGACCGGCGTGCCGACGGCGGCGGCGACATGCATCAGCCCGCTGTCGTTCGAGACGGCGAGCCTCGCCGCGGCGATCAGGTCGATGGCATCCTCCAGCCGCGTCTGGCCGGCAAGGTCGGAGGCGCCCGGCGCCTGCGCTGCGATTTCAGCCGTCACCTCAGCGTCGTTCTTCGATCCGAACAGCGCGACGCCAAACCCTTTGGCCATCATCTCGCGGGCAAGGCCGGCATAGTGTTCGCTCGGCCAGCGCTTGGCCGGGCCGAATTCTGCGCCGGGCATCAGTGCCACGAATTTCCCCGCCGTCAGCCCGAAACGGCTGAGCAGTGCCGCCTGGCTGGCTTGATCGACAGCGAGCTTCGGCGCCTGGAAGGCGCCGCCGCGGGCAAGGCTGAAATAGGCCTGCGCGGTGCGCCGTTTCAGGCGATCGGGCAACGGCACGATGTCGGTCAGCAGCCCGTAGCGCATTTCCTTGAGATGGCCGACACGGCGCGGAATGCCGGCAAAGAACGGGATCAGCGCCGACTTCCAGCTTCCCGGTAGGACAAAGGCCATGTCGTAGCGGCCGCGCAGCAGGCGGCCGAAGCGCCTTCGGACGCGGAATTCGAACGCGCCGGATGGCAGCGGCAGGTCGATCTGCTGGCGGATTTCGGGCATGCGCTTGACCAGCGGTGCTGCCCACCCCGGCGCCAGCACGTCGATGGCGGCGTTCGGATGAAGCTCCCTCAGCGCCTGGAACAGGCACTGCGCCATCACCATGTCGCCCACCCAGCGTGGGCCGATCACGAGGATCGTTGGGCTTTCAGCCATTCGACATAGTCTCTGACGCCGGTTTCCACTGTGCGGAACTGGCCATTGTAACCGGCTGCGCGCAAGCGGGACATATCAGCTTGCGTAAAGCTCTGGTAGCTGCCCTTGAGGTGGTCGGGAAACTCGATGAATTCGATCTGGCCCTTGCCGAGCGTATCGATCACCGTTTCGGCAATGGCGCGAAACGGCTGGGCCTTGCCGGTACCGCAGTTGAAGATGCCGCTGGAACCGCGTTTCCACAGCCACAGATTGACGTCGGCGACATCGCCGACATGGATGAAGTCGCGGCTCTGCTCGCCGGGCCCGAAACCGCCATAGGCGCCGAACAGCTTGGGGTTTTCGCCGCGTTCGACCTGGTTGAACAAATGGAAGGCGACAGAGGCCATGGCGCCCTTATGCGCCTCGCGCGGACCGTAGACGTTGAAATAACGCAGGCCCGCCACCGGCGAATGGTCGGTATCGAAAACGGTGCGGCGGACATAGTCGTCGAACAGCTTTTTCGAATAGGCATAGACGTTCAGCGGCCGCTCGCATTCCGGCTCCTCGCGAAACTCGGCGCCGCCGCCATAGACCGAAGCGGACGAGGCATAGAGGAAGGGTACGCGCAAGGCCAGGCAGGCGTGCAGCAGGTGCTTCGAATAGGTGTAGTTGACCTCCATCATGAACTTGCCGTTCCATTCGGTGGTGGTCGAGCAGGCACCCTGGTGGAAAACCGCCTCGATGCGGCCGAGGTCACCGGCCTCCATCCGCGCCAAAAAGTCGTCCTTGTCGAGATAGTCGGCGATCTCGAGATCGGCGAGATTAGCGATCTTGTGGCCGTCGGTGAGGTCGTCGATGACGAGGATGTCGCTGAAACCGTCAGCGTTGAGCGCAGCGACGATGTTGGAACCGATCATGCCGGCGCCGCCCGTGACGATGATCATGAAATCCTCTGGTACCTTGTGCCGGTTGTAGCCCTCGTCGGATTCTGGCCTTATAGGGGAGGCGGGCCGGGCTGTCGACAAAGCAGGTGGCGGGGCGGTTGGATGAGCGCCACAGTGCCGCCGCAAACGTCACGTTTCAGTCGGCCTGCCGGCCAACCGGCGACAGGAGCAAGGTAATGCCGTCAACCGAACTGCTTGTCGCCTTTTTCGCCACCACGGCGATCTTCGCCTATATCCCCGGCCCCGCCATGCTCTATGCCGCTGCGCAAACCATGGCGCGCGGCCGCTGGTCCGGCCTGATGGCGGCGCTCGGCATCCATCTTGGCGGCTACGTTCATGTCTTCGTCGCCGCTGTCGGCCTGTCGGTGCTGTTCCATGCCGTGCCGGTGCTTTACATGGCGGTCAAGCTGGTCGGTGCGCTGTATCTGATCTGGCTCGGTGTTTCGCTGTTTCGCGCCAAGGCGCAAAGCGACGTTGTCTTGCCGGGAATTCAGCCGAAATCCGCCCGCCGCGCCTTTTTCGAGAGCGTTGCCGTCGAGGTGCTCAACCCCAAGACGGCGATTTTCTTCATGGCGTTCCTGCCACAATTCATCGATGCCTCAGCAGCGTTTCCGGTCTGGCTGCAGTTCGTCGTGCTTGGAACGATCGTCAATTTGATGTTCTCGTCGGCCGACATTGTTTGCGTGGTGCTGGCCGGCGCAGTGATCGCCAGGCTAAGGCAGTCGAGCCGGGCGCAGCGCCTGATGCGGCGCGCCGGCGGTGCGGTGCTTGTCGGACTGGGCGTGCATGTCGCGTTGCAGAAAAGCTGACGCATTGCCTCGCCACCGCGATCGGTCGAAGGCCTGCCGTTGCGTCGGCTGAAATTGCGGTATATCGGCATCGCCATGAACGGCCGGCCCTGCCAATCGAATTCCCCGTCACCGAAAATCGGCCCTCCCGCGCGTTAACATGATCAAGCTGCCCTCTCCTGAACCACTTCACCGCGCCATTTCGCGCTTCGGCAGCGCCACCGTGCTGGTGGTCGGCGATTTCATACTCGACCGTTTCGTTAACGGCGTGATCGAGCGCATTTCGCCGGAAGCGCCGATCCCCGTGCTGCACGGGCGCGGCGAAACGCTGGCGATGGGCGGCGCCGGCAATGTCGTCGCCAATATCGTTTCGCTCGGCGCTGCCGTCATACCGGTCTCGGTGATCGGCGCCGACGAGGCCGGCAAGAACCTCATGCGCATGCTCGGCGAATTTGGCGTCGACACCGGTGGGCTGGCACAGGATGCCGATCGCATGACGTCGTCCAAAAGCCGCTTCAGCGCGCTCAACCAGCAGGTGCTGCGTTTCGACGAAGAGGAAATCAAGCCGCTGGGCGATGCCGAGCACGCGACATTGGTCGGGCATTTTCGCGAAGCGCTGGTGCGCGCCGACATCGTCATCCTGTCCGACTATGGCAAGGGCGTGCTGCTCGACGGCGTCGCCGGTGAGCTGATCTCGATCTGCCGGGAAGCGGGCAAGCCGGTGCTGGTCGACCCGAAGGGTAGGGATTATGCGCGTTATGCCGGCGCGACGGCAATCACGCCCAACCGCAAGGAACTCGGCGAGGCGGTCGGCCGCGCAGTGTTTGCCGATGACCAGATCGAGGCGGCGGCGCGCAAGCTGATTTCGGCGCACGGTTTCGATTTCGTCGTCGCGACGCGCAGCGAAAAGGGCATGAGCGTCGTCGGTGCGGACGACGCCCGCCATATCGCCACGCAGGCGCGCGAAGTGTTCGACGTTTCGGGCGCCGGCGACACGGTAATCGCGACCTTCGCGCTGGCTCTTGCAGCAGGGGCTGATCGTGTGATGGCCGGATCGATCGCCAACGCCGCCGGCGGCGTCGTCGTCGGCAAGCGCGGCACCGCGCGGCTGACGATCGAGGAACTCACCGGTGCGCTGTTTCGCTCGCATGGTCCGGTCGCCCACAAGGATGCGATCCTCGATGCCGCCGCCGCAGCACGGCTGGTGGCTGCGTGGAAGGACGAGGGCTTGAGCGTCGGCTTCACCAATGGCTGTTTCGATATCCTGCATGCCGGCCATGTCAGCCTGTTGCATGCGGCGCGCAGCCAGTGCGACCGGCTGGTGCTCGGCCTCAACAGCGATGCCTCGGTGCGCCGGCTGAAAGGGCCGGGACGCCCGGTCAACGACCAGCATGACCGGGCCTGCGTGCTTGCAGCACTTGCCTCGGTCGACGCCGTCGTCATCTTCGAGGAGGATACGCCGCTTTCACTGATCGAGGCGCTGAGCCCCGACATACTGGTCAAGGGCGCTGACTATACGGTCGATCAGGTGGTTGGCGCCGATGTCGTGCAGAAGGCCGGGGGGCGCGTCGTGCTGGTCGATCTCGTCGCCGGCAAGAGCACGACCGGCACCATCGGCAGACTGCGCGCCGGGAACTGAGGGTTTCATGTCCGAACTGAACGATTACCTGGCCCGCTCGGCGGCCGCGATTTCGGCGATGATCGAGCGCGACCTGACCAGCGAGATGGAGCGGGCGGTCAGCGCCGTCGTCGCCGCGCTTTCGCAGGGCAAGGCGCTGCTGATAGCCGGCAATGGTGGTTCGGCCAGCGACGCCATCCATATCGCCGGCGAGCTGGTCGGCCGCTTCCTCAGGGAGCGCAAGGCCTACAACGTCATCGCGCTGCCGGCCAACGCGGCGGTGCTGACCGCCTGGGGCAATGATTACGGCTTCGACACGGTGTTTGCGCGCCAGGTCGAGGCGCATGGTTCGGCAGGCGCCGTGCTGCTCGCCATCTCGACCAGCGGCAATTCGCCAAGCATCCTCGCCGCCGCCCAGCAAGCGCGCATGATGGGCATGACGGTGGTCAGCCTGACCGGCGACACCGGCGGCAAGCTGAAGCCGCTCTCCGACATCCTGCTCAACGTACCCTCGACCTCGACGCCGATCATCCAGCAGGGGCATTTGTGCCTTTACCACCATCTCTGCGAACTGGTCGAAACGCGCCTCTGCGACGCAGGGTGATTGCGCCAGGCCAGTAGAGGCCGTCAATTGTCAACGAGGAGAAGTAGCCGCAACGCTGGCGACCCCTCCCCCGTCCTTCACGGGGAGGGCAAGGTGAGGGCAGCGCCAGTCTGTAGCGATTATTATTTGACGCATAGCCACATTTTGTTCTTGCTTTGTGCCGGCAGCTATGCTACTAATTTAACTGTGGTGATGATTCCCACCGACGATCCGCCCGCCGAGGCGGGTTTTTTGTTTCCGGATTTTGTTTCTCCGGCGCTTTGCCTGGTCTCAAGCCGAAAACGCCACCAGCCCTTCGTCCTTGACCCGGCGGATGGTCAGCGCGGTTCGCACCGTGTCGACATTTGGGGCCGAGGCCAGTTCCTCGATGACGAAGGTCTGGAAGGTGCCGAGATCGCTCGCCACGCAATGCAGCAGGAAATCGGATTCGCCCGACACCATCCAGGCATCGCGCACGATCGGCCAGCCGCGGGTGCGCTCGGCGAAGGTCTTGAGCTCGGCATCAGCCTGGTGATGCAGGCCGATCAGGCAGAAGGCGACGACGTCGAGGCCGAGTGCCGGAGCGTTGAGCAGGGCACGGTAGCCGCGGATGATGCCGGCTTCTTCCAGCCGCCGGACGCGGCGCAGGCACGGCGGCGCCGAAATGCCGACGCGGCTCGACAGTTCGACATTGGTCATGCGTCCGTCCTGCTGAAGCTCGCGCAGGATCTTCCAGTCGATGGCATCGAGATCGGCCTTGATCGGCATGGCGGCTTCCGTGGTGACGCGAAAGAATCTTTCGCGACTTTGTAGTTAAACGACTTTGCTGTCTATTCCATCCGCTGGATCGAGGATTTTCGCATCATCTCGCTGCGGTTGCTTGTCGCCGTCGCCGGTGCCGAAGCTTTCCGGGGACGAACGGCAACTTGCCTTGCTGGCGTCGCAGGCAACACTTACATTACGCGCAACAATCGACGAGAGTTTATGCCACAATCCATGGCTGCTCCCCGCAGAGGCTTTTCATGATCACCAAGCACGCGCCTGTTCTCATCATCGGCTCCGGCCCCGCCGGCTATACAGCGGCAATCTATGCCGCCCGCGCCATGCTCAAGCCAATGCTGGTCGCCGGCCTGCAGCAGGGCGGGCAACTGATGATCACCACCGACGTCGAAAACTATCCGGGCTTCGCCGAACCGATCCAGGGTCCATGGCTGATGAGCGAAATGCTCAGGCAGGCCGAGCATGTCGGCACCGACATCGTCAACGACATCATCACCGAGGTCGACCTGAACGTGCGGCCGTTCCGCGCCAAGGGCGATTCCGGCACGATCTATACCGCCGACGCGCTGATCATCGCCACCGGCGCGCAGGCGAAATGGCTGGGCATTCCGAGCGAACAGACCTTCATGGGTTTTGGCGTCTCCGCCTGCGCCACCTGCGACGGCTTCTTCTATCGCGGCAAGGATGTCGCGGTGATCGGCGGCGGCAATTCGGCTGTGGAGGAAGCGCTCTATCTCTCCAACCTGGCCAAGAGCGTCACCGTTATCCACAGGCGCAGCGATTTCCGCGCCGAGCGCATCCTGCGCGAGCGGCTGCTGCAGAAAGACAATGTCCGCATCATCTGGGACACGGTGGTCGACGAGATCACCGGCAGGCCCGGCAAGGCGCCGCTGCCGCCGTCGGTCGAAGGGCTGAAGCTGCGCAACGTGGTGACCGGGCAGGAGATGCATCTGGTGGTCGACGGCGTGTTCGTGGCGATCGGCCACGCGCCGGCGGTCGAGCTGTTTGCCGGCAAGCTGAAGCAGAAGCCGAACGGCTATCTGTGGACGGCGCCGGATTCGACCCGCACCGATATGCCGGGTGTGTTCGCCGCCGGCGATGTGACCGACGACATCTACCGCCAGGCGGTGACGGCGGCCGGTCTCGGCTGCATGGCCGCGCTCGAGGCGGAAAAATATTTGGCGGGGATCGAGGTTCACCGCGAAGCGGCGGAGTGATTGTTGAACAAGCGGCTGAGACAAGCCGCGCAAAAGCCTGATTTTTCATTCAGACGCCAAAACAGGCGGACGCCAGAAAACAGGACGAGGGGAAATCATGGCGTTGGATTGGGACAAGCTACGCGTGTTTCACGCCGCGGCGGAAGCGGGGTCGTTCACCCATGCCGCGGAAACACTGCATTTGTCGCAATCGGCGATCTCGCGGCAGGTCAGCGCGCTCGAGCATGACGTCGGCGTGCCGCTGTTCAATCGCCATGCCCGCGGCCTGGTGCTGACCGAGCAGGGCGAGATGCTGTTCCGCACGGCACACGACGTGCTGATGAAGCTCGAAACCATCAAATCACGATTGACCGAAACCAAGGACCGGCCCTCCGGCGTGCTCAGGGTGACGACCACGGTCGGCCTCGGCGCCGGCTGGCTGACCGAGCGCGTGCAGGAATTCATCGAGCTCTATCCCGAGGTCAGCCTGCAGCTCATCCTGGCCAATGAGGAGCTCGATCTCACCATGCGCCAGGCCGACTGCGCCATCAGGCTGCGCCAGCCGCAGCAGCCGGACCTCATCCAGCGCCGCCTGTTCACCGTGCATTTCCATCTCTACGCGGCGCCCTCCTATGTGAACAAATACGGCAAGCCGAATTCGATCGCCGAGCTGAAGGCCCATCGCATCGTCACCTTCGGCGTGCCGGTGCCGGCGCATCTGTCGGAACTGAACTGGCTGGAGACGGTCGGCGATTTCGAAGGTGGGCAAAGGGTGCCGACGCTGCAGATCAACGACATTCTGTCGATCAAGCGAGCGGTGCAGGGCGGCGCCGGCATCGCCATGCTGCCGGATTATGTGGTCAGCAAGGATTCCGGGCTGGTGCAGTTGTTGCCCGAAACCGAAGTGCCGTCCTTCGATACCTATTTCGCCTATCCCGACGCGATGAAGAACCAGGCGAAGCTGCATGTCTTCCGCGATTTCATCATCGCCAAGGCGCGCAGCTGGTCGTTTTAGTTACCAGTGCCGCTCGTCGACTTCTGAGCAACGTCGGGCGATGGCGAAGGCTTCGGCGAATTCGTCCTTCTTCCCGTCACTATACGTGGAGAAGATGGCGGCAGCCAGAGAAGGGGCAGCGCCAGCCTTCGTCGCACTTGCCCTTCGATGGGCAGTCCTGATGCCCCCCCATCGCCCTGCCGGGCACTTCTCCCCGTATGGTGACGGGGAGAAAGGAGCTGTCTCACCGGTTTCGCCAATTGTCGGCGTCCAGAAATTAGCCGCGCCAAGGCGTCAGCCGGGGCAGCCAGCCTGGTACGGCCCGGCGGTAGGCTTCGTATTCGGCGCCGTAGCGGCGGGCAAGCGTCGGTTCCTCATATAGTTTTACGAAGGAGATCATGGCGGCCGCGGCGATGACTAGATAGGCGGCGACCGTCCCGCTCGAAAACAGCAGTGCCTGGCCGAGGACGATCGACAGCACGGCGACGTACATCGGGTTGCGGACATGGCGATAGATGCCGCCGACGACCAGCCTCCCGGTCGGCGCGACCGGGGCTGGCGTACCCAGGCCCTCCAGAGCAAAACGGGCAAAGGCGTGCAGCAGCACGATTGTGCCGGCCACAATCAGCAGCCAGCCCACAGGAACGAAACCGAGCAGTCTCGACCAGGGCAGGCGATAGCGATCGGTCAGCAGCCAAGGCAGCAGTCCGGCGACCACGCCGGGCGCTGCCGCAAGGAAGATGACGCTGCCGGCGATCGCCGAAGTGGCTCGCATATAGCTCTCCTTACGGGTGCGGCCTTGAACGGTCTCCTGCAAAGCGCTTCAGGTCTTGTCCGGCATGTAACCCAAACCGCTACACCCTCAGGTCAAGCTCGATGGCGGGCTTTTTGGGCGGCATGCACCAGCAAGGTCTGGCTGCCGAAAAAACAAACGCGTGCTGCACGATTCCACGTCATTCTGCGTTTTTCGACTTTCCGAGCAGGAATCGCTGCTGATTCGCGGCTGCGGATCGATTTTTGCCTTGCCGCACGCTGTATTTCAGCGATTCAACTGGTCCTATTGCGCTTCGGGACGGATTAGACCACAGCCGGCGCCTTTTTGCATGTGAGTGTTGCAAAATAGATGCTTGTTTCTTGGGCATGAAGAGCACATATATAGATCATCTCCTGAGCGCGTTCTCCTCCCATTAGCGCTCTCGAGTGTTCCCCTCTGGAGGTTAGCCTTAACAGGCACTTCCAATCAAACTCAGCCGGGTCTTCATTGATCCGGCTTTTTTGTTGCCCGAAACCAACACTTCGCCGGAAAATCGGCCGGAACTGGCGCGTAACAGTGACATGTAACCTCGGGTAACATGCGTTGGCACGCCAAATCGGGTAAGCAGAGCATAGGACGCGGTGTGGCTCGTCCGGGGGATGGGGGCATCACTCGGACGACCCGGGCTCAGGCAGCTACCGCGTCCGAACCATCCTCCGCCGCCAGACACCGGCGGCAAGCATGCGGCGGACCTGCCGTTTCGCCTCCCACGAAGTCGGTCCGCAACGAAACGGCGCCCGAATGATCCGGGCGCCGTTTCCTTGTTTGCTTCCTTGTGTTCTGGCCGCCGCAAGCTGCTGTTCAGGCGGCCTTGCCGTTGGCGTTCAGCGCTTCGTCGGCCAACCGCCCGGTGAGTTCGGCCATGTGGTCGAAGACGGCCCGATAGCTGGCGACACCAGCCGTGGCCGAGCGCAGCTCGATGATGAGGTCGCCGATCTCGGCCTGCGGCATGGTCGCCTCGACCACGTCCCATCCCGGCCAGTCGGGCCGCGCGTCGTAGCCGAGGATCTGGCCGCGCCGCTGCGGGATCAGCGCGATGATCTTCGACGTCGCATCCGACGGCGTGACGATCTCGACCTTCATCACCGGTTCGAGCAGCACCGGCGAGCAGGCGGCCATGCCTTCCTTCATCGCCAGCTTCGCCGCCATCTGGAAGGCCATGTCGGAGGAATCCACCGCATGGTAGGAGCCGTCGGAAAGGTTGACGGCAACATCGACGACCGGAAAGCCGAGCGGGCCGGATTTCAGGTAATCGCGCACGCCGGTCTCGACCGACTGGATGTACGTCTTCGGCACGACGCCGCCGGTGATCGTATCGGTGAACTGGAAACCTGACCCGCGCGGCAGCGGCTTGATCTCCAGCACTACGTCGCCGAACTGGCCGTGGCCGCCCGATTGTTTCTTGTGGCGGCCGCGCTGCTGCGTCGCTTTTCGGATCGTCTCCCGATAGGGCACGGCCGGCACATGGCCTTCAACCGGGATCTGGTTCTTGCCTTCCAGCCGCTCGCGCACGACGCGCACATGCATCTCGCCATGACCGGACAGCACGGTTTCGGCTGAATCCTGGTTGTGATGCAGACTGAGCGAGGGATCTTCCTCGGCCAGGCGCTGGATGGCCGCCGACATCTTGACCTCGTCCTTGCGCTCTTTCGGCCGCAGCGCGAAGGCGAAGACCGGTTGCGGCGGGGTCAGCGTGACCAGCGGCTTGATGCCGCCCTTGGTCGAGCTCAGCGTCTGGCCGGTCCTGACGGCGTCCAGCTTGCCGAGCGCCACCGTGTCGCCGGCCTTGGCCGACGTCAGCTTGACCTGGTCCTTGCCGAGCATCTTGTAGATGCCGGAGACCTTTGCCGTCTCGCCGCTGGGAAGGAACAGCTCGGCGGCGTCGGCGACCTGACCGGACAGGATGCGCGAGACCGACAGCTTGCCGCCATGCGCGGTGTGGATGGTCTTCATCACCTGGACCACGGTGGCATTGCCGTCGGGAGCGCCGAGACGCTGGCGCGTCGCCGCGATATCGGGTGCGTCGTGACGGATCGCCTTCAACAGGCGCAGCACACCGTTGCCCTTCTCGGCGGTGCCGATCAGCACCGGGGTCACCGTGCCGTCGCGCAGATCCGCGGCGAGGTCATCGAAGATCGCGTCCTTTGGCGGTTCGATCTCGTCCAGCAATTGCTCCATCAGGCGGTCGTCATGGTCGGCGAGCGTCTCCAGCATGGAAAAGCGCGCCTCGAGCTCGCGCGCCTTGTCGTCGCTCGGGATCTGGGCGACCTCGCTCTCGGCATATTCGCGATAGATGTAGGCACGCTCCAGAGCGAGGTCGATCGAGCCGATGACGACGCCGTCCTTGCGCAGCGGGATCTGGCGCAGCAGCAATGGCACCGTGCTTGCCGGCTGCAGCATCTTCAGCGTGTCGCGCACGCCTGATATCGCCTTGTCGACCTTGTTCAGGAACAGCATACGCGGCACGCCGAGATCGTCGAGCTTGCGCATGATCAGCTGCAGGGCAGGGATCTTCTTCTCGTCAGCCTCGGCGACGACCACGGCGACGTCGCAGGCAGCCAGCACCGGCTCGGCTTCGAAGGAGAATTCGATGGAGCCGGGACAATCGACGAAGGTGAACGGCTCGCCCATGAAATCGGTGGTGGCGAAGGTCGCCTCGACACTCATGCCGTGAGCGCGCGCTTCGGGCGAATGATCGGAAACGGTATTTCCGGACGAAACGGGATTCTGGCGGGGAATGGCGCCTGTACGGGCGAGTATGGCTTCGAGAAGTGTCGTCTTACCGCTTGCAAAGGGACCGACTATGGCAATGCATTTCGGTCCCGTGCGTCGTCCTCCGGCGCGAGTACCCATGGCTGACCTCCACTCAGGCGTTTCCCTGTGAGCGGCGGCCGGCCTGTCGGCCGTCGCGGGCGAGGCTTTTTTCAATTTGCCACCTACCCAAAGGGCATCGTCCCACGGGCAGGCCGGGAGGGCAAGGGATTTGAGGTTGAAGGGATTTGAAGTTGGGGCCGGTTCAGCCGGTGCCGGTTCGGCGCGACGCCAGTGGCGTTGCGTCGACGCGCTGTACTGCCACCGTCTCGGCAAAGCGCGCGAGCAACGGGTTGAACAGGTCCGCACGCTCCCAAAAAGGCGCATGCCCGGCACCGGGAATGATGTGGCAATGCTCCCACAGCGAGCCGCAGGCGAGCGTTTCAAAATAACCGAGCCGGACGAACGGATCGTTCTCGCCATTGACGATAGCGACCGGAAACGCGGCTTGCTCGACCACTTGTCTCTGGTCGGCGCCCTTGCCGGTGAGCATGCCGCGCGTCACCGCGGCGCGCAGCCGGCCGTCGGTGCGCAGGATGGTTTTGCGAAAGGACGGGTCGGCGGTATCGCCGAAGCAGAGCGTTTCGAAGCGCTCGGCATCGCGTTCGGAATACGTCTTTTTTGACGCCAGCAGCATGTCCCAATGCGCGTGGAAGCCGCGCAGCATGCCGAAAGGGCCCTTCGATACCGGCGGCGCGCCGGTCAGCATCAGCCCGCCGACGGCGCGGTGAAAACTCGCGAGCTCGATTGCCACGTGCCCGCCAAGAGACCAGCCGAAGACAACGGCGCGACCGATGCCCAAGGCATCGAGGAGCTGAGCCGCCGATTGGGCAAGGCCGGCGATGGTATAGTCCGTCGCCGGATCGCGGGCGTCCGACGATTCGCCATGGCCGGGCAGGTCGAAAGCAATCAGCCGATGGGCGGCGGCCAACGGGCTGTCGAACTGGCGGGCGAATACGGTGCGCGAACTGCCCGAGCCGTGGATCAGGACAAGCGGGATGCCGGGTCCCGACGACTGGCTGAGGCGCAAATCCGCTTGCGGCGTGCGGATCGTGCGGTGGGAAACGGCCATATCCGGTTGGACCTTCGAATTGTCTCGAGGTCAACATCGCATGCTGAGGTCACCATGTTGTTTAGAACGGTGGTTAAGAAATGATTTCTCGGTTTCTGCCGGCTATGATGGCCGAATCCACCACAGCTAACCCCCGGAGCCTGATGATGGAATCCACGCTCGACCTTCTCCTCTCGATCAGCAGCATCGCGACGCTCGGCCAATATGCCTGGTCGATGCGCGGGCATTTCCAGTCGCCGAGCATGTCTCAAGGCGCCATGATCATTTCGGCCGTCGTGGTCGGCACGGCGCTGTTCTTTCTGGCGCTGCTGTGGATCGAGCGGCAACCGGTTGCAGCGAAGATCGGCGGGTTTGCCGTCGAACTGGCAAGCTCGGCGCTGTTCTGGTGGGCGATCTCGGTTTCGCGCAAGGCGCGGCTGCGTTTCGCGTTTGATCCGGACAATCCCGACAGCCTGGTGACCGAAGGCCCTTATAGCCATGTCCGTCATCCGTTCTACACATCCTACATCATCTTCTGGATCGGATGGGGTATCGCGACCTGGTCGGTGTGGGCGGTCGTGCCGGTCGCCGGCATCGTTGCGATCTATGTGATCGCGGCCTTGGACGAAGAGCGAAAATTTTCACGTACAAGGTTGGCCGGTGCCTACCAGGCCTATAGCGGACGTGCCGGCCTGTTCTGGCCGCGTTTTGCCCGCAGCCGGCAGGAGATGCAGCCGGCATCGGACGAAAGTGGTAGTCTCTAAGACACTGGATTGGATCGAGGATTTGCGACGATGAAGATTATTGGCTGTGGCAGCGTGCCGACGATTGTTGCGCCGGAAAAATACTTCACTGGCCGGGTTTTGCAGACGCCGATCATCGAGAAGGAGGCACCGGCGCGGCTACGCGCCACACTGGTCAGTTTCGAGCCCGGCGCCCGGACCCACTGGCATACGCATCCGCTCGGCCAGACGCTCTACGTCACGTCCGGTGCCGGTCTCGCGCAAAGCTGGGGCGGGCCGATCCAGGAGATCAGGGCCGGCGACGTCGTCTCCTTTGCGCCCGGCGAAAAGCACTGGCACGGCGCCGCGCCGAAATCGGCGATGACGCACATCGCCATGCAGGAGGCGCTGGAGGGCGTGCATGCCGACTGGCTGGAGAAGGTCAGCGACGAGCAGTATGGCGGCTGAAACGTCTCAGACCAGCGCGGCGGTGAAGCGCTGGATGCGCGTGCAGGCTTCTTCGAGCAGAGCCTCCGACGTGGCGTAGGAGATGCGGAAGTTCGGGCCGAGGCCAAAGGCCGAGCCGAAAACAACCGCCACGCCCTCGGCCTCGAGCAGTTCCGAGCAAAAGGTTTCGTCACTGTCGATCACCTTGCCGCTCTTGGTCGTCTTGCCGATCAGCTGGGCACAGGAGGGATAGACGTAGAACGCACCCTCCGGCGATGGGCAGGTGATGCCGCGTGCCTGGTTGAGCATCGAGACGACGAGATCGCGCCGGCCTTGGAAGATCGCCTTGTTCTTCGGGATGAAATCCTGCGGCCCGTTCAGCGCTTCGACCGCCGCCCATTGGGCGATGGTGCAGGCGCCGGAGGTCTGCTGGCCCTGGATCATGTCCATCGCCTTGATCAGCGGCACCGGGCCTGCTGCATAGCCGATGCGCCAGCCGGTCATGGCATAGGCTTTCGACACGCCGTTCATGGTCAGCGTGCGCTCATAGAGCTTAGGCTCGACGTCGGCGATGGTCTTGAAGACGAAGTCGCCATAGGTCAGGTGCTCGTACATGTCGTCGGTCAGCACCCAGACGTGGGGATGCTTCAACAGTACGTCGGCCAGGCTCTTGAGCTCCGCTTCGGTATAGGCGGCGCCCGAGGGGTTCGACGGCGAGTTCATCAACAGCCATTTGGTGCGCGGCGCGATCGCCTTTTCCAGCACGGCCGCCGTCAGCTTGAAGCCGTTGTCGATCGAGGTGTCGGCAAAAGTCGAGGTGCCGCCGCAGATCGCCACCATTTCGGGATAGCTCACCCAGTAAGGCCGCGGGATGATCACCTCGTCGCCGGGGTTCAGCGTCGCCATGAAGGCGTTGAACAGGATCTGCTTGCCGCCGGTGCCGACGATGGTCTGCTCCGGCCGGTAGTCAAGATTGTTCTCGCGCTTGAATTTTTTCGCGATCGCCTCGCGCAGCGGCACGATGCCGGAGACCGGCGGATATTTAGTTTCGCCGCGGCGGATGGCCTCGATCGCGGCGCTCTTGATGTTGTCGGGGGTGTCGAAGTCCGGCTCGCCGGCGCCCAGCCCGATCACGTCGCGGCCGGCGTTTTTCAGCTCGCGCGCCTTCTGCGTCACCGCGATGGTCGCGGAAGGCTTTACGCGGGAAAGGGCGTCGGCAAGAAAGGCCATGACAGATATCTCCAGGAAGGACCGGCGCGGCGAAGGCGCCGCGGCGCCTCTCATGTCGCATCATCTGGTCAAGCGCAAGCCCAGCGCAGGCATTGTCGAATGAGCCAGCGCGCAATGCTGGCAACAATAAATTCATCAACGATCGGTAAAAGCTTGAACGGCAGGGACCGTAGCCGGTCCGCCTGTCTCGCATAGCGAGGAACCGTGACGCGCAGCATCGAGCTTGCCCATATCGTCCGCCATGATGACGGCACCGCCAGCGGTGTCTGGGGGGTCTATACGCTGCAAAGCGCTTTCCAGCCGATCTTCGCCTTCAACAAGGGCAAGCTGTCCGTCGTCGCGTTCGAGGGGCTGATCCGGCCGTTCCGCGAAGGCGAGCCGCAGCCGCCAATGAGTTTCTTCAACAGCTGTCCGGCGGTCGATCGCCTGCATATCGAGGCGCTGACACGGACGCTGCACCTGCTGAACGCCGGCGCCTGCCTGCCGCGAGACGCCTCCATCTTCATCAACTTCGATCCATCGGTGTTCACCGATCGCAGCATCGCCGACAAGGCGCTGCGCGACATGCGGCTGGTGCTGCACGAGGCCGACATCGATCCGCGCCGCGTCGTCTGCGAGGTCACCGAGCAGAAATCGGCGTCGCAGGAAACGCTCTACAATTTCGTCGAGGCGCTCAGGGGCAATGGTTTGCGCATTGCGGTCGACGATTACGGCGCCGACGAATCCGACATCAATCGCATCAAGGAACTCAGGCCAGACATCGTCAAGTTCGACGCCGACTGGATCATGACGCTGATGGAGTCCGGTGCCGGCTTCGCCTTGCTGACCGCCATGGTGACAAGCTTCGAAGAGCAAGGCATCCGAACGGTATTCGAGGGCATCGAGACGGGCTGGCAGCTCGAGCTTGCCGAAAAGTCGGGCGCCTCGATGGTGCAGGGCTATGTGCTGGCGCGCCCCGAGCTTGCGCCAACCAGCTTCCACGTCTTCGACAAGAGCGGGCAGGCGGCCGCGGTGCCGGCCGATGCTGAGAAGGTTTCTGCGGCCGTTTCGCCATCGCGGCGGCCGATGCGGGCCTTTGGCCGCAGGGTGACATCGTGACCGGGCGGGCCGACATGCGGCGCAAGGTCGGCGAGGCGATCTTTGCCGACGAGGTCGGCATCGAATATGGCGTCTACGGCGCATTCCGGCTGAGGAGCGCCTACCAGCCGGTCTTCGCGCCGCGCGGCAGGTTTCTCGCCGCCGTCGCGGTCGAGGGACTGATCGAGCCGCATCGTGCAGGCAGGCCGGTGGCGCCGCAAATCTTCTTCGAAGGTGTGCCGGCAGCGGATCGGCTGTTTGTCGAAACCATGTGCCGGGTGCTGCATTTGCGCAACTTCCGCAACATCGGCGTCGACGGGCTCGACCTGTTCTTCAACTACAATCCGCTGATAAACGATGACCCCGCACGGGCGCTGGCCGAAATCAGGCTGATGACCAGGCATCTGGCGGATTTCGGCCTGCATCCCGGCATGCTGGTCTGCGAGATCACCGAGCAGGCTGCCGGCGACAAGGTGCTTGTCAGCCTGGCGCGCGAGATGCGGCGCGACGGCGTCCGCATCGCCATCGACGATTTCGGCACCGGGCATTCTACCGAAGAAAGGGTCGCCCTCGTGCAGCCCGACATCGTCAAGATCGACGGCACCTGGTTCGCCGAATTCTGCCGCCATGCCGCCGCCGAGCGGTTTTTCCGGCCACTGGTTTCGACGCTGCACGATCGCGGCGCCAAGGTGCTGGTCGAAGGCATCGAGAACGCCACGCATCTGCGCGTCGCGCTGGATGGCGGCGTCGACCTGCTGCAGGGCTTTTACCTTGCCCGGCCGGCGCTGGCCGGTACGCTGTTCGACGAGGAGCCGCTGTCGATCGACAGGCTGCTTGGCAGGGATAGCAACGTCATCCCCTTGTTCGGCTAGGATATGCCGATATTCAAGTGATGCCGGCCTGCGAACGGGGGGTCCTGCGCTTCCGGTGCTCACGTACCCAAAAAGTACGCTCCGCTCCGGTTCTCGGAACCCGCCCTTCTCGGCTCGGCCTGACTTGAATCTCGACATATCCTGTAATGCATCAGCGGCGCTGATGGTTACGCCAAAACAAATCACTGGATGAAGCCGCCGCTGCCGCGATAGAGGCTGGATCAAGCCTTGAGACGGGTGGTTGCGAGCAAGGGGAGCATCGATGATACTCTATGGAATGATCGACAGCGGCAATTGCTACAAGCCGCGCCTGTTGATGGCCAAGCTCGGCATCCCTTTCACCAATGTCGAGGTCAGCTCGCATACCGGCGAGACGCGCAAGCCCGACTATGTCGCCAAGAACCCGAACGCCATGGTGCCGCTGCTCGAACTCGACGACGGCCGGCGGCTGGCCGAATCCAACGCCATCCTGCTCTACCTCGCCGAAGGCACGCGGTTCCTGCCGGCGGACAGATACGAACGCGCGCTGGCCTATCAGTGGCTGTTCTTCGAGCAATACAGCCACGAGCCTTATATCGCGGTGCGCAGGGCGCTACTGACCTTTCCAGAACGCGCGAAAGACGCGACACCCGAGCGGCTGGCGGTGACGCTGGAGCGCGGCAATAAGGCGCTCGGCGTCATGGACCAGCACCTGGCCGGGAGCAGCTTCTTCGCCGGCAGTGCGCTCAGCGTCGCCGACATCGCGCTCTATGCCTATACGCATACGGCCGAGACGGGCGGGTTTCAGCTCGACGCCTATCCGGCGGTTGCCGCCTGGCTGCAACGGGTCGAGGCCGATCCGGGGCATGTGCCGCTGGACTGGTTGCCTTAGTCATGCTTGTCGCCGCTTCGCGGCTCGCTCCGGGCGTTGGGCTTGTGGCCTTCGGCCAGTGGCGTGAATGCTCGCACGCCTTTGCTCAACGAGGGCAGTTTTGCGTAGGCCTCCCAAAACGAGGGAGTGGCAAAATGATTCACAGAGGCCGGGTCCGGCCGGCGCGATGATCAGCCAAGGCCTGCTCGGCAAGCTTGTCCAGCCTGCCGCCCTTGGCGTCGGCTTCGATCTCCCGGTCCCACATGTCGGCTTGCAGCGCCTCGAACCATGCGGCAAACGCCTTGAGCTCTTCGGGGCCTTAGTTCGGCGACGGATTTCTCAATCTGTTCAAGCTTGCTCATGGTCGATGGTACAATGACCGGGGTAAAAACAACCACAAAGTGGTCCCATAGGACCAAGGCGACGGTTCACCGGATTTCAGACAGCAAAAAGGCGGGACAAAATCCCGCCTTCCCATGCTTGGTAGCCTGATCGGGAGCGTTTTGGCCGGGCCGGCAGCAATCTGCTGCTTCGGCTTGTCGGGTCTTTCGCTCCGGCGCGCTTCTCGCGCGACCGCCAGTACATCCGTGACTTGCCGCGCGCCCCGGGCTATCGCCCGGCGCGCGCCATTTTCAAGATCAGGCCGCCTTGCTCAGAGATCCAGCGGACGACTTGCCAGTGCGGCGGTCCTGCTCGATCTCGAAGTTGATCTTCTGGCCTTCGACCAGGGTCGACAGTCCAGCACGCTCGACTGCGGAGATGTGGACGAAAACGTCCGCGCCGCCGCTATCAGGCTGAATGAAGCCGAAACCCTTGGTGGAATTAAACCACTTGACCGTACCTGTTGCCATTTCGATAGTCCTTACGTTTGCTTTAGTTTGACTGGACCGAAACCCAGCCGGTTTGTATCGAGATTTTGGAGATAGAACGTCAGCAAACGCGAATATCGCGAGGCCCGGATCGATCGGCCGAAATATCAATGGACCGCATATAATATGCCTTCGCGCAAAAAACAAGACGGGGCGGAAAATGGCACGGCGGCAACGCTGCCCAACGGCCGCCCCAATCGCGTGAGAGCGTCGTCGTTGCGCGCCTGACGCGGGAGGATCGCGCCGGCTTCGGGCGCGACTGGGTTTTGGGGAGAGGGACATGAAAATCGTTCTGCTTGCCGCTTGCCTGACGCTGGTGGCCGCCGAGGCGCAGGCGGTCTCGCGCTACGACCCGACCCGCATGAGCTGCGGCAAGGTGCAGGCGACGATCGCGCGCGAGGGGGCGGTCATCCTGCGCTACAGATCGACGCGCGTGCCGGGCCTGGCGCTCTACGACCGCTATGTGCGGAGCCAGCAATTCTGCGACATCGGCGAGGTCAGGGCGCGGGCCTCGGTGCCGAGTGCCGATACGAATTCGTGCACCGTCTACAAGTGCAAGCGGGTGGAGATCGACCGGCGCTTCCGCCGGCGCCTGCTTCCGGATTAGGCTGGTCGAGATGGTGCGCGGGGTGCCGGCCTCACCTGAATATCAGCACAGCTAAAACCCGAACGACACCTGCGCTGGGGGCGGCGGGCCGACGCGTACGCCTTCCATTGCCAGCATCTTTTCCTTGGTAACCGAGCCGCCGGGGGCGGAAAATCCGCCGATCTTGCCGCCGGCGGCAAGGATGCGGTGACAGGGAATGACCAGAGGCACCGGGTTGGCGCCGAGTGCCGCGCCCGTCTCACGCGCCAGCCCGGCATGGCCGGCGCGTTTGGCCAGTTCGCCATAGGTGGTGGTTTCGCCGAAGGCGAGCTTTCGCGCCGCGTCATAGATCGCCAGGCGGAACTCGTCGACGCCGCTGAGATCGACCGGCACGCCGGAGAAATCGATATCCTCGCCGGCGGCATAGGCCTTGATCGACCCGATCAGTTCGGCAACCCATTGCGGTTCGGGTTTCGCTGCCTGGTCGACGTCTGCGGCATGCCGCAGCAGCCGGCGCTCGACCGCGTCGCGATTGCGCTGCGGCAGGCAGAGCCGGGTTAGCCCGGCATCGCTCCAGGCGATGCCCATGAAGCCGAGCACGGTTTCGAAGACCGCGTGGCCGGCGGTGGCATGAGAGGCGTCCATGGCGCTGCTCCTTTCCGGAATCCTTCGAAGTACAAATCCAGAACAATATCGCATTTCCCGGCCCGGCTCGCCACCCGAAAACCACCGGGTACCGCGGATTGCCCGAGGAAAGATGCTGGTGTAAGGACTTCTTAACACCCGACGAACCGGACCCGAGCGCCGCTTGCCAGCAAAATTCCTCTTTCCCGTCCTAGCGGCGGTGTTGGCCGTGGCCGCTCTCAGCGGCTGCACCTCGACTTCGCCGGCGACCCCGGCACCGGCCTTCACCGAAAATGCGGCCAACACCGATGCCGGCTTCACGCTGGCGCTGCCCGACACTGTTTCGGTGCTGCCGGAACCGTCCGGCGCCGCCCAGACAGCAGCACTGCCGGTCGAGTCTGCGGCCGCCTTTGCCGGGCCGACACCGCTGGCGGCAACTGCTCCCGCCGTCATGACCACCAGTGCCCAGCCAGCCACCGCGGTGGCTGCCGTCGCCATGCCGGTCACCGGCCAGACTGCCGCCATGCCCGGCGTTCAGCCGGTCGCCTACACGGTGCCGCAAAACCCGGCCGTTCTGGCCGCGACCGACCCGGCGGAGGGCCAGTCGAACGCCGGCGCCCGCAGCGAGATCGAGCGGCTGATCGAGAAATATTCCGCGCTGTACGAGGTGCCGGTCGATCTGGTGCGCAGCGTCGTCAACCGCGAGAGCACCTTCAACCCGAAAGCCTACAATCACGGGCATTGGGGGCTGATGCAGATCAAGCACGCGACGGCGCGCGGCATGGGCTATGACGGGCCGGCGAGCGGCCTGTTCGACGCCGAGACCAACCTGAAATATGCGGTGAAATATCTGCGCGGCGCCTGGCTGGTGTCGGGCGGCAATCCCAAGCGCGCCGACCGGCTCTACCAGAGCGGCTACTACTATGACGCCAAACGCAAGGGGATGCTGGGCGAAACCGGCCTCGGCAGCGACAGCCTGCGCCGCCGCATGCAGCCCGATGCCTGAGCCGCGCCCACCGGCGCCGAACGACATAAGACTGCGCAAGATCCTCGACGACACGCTTCTGGCGCCGCGCTGGCCGGAAGGTTTTTTCATGCGCGGCTTCGAAGCCGCCGATGCGCTCGCTTTGCATGCACTTTTGACCGCGGTGTTCGACGACGGCGCCGATGGGCCGTTCGACGAATGGTGGCCCCGCATTTCGGGCGACGCGGAATTCGATCCCGCTTTGTGTTTCCTGGTCATCGACGGCAAGGGGCGGTTGGCGGGCGCGGCGCTCTGCTGGGCGACGGGGTTCGTCAAGGATCTTGCCGTTCATCCCGAGGCGCGCGGCAAGGGCATAGCCGAGGCGCTGATGCGCTACGCGTTTGCGGTGTTTCAGGCAAGGGGTGCGGCGCATGTTGATCTCAAGACCAATACCGTCGAGAACGCGGCCGCGGTCAGGCTCTATCAGCGGCTGGGGATGATCGAGGTGGATTGGGCGGGGTGAGGAGCGCCGTTCGTCCTTTTTGAAGGCGGCAGCCCGGGTTCTTGTCGCCACGGCGCCTGCGCAAAAATGTCGGAACCGTTTCGCGCGATGCGTCCTTGGGAGGCAAGGCGCGTTGCCACGAACGGCGCGCCGCCAAAAAGCACGGCAGATGGAGATGACGATGATCAGCTTTCCCAACGAGTCCCAGGAATACCGCACCGCCCGCGAAAAGCTGCTGCGGAAGGAAATCGAGCTGCGCCGCGCCATGGAGGATGTGGCGGTCGCCCGCCGCGCGCTGCCGACGGGCGGGCTGGTGCCGCAGGATTATGTGTTCGACGGGCTCGGCACGGACGGCAAGCCGGCCAGGATCAAGCTTTCGGAACTGTTTGCGCCGGGCAAGGACACGCTGATCGTCTATTCGATGATGTTTCCGCGCCATCCGCAGGAGACGCGCGACGTGGCGACGAGCGGCGGCACGGCGAAGCTGCCCAGACCGGACCAGCCTTGCCCGTCCTGCACGGCGCTGCTCGATCAGTTCGACGGCGCCATTGGCCACCTCGAGGCCGCCGGCTACAATTTCGCTGTCGTGGCCAAGACCGCGCTGGAAAACCTGCTGACGCTCGGCCGCGACCGCGGCTGGAAAAATATGCGGCTGGTCTCGTCGGCCGGCAACAGCTTCAAGCGCGACTATCACGCCGAGGCCGAGGATGGCGCGCAGCTCCCCGTGCTGTCGGTGTTCCACCGCGACGGCGACGGCATCCGCCACTTCTGGAGCTCCGAACTCGGCTTCGCGCCGCCCGAACCCGGCCAGGATCCGCGCGCCATAGGCACCTGCGAGATCCTGTGGAACCTCATGGATTTCACGCCGGAGGGCAGGGCGCAGAGCTGGCAGGAGCAGCTGCAGTATGGGGAAGGATGCTGCCACTAGCGTCGCTCGGCGCCGCCCTCATCTGCCTGCCGGCATCTTCTCCTCGTAGAGGGACGGGAGAAGGGGGCTGGCGGCAAACTCAGCTCCCTTTCTTAAACTCTGGAGATTGGCGAAATGCGTGGCGACGGCAACCTTTCTCCCCGTCACTATACGGGGAGAAATGCCCGGCAGGACAATGAGGGGCGGCGCAGACCCTATGTGATTTGACGCTGCGGCGCGCTGACCTACCCTCTAATGCCGGAACCGAGGAGACGAGCGATGCTGTCACCTTTCAACCGGAGCGTCGCGCTGGCAGCCGCGGTGATCCTTGCCGCCGGCACCGCAGCCTATGCCCATCATGGCTGGTCGTGGACGCAGGACGGGTTCTTCGAGCTCAAGGGCAGGATTACGGCCATCTATATCGGCAACCCGCACGCCACGCTGGATGTCGACGCGAAGGGAGAGGCCTGGCGGGTGGAGATGGCGCCGCCGTCGCGCACGATCGCCGCCGGCTTCACCGAGGAGGTTGCCAAGGTCGGCGACGATGTGACCGCGATCGGCCACCGCTCGCGCGACGAGAGCGAAAAGCGCATGAAGGCGGTCCGCATCATCGTCGGCGGCAAGACCTATGACGTCTATCCCGACCGCGTGCCGCCGGCCTGAATGGACGGGTTTTTCGCCGGCATCGAGCAACTCGCCTTGGTGCGGGGACTGAGGGCCTCCTTCGTCGCCTACCCCATAGTCAATGCGGTGCACATCATGTCGATCGGCGCGCTGCTGACCAGCGTCGGGCTCATGGACCTCAGGATCCTGGGCGCCTTCCGCTCGCTGCCGCAGGCGCCGTTGGTCGCGCTGCTGCGCCGCACGGCGTTGAGTGCGTTTGCAGGCGCGCTTGTGACCGGGGCGCTGCTGTTTTCAGTCAGGGCGAGGGAGTATGCGGCGATGCCGGTTTTCCTCGCCAAGCTGGCGCTCATCCTTCTCGCCGGCGCCAACTTCCTCGCGTTTATGCGGGTGTGCCGGGCAAGGGGCGGAGAGGAGCCGGCGGGTGGGGGCGCTACCGTGCTGGCGGTGGTTTCGCTGATGCTGTGGACGTCCGTGCTTTTCGCCGGACGAATCATCGGGTTTCTCTAGGAAATCGGGCGTGGGCACTGGCCTTCGCCGACCGGCAGAATAGTCTCCAAGCAATCGCGGAGTCGGCGCAGGCCCCCTCATCCGGCCGCTTCGCGGCCACCTTCTCCCCGAGGGGAGAAGAGGTTGGCGCCAGCGCTTCAAGTCTCCTCTCCCCTCGGGGAGAGGTCGCCCGAGCGAAGCGGAGGGCGGGTGAGGGGCTTTGCGCCAACGTCGATCCCAATCCATGGAGATCGTCATGACCAAGGAAATCGTCGAAGCGCCGTAATGGCACGAGCGGATACTCGTCTGACGAGCGTTGTAGATATGGACAACGTCTATTCAGACACGAAAATCATTGCAACTTATCCAGAATCTGCTAAGCCTATCCGTGAAAGGATGGTTGCAATGAACGGAAAGCGATCACGCGAAGCCCTTCTTGAGTTCCTCGACTACCTTGCGAGGAAGGGTTTGATGAACACGACGACTGCCCGCTCTCGCAAGGCATCGGCGAACAAGGTTCTGTCTATACTTGAAAAAGATGAGGCGGAAGACGTCACGATTTTAGATCTAGATCAGCTTCTTGTTCGGTTTTCGAATATTTCTGGTGCAAACTATACCCCAGACAGCCTAAACACATATAAAAGTAGGATAAAATCAGCTATTGATGATTTTAAGAATTATTTAGATAACCCGATGTCGTTTAGGCCGTCTACGCAGGCGTCCGGAAGAAAGTCTTCTGAGCGGCCGAAATCGATTAACACAGCAGACAGCAAGTCGCCCGACGAAATTCCTCAAAAAATATTCGCTAATTTCTCGCCGCCGCCGCCTACTTCAGTTTCGATACTGCCTATCCCAATTAGACCGGACTTGACGATACAGGTGCAGGGGCTGCCCTACGATCTGACACCAGCGGAAGCGGCCAAGATTGCGAACGTAATACGCGCGATGGCGTCCACAGATTGATTCCCGGTCCAAACGGGAATTAAGCTCAGCTCGGCTGAGACCACGGGAGCCGCTGGCTCGGCGTCCAAAGCCGATGTCCAGCGGCCCTCTTTGCCCGTCTAAATACAGGCTGAGGGACTATAGCTCACAAGCCCAATTGTCGCAAACCGAGTTGCCTCGAACCGATTTGGTATACAATGACCGCCCCAGATGCGAACCGGCAGAAAGAAGCATGGCGAGAGATTGACAGCATTTTTTCAGATGCAAAAAATACGTGGGTTATTCACTACTCTTGCGAAAGTTTCTATGATCGAATTGAGGGGCGTTCGCCCAGGGTCACGTCCATTGCAGTTCGCAAGTTGAGTGACGCGCAGACGCACTCATTTTCTATCCATCAAATTGCTGAGCGCCAAGGCGTAGCGTTTGGGGAAATTGAGCAGCATTATGATAGATTGGAGCGCCTCATGCTGGACGCGTTCTTTTCATTTGTGGGCTCGTACCGGAACAGTCATTTCATGCACTGGAATATGCGTGATGCGAACTACGGATTCGCGGCAATCGAGCATCGGTATACAGTTCTTGGCGGTACGTCTGTCGTAATTGACGACGAACGAAAGCATGATTTATCGAGAATTATCATAAATATATATGGGAAGGGTTACATATCACACCCACGAATGGAGTCTTTAATTGAAAAGAACCAGATACGACCTTTGGACTTCATGACGGGCTCGCAAGAAGCGGCAGCGTTCGAAGAGCGAAATTTTAGCGGACTGCATCAATCCACATTGCGCAAAGTGGATATTCTAGCGAATCTCGCAACGTTGGTGAAAGATCGTTCTCTAAGGACGAATACCACACGCTGGGAGATGCATGGCGGTCGTATTCGAACTAGCGTCTCTTGGGTTCTTGAAAACAAACTTGTTGCTTTTTTTGCCAGTATCGCAAGCATCGTTGGCTTAGGTTTGGCAATTTACGCTCTAAAGTAAACGGTACAATCCTCATCGGCCCGCTTCCCGCCGCAGGGTAATCACATATGTGGCGCTGTCATATGCGGTTCCCTGCCGAAAAGGAGGAGAAGCCCCTCACGCAAAATACTCCTGCAGCGGCCGCACCTCTAGGCTCCCCGCCCGCAACGCCGCTATCGCCTCGGCCACCGCCGCCGCGCCCGACAGCGTCGTGTAATACGGCACCTTCTGCATCAGCGTCGCCCTGCGCAGCGATTTCGAGTCCGACACCGCCTTCTGGCCGTCCGTGGTGTTGAAGACGATCTGCACCTGGCGGTTGCGGATGGCGTCCTCGATGTGCGGGCGGCCTTCCAGCACCTTGTTTATCTTCTCCGCGACGACGCCGTTCTCGGCGAGGAAGCGCGCCGTGCCTGAGGTGGCCAGCACTTTAAAGCCCTGGCCGGCGAGACGCTTGACCGCCGGCAGGATGCCTTTCTTGTCCTCGTCGCGCACCGAGACGAACAGCGTGCCCGCGCGGGGGAGATCAACACCCGCGCCGAGCTGGCTCTTGGCGAAGGCCAGCGCGAAGTCGCGGTCGAGACCCATGACCTCGCCGGTCGAGCGCATTTCCGGGCCGAGCAATATATCGACGCCGGGGAAGCGGGCGAAGGGGAAGACTGCTTCCTTGACGGCGATGTGGCCGGGATTGCGGGGGTCGGGCATGGCGCCGTAATGGGCGAAGGCGTCTTCCAGGCTTTCGCCGGCCATGATGCGGGCGGCGATCTTGGCGATGGGCCGGCCGATGGTCTTGGCGACGAAGGGCACGGTGCGCGACGCGCGCGGGTTGACCTCCAGCACATAGACCGTGCCGTCCTTGATCGCATATTGCACGTTCATCAGGCCGCCGACATTGAGTGCGCGGGCAAGGGCCGCCGTCTGGCGCTCCAGCTCGTCGACGAGTTTCGAAGGCAGCGAATGCACCGGCAGCGAGCAGGCGCTGTCGCCCGAGTGGATGCCGGCCTCCTCGATGTGTTCCAGGATGCCGGAGACGTAGGTCGACTTGCCGTCACAGAGGCAATCGACATCGACCTCGATGGCGCCTGAGAGATAGGTGTCGAACAGCAGCGGGTTCTTGCCGAGCAGCGTGTTGATCTGGCCGGTCTTGTCGTTGGGGTATTTCTGCTTGATGTCCTCCGGCACCAGGCCGGGCACGGTGTCGAGCAGGTAGGATTGCAGCATGCTCTCGTCGTGGATGATCTGCATGGCGCGGCCGCCGAGCACATAGGACGGGCGCACGACCAGCGGGAAGCCGAGCTCGCCGGCGACGAGGCGGGCCTGCTCGACCGAATAGGCGATGCCGTTCTTCGGCTGGCTGAGGCCGAGCTTGTGCAGCAGCTTCTGGAAGCGGTCGCGGTCCTCGGCGAGATCGATCATGTCGGGCGAAGTGCCGAGGATCGGGATGCCGGCCTTCTCCAGCGCATCCGCCAGCTTCAGCGGCGTCTGGCCGCCGAACTGGACGATGACGCCGACGAGCTCGCCCGAGGCCTGTTCGGTGCGCAGGATCTCCAGCACATCCTCCGGCGTCAGCGGCTCGAAATAGAGCCGGTCGGAGGTGTCGTAGTCGGTCGAGACGGTCTCCGGGTTGCAGTTGATCATGATCGCCTCGAAGCCGGCGTCGCGCAGCGCAAACGCCGCATGGCAGCAGCAATAGTCGAACTCGATGCCCTGGCCGATGCGGTTGGGGCCGCCGCCGAGGATGACGACCTTTTTGCGCGACGAGACCTGCGCCTCATTGGCGAGACTGCCGGCGAACGGCACTTCATAGGTCGAATACATGTAGGCTGTGGGCGAGGCGAACTCGGCGGCGCAAGTGTCGATGCGCTTGTAGACCGGATGAACGTCGAGCTTTTCGCGAATCTTCTGGACTTCTTCGACGTCTTTCCTGACCAGGGAGGCGAGGCGGGCGTCGGAGAAACCCATCGCCTTCAGCATGCGCAGATTGGCGGCGTCCTCGGGGATGCCGTGCTCGCGGATGCGGTCTTCCATGACGAGGATGCCGGCGATCTGCTCAAGAAACCACGGGTCGATCTTGCACATGGCGTGCACGTCTTCCAGCGAAGTGCCCATGCGGATCGCCTGCGCCACCATGCGCAACCGGTCCGGCGTCGGCGTGCCCAAGGCGGCGCGAATGGCGTTGCGGTCGTCGACATGGCTGGCGGGCGCGCTGCCGTGGCCGATGCCGGGGATCTCGATCTCGTCCAGACCGGTCAGGCCGGTTTCGAGCCCGCGCAAAGCCTTCTGCAGCGATTCCTGGAAGGTGCGACCGATGGCCATGACCTCGCCAACCGACTTCATCGAGGTGGTCAGCACCGGCTCGGCGCCGGGGAATTTCTCGAAGGCAAAGCGTGGGATCTTGGTGACGACATAATCAATGCTCGGCTCGAACGACGCCGGCGTCGCCCCGCCGGTGATGTCGTTCTCGAGCTCGTCCAGCGTGTAGCCGACAGCGAGCTTGGCCGCGATCTTGGCGATCGGGAAACCGGTCGCCTTGGAAGCGAGCGCCGACGAGCGCGAGACGCGCGGGTTCATCTCGATCACCACCAGACGGCCATCGGCCGGGTTGACGGCGAACTGCACGTTGGAGCCGCCGGTCTCGACGCCGATTTCGCGGAGCACCGCGATCGAGGCGTTGCGCATCATCTGGTATTCTTTGTCGGTCAAGGTCAGGGCAGGGGCGACGGTGATCGAATCGCCGGTGTGCACACCCATCGGGTCGATGTTCTCGATCGAGCAGACGATGATGCAATTGTCCGCCTTGTCGCGGACGACCTCCATCTCGTACTCTTTCCAGCCGAGCACGCTCTCCTCGATCAGCACTTCGGTGGTCGGCGAGGCGTCGAGGCCGGACTGGACGATCTCGAAGAATTCGGCCCGGTTGTAGGCAATACCGCCGCCGGTGCCGCCCATGGTGAAGGACGGGCGGATAATTGCGGGCAGGCCGACATGGTCGAGCGCTTGTGCTGCAATCGCCATGGCATGGCTGATGTAGCGCTGCTTGCGGTCACCTTCGCCGAGGTTCCAGCGGGTTTCCAGAGCATCGAGCGCGGCGTCGAGGTTTTCCGGCTTCTCGGCTTTCAGCGCGGCGCGTTCGGCCTCGTGCGTCTTGCGGTCGGCATTCTTGACGTCGGTGGCGTTGGCCAGCATCGACTTCGGCGTTTCCAGGCCGATCTTGTTCATCGCCTCGCGAAACAAAGCGCGGTCCTCGGCCTTGTCGATTGCGGTGGCGTCGGCGCCGATCATCTCGACCTGATAGCGGTCGAGCACGCCCATGCGGCGCAGCGACAAAGCGGTGTTGAGCGCGGTCTGGCCGCCCATGGTCGGCAGCAGCGCGTCCGGCCGCTCCTTGGCGATGATCTTGGCCACCACTTCGGGCGTGATCGGCTCGATGTACGTGGCGTCGGCCAGCTCCGGATCGGTCATAATGGTGGCCGGATTGGAGTTGACCAGGATGACGCGAAAACCCTCTTCCTTCAGCGCCTTGCAGGCCTGGGTGCCGGAATAGTCGAACTCGCAGGCCTGGCCGATGACGATGGGGCCGGCCCCGATGATCAGGATCGACTTGATGTCGGTGCGTCTTGGCATATCGAAGGTCCGTTCGGCAGGCGGCTTGCACGAAAAACCGGACGGGAAGACCCGGCCGGTTGTGCTCGCGATTCTGGTATCAGGCTAGGAGGGCCTTATAGGGAAGAGTTTTGCCGGATGTAACCCCGAAAATGAGGCAGTAGGGCAGTAGGGCAGTAGGGCAGTAGGGCAGTAGGGCAGAGGTTGAGCGCCCTTTAAACATATTGCCCTACTGCCCTACTGCCTTATTCCCCTTACCACTATCCCCCAGCGCCAGTTGATCCGTAATCTCGAAGCGTTCGGACGCGCCGACGCGGATGATGTTGAGGCTGCCTTCGCGCGTGAAGCGGAATTCGCCCGGCCCATTCGAACCGGCCGGCTTGCCGGCCTGGAAGCTGATGATGCGCGTGCCGCCATCGGGCCAGGTCACGGTCACGTCGGTTTTGTCGCCGGTGCGCGCGACGCCTGCCTTGCAGTTGGTCATCGGCTGGCCGAGATAGCGCGCGCAAGGAATGACGTTGCCGGCACCCGGGAATGGTGTCCCCGGCGGCTGCAGCCGTGCAACAGTCTGCGCGTCGGCCGGAGGCGCCGCATTGGTCGCGCCGAAATTCTGGACGGGATCCACTGCCGCGGGCGCCGATCCATCAACCTGTCCAGTCGAGGGATTGCCAGCGGCCAGGGCCAGGCGGTAAGCGTCCTCGATAGCCACCCTGACGATTGCGTCAGCGGAGTTCAGCGACGTTTCGGGAGCAGTTGCGCCGAGGCGCGTTGTCAGATCGGGCAGCGGTTGAGAGGCAGGGCTCTCCGCATTGGCCGCTGCCTGGGGTGTCACTTGCCGGGGATTGATAGGGTCGAGGTAGCGTGCGGGTGCCCATCCGCTCAGCTTCGGGTCGTCAATGTCCTCGACCTTGCACCACTTGTAGCCGCTGACGTCGCCGCAGCCGAGATTTTTCACGCTCGATCCACTCGGCAATCGCGCCTCGATCTTGCCCATGGCCGACGCCGTGGCGCGCACGTTCAGGAGGTCATCGGGCGCGAGACCCGTCACAATCGAGATGATGGGCTCCGGCTCCTGGCCGTTGGCCGGCAACTCCGCCAGCATCAGCGGAGCGGCAACCACCGCAAGCAGCGTCGTCGGGAGTGTTACTGTGCGCCTAATCATCTGCCATGGGCGGTAGGTTCAATTGCCGAAGGCGCGGCCAGGCACGAAAGCGCCGCCGCACGCCAGCCGGTTTTTATAGGCGACGAGGCGGCGCTGTGTAAGCCCGAAAAGGCGCCGCGTGTTGAATCGCGACCAGGCCACTTCCGTGAACTAACAGCCGGCAAAATATTGCACATTTCATGTAAATATGCACTCTCTCAAGTAAGGTTGAGGAGGGCAATATGGTCGACCTTGAAATATTCGCGCAAGTGGAAAACATAGTTCGCCAGCGTATCAAGAAAACCCGCACCGAAATTGAGGCTTCACTTGGTCACATCGCCAACGGCAATCCGCTGGCCGCCGAACAGACCCTCTCCAGGCGCCTCGACAGGTTGCAGGTAAAGGCGTCGCTCAGCCGCACCGAAGCGGAGATGATATCGGCAGCAATCGACATGAGATCTGCCGGGGAGAGAAAGGCGGCCGCCAAACAGCCAGGACCGGAGGCAATTCTCGGCCCAACGCTCGATTTCATCGGGGTCGCATTTCTGGAGCGTGGGCGCCGTGCTGCCGATGCGGTCGGCCGCGTTGCCTTTCTCAACGGCAATCCGCAAGGATCGGGTTTTCTGGTCGGGCCAAGGCTGTTCCTCACAAACAACCATGTGATTTCGTCGCCGGCGGATTCCCGGCGCTTCGAGGTCCAGTTCGATTATGAGCAGGACGGTGCAAATGCCGTGCGCACGCCGACGACGTTCCTGTTCGATCCTGAATCCTGTTTCGTGACCGATAGCATAGAAGGTCTGGACTACACGCTGATCGGGGTCGGCGAGCGGCGTTCCGGCCCAAAGGAACTGGGGGAGTTCGGTTTTATTTCGCTGTCGGACGCGCGCGACAAGCATATGCTCGGCGAAATCGCCAACATCGTCCAGCATCCCGATGGCCGCTTCAAGGAACTGGTGCTGCGTGAAAACCGGCTGGTGGCCCGCGACGAAACGGTTCAAGTGCTGCACTATGTTGCCGATACCGAACAGGGTTCGTCCGGTTCACCGGTCTTCAACAACGAATGGGAGCCCATTGCCCTGCACCATTGGGCCGGCCCGTTCCACGAGGTGACGGGCATAGCTGGCTACGCGCTTGCGCGCGAGATCAACGAAGGCATACGGATCAGCGCCATCGTTGACGATCTGGGCGCTAGAAAGTCCAGGCTGCCGGGCTCATCGGCATCGGCGGTTTCGGAAGCTCTGGCGATTTGGTCCGGCACGCCGCGCATGATGGATGAGACAGTTCGGCTGAACGCCGACAGTCGCGGAGACGTGCCGGACAAGCCGGAGCAGCGGCCTGAACCGGATCGCGGCGCGCCGGCGACGAGACATAATGCCGATGGCTCGGTCACGTGGACTTTTCCCGTCGAGATAAATGTCCGGGCGCCGTTGATCGACGGCGACGGAGGCGATGCGAGACGAAACGACGGTCCAGCAAGCGAACCCGCCAAGGTCGTGGCCATCGCCGAGGCCGCGGGTTGGAAAACAGAGGATTTCGACGATCGTGGAGGGTATGAGCCCGGCTTCATACCGGGCTTTGTCCTGCCAATGCCGACGGTTGCCAATTCACCCTACCGGTTGGCCAAAAACCTTCTTGCCAAACCGGGCGAGGACCCACACGAATTGCGCTACCATCATTTTTCGATCTTGATGAACGCCGATCGCAGGCTTGCCTTCGCCACCGCCTGCAATATCGATGGATCCCACACCAAGGCGGTCGATCGTGAGGACAAGACGGTCATCGACAACCCGTCGCTTGTCGAATTGGGGGTGGAGTCGATTTCCGGTTCGGAAGCCAGCGATGCTTTCCGGCCCGATCGCCGCATCGACCTTGGCGAGCAGATGACCCAGGAATTCTATTCGAGCCAGAATGTGCCCGGATTTCCCGTCGCAAAATCCAAGGAACGAATAGCTCGAATGTTCCAGAAGGGCCATATTACGCTTCGCGGCGACCCCGCATGGGGCGTCGATCAGGAGGCGGTCGCGGCAGAACGCGACACGTTCTTTTATACCAATGCTGCGCCGCAAGTCGGCTTCTTCAATCAGGGAAGCTCGCTTGACCATCCCCGGGCTCCAAGGGGAAGCTGAGATGGCGCGCGGTGGAAACCTATGTGCTGCGCAACGCCTATACGACGCGAGGCCGGGTCTCGGTGTTTGCCGGGCCAGTGTTCCGCGAGGACGATCCTCCCTACCGCTTCGACAGCCATGTTCCGCTGAAGTTCTGGAAGATCGCGCTGTGGTCCGATCAAGCTGGCCTGCGCGCCATCGCGCTGCTGGCCGACCAGAAGCCGGTTTTGGAAGTGATGCCCGAAGCGTTCGGCGAGCGTGCCGAAGCATTCGACGACCCGCTTGAAATTGCCAGGGTATCGGAATTTCTTTCGACGGTGGCCGAGATCGAACAGCTGACCGGTCTGAACTTTGGCCAGCAGGTGCGCGACGCCGACATTCGGGCCGGTTCCGAATCGGCTCCAGCACAGACTTTCAACCCAAGGCATCTAACGCCCAGTACGTCACGGCCAAAGGCTTCACCGCCCAAGGCTTCGGAGACCAAGACTTCGACGCCCAAGACTTCGGCGGCCGGCGCCCGACGTCCTGCCAACCGATCGAAGCGATCCGCGTCCGACAACTGAAGATTGCGGCTTCTGCCGCTCGAAGGCGGTCATCGGTTCAGCCCGGCATGACCAAGCTCAGTCCGGCATGAAGCCGGTGCGCAGCGCGTGAGCCCATTCGGGCCGCCCCGCCTGCTCGGCCTGACGCGCCGCCGCCTCATGGTCATAGTCGACGGCGATGGATTCGAAGCGATCGCGGTGCAAGTCGACGATACCATAGCGGGCGTGTGGCGAGCCTTGCTCGGAGACATGCGCCGGTGGGGTCGAATCGTCATAGGCCGGGCAGCCGATGCTGCCCGGATTGAAAATGACCGGACCGCCGGGAATGCGGATCAGCTCGCTGCGGTGGCTGTGGCCGCAAAGCATGATGCGGCAGGCGGGATCGACCGCGCCGAGGCGCCGCTCGATGGCGGCCAGCGGCGCGCGCACCAGCCGGCCCTCGACGATCGCGTCAGTCAGGTATTTTTCGTCGTGGTCGGGCCGGGCATGGAAGGCGATCACGCCGGGCGCCACCTCCAGCGTGACGGGCAGCGCGAACAGCGCCTCGCGCTGGCCTGCGGTCAGCCGTTCCTGCGCGTAGTGGTCGGACGGCCACATGGTCTCGTCGGCAGTGTCGCGGGCAACGCGGCGGTCGTGATTGCCGCGTACCGTCGGCAGGTCGAGCGCCTCGAGCCGCTCCATGGTCTCGCGCGGCCACAGCGGGCCGGAAACGCAATCGCCGAGATTGACGATGAGGTCGGCGCCGCCACGCTGCCGCAGATCGTCGAGCACGGCGTCGAGCGCCAGGACATTGCCGTGGATGTCGGCGAGGACGGCAATGCGCATGGCAGGCTCCGTTAATTGGAATGGCTGGAGGGCAGGTGAAGCTACTTTGCTCGTCTCGCGAAGCGGGCGAGAGCGGAACCCAGCTTCGCGCCGGTCAGGCGCGGACTTCGATCTCGTGGCCGCCGACCGCCGGCAACGATGCGTCGTCGCCGGCCGCGGCAATAACGCTGTCGAGCAAGCCCGGGAAGCGGCGGTCGAGATCGTCACGGCGCAGCGTGATCAATCGGCTGGTGCCAACCGCCTCGGTGCGGGTGACGCCGGCCTCACGCAGCTTGGCCAAATGGTAACTCAGATTGGTTTTCGAGGCGAAGTCGAGGAACCGGCTGCAATTCAGCGGCACGCCCTCTTTGCTGGCGAGATAGCGCACGATGGCCAGTCGCGTCGGGTCGCCGAGCACAGCAAGCACGTTCGGCAGGCTGATCTGGTCGGCGGTGGGATGGGGCAAGGTCATGCCCAGGAATTAAGCACATTTGGAGCCGATTTCAACGTGGCCAATGGACACATAGTTTCGTCCCGTCGCCCCGTCCTGACACCGGGCTGTCAGGATGGTTCGGCTATTTTGCAGCGGCTTTATTGACATCATGCCCTGTTATGTCCAATTGTTCAATAACCTTTGAACTAAGGAAATTGCCATGGATAAGCGTCTCATCTGGCTTGCGCTCGGATCGTTCACGATTTCGACCGAAGGTTTCGTCATCTCCAGCCTTTTGCCCGATATTGCAAAGGATGCCGCCATCTCCGTCCCGCTCGCCGGCACGCTGATCACCGCGTTTGCGCTCGCCTATGCGATCGGCACGCCGATCCTGGCAACGCTGACCGGCGAATGGGACCGTCGCCGCGTCATCCTGTGGACGCTGGTGTTCTTCGTGTTGGGCAACGTCGCCGCGGCGCTAAGCTCCTCCTTCGAATTGCTGTTGATCGCGCGCATCGTCATGGCGCTGTCGTCAGGCCTGTTTGCGGCGACCGCACAGGGAACGGCCGTTGCGCTTGTCGACGATCATCACCGCGCCCGGGCCATTGCCGTGGTCGTCGGCGGCACTACGGTTGCGGTCGCGGTCGGAGCACCGCTCGGCGCGCTCGTTGCGACGGTTGCCGGCTGGCGCGGCACCTTCTTTGCCATTGCCGGCCTTGGTGCGCTCGCCGGCGCGATCCTGTGGTACCGGCTGCCGCGCGGCATCGTCGGCACAAGGCTGCCGCTCCGCATGCGGCTGGCAGCGGCACTTCGCCCCGGCGTCATGCCTATCCTGGTGACGACCATCCTGGCCCTGATCGGCGCCTTCACCGTCTTTGCCTTTGTCGCGCCGCTCGCGATCGAAGGCGGCGGACTGAACCCGATCGCGCTTCCCGGAATGCTGCTCGCTTTCGGCGTTGGCGCGGTCATCGGCAATATCGGCGGCGGTCAGGCCGCCGACCGTTTCGGCGCGACACGCACCGTCTGCTGGTCGTTGGCGCTGAGTGCCGCCATGCTGGTCACGTTTTCGCTGATCCCGATGTTCCTGCCGCGCGAGATCGCCGGGCCGGCATTGATGGCCATGATGGTGCCGTGGGGCATCGTCGGCTGGGCATTCCCGCCGGCGCAGGCGAGCCGCATCATCAAGCTGGCGCCCGATGCCGCGCCCATCGTGCTGTCGCTGAACGCTTCGGCACTTTATCTCGGCGTCGCACTGGGTGCCGTGGTCGGCGCCGCGGTGCTGCGCTATGGCGCACCGGCCGACCTCGGCGTGGTCGCGGCGGCATTCCCGATCATCGGTCTGGGCGTAGTGCTGGCGGGCCACCTGGCGGCGCGGCCGGTGGCGATGCCGGCCGAATAGGGCTGTTAGCGGAGCTTGGCTGCCGGCCGCCGATAATTCAACTCGCGGCCGGCGGTACGTCGAAATCAAGCGCGGCGATTTCGTCCAGCGCCGCTCGCAGGCTTGCCGCCTGTTCTTTTCCAAACATCTCCTCGAAGCGCTGCTGAGCGACTTGCCACAGCTTCAGAGCTTCTTCGAGCTTGATCCGGCCCTGCGATGTCAGCCTGACGCGCCTGATGCGGCGGTCGGCAGGGTCGGCGAAGGTCTCGATGTAACCATCCCTGATCAGCGGCTTCAGCGTATGACCGAGGGCCGACAGGTCCATGACGAGAGCCGCGGCAATGGCACCCATCGTCGGTTCGTTGCCGATGTGGATCTGGTAGAGCAGGCCCTGCTGCGTGGCCTTCAGACCCGATGGGGCCAGCACATCGTCATAGAACTGGCCCAGTTTCCGCGTCGCGCGGCGCAGCATGGCGTTGTTGCAAAGCGCCAGGCCGGGCAGGGTGGTTTGGGACATTGGCGGATTTCCAATGAGGGACCGGAAGGGCCCTCGATGCACCAGAAATAGTCCTTGCTCCCCGGATTGACAAGATGGTGGCATATGCCTACGTTCCAATAGTGGCATATGCCAATAATTCGTGTGCCAGTCGAAGCAGGGATGTTGCCCTGCGGCACCGGCATTTGGAATCGAACCAGAAGGAACAAGACAATGAGCAATCAGGACAAAGGTACTGCGGTCGTCACCGGCGCCTCGTCCGGCATCGGTGCGATCTATGCCGACCGGCTCGCCGGCCAAGGTTATGATCTGGTGCTGGTGGCGCGGCGCGCCGATCGGTTGGAGGAATTGGCCGAGAGGCTCCGCTATGCTTATGGCATAAAGGTCAGCGTCATCGGCGCCGACTTGGCCGACGACGGCGATCTGCGACGGGTCGAGCAGGCGATATCAACCGACGACAGCGTGACGCTGCTGGTCAACAATGCCGGCCTTGGCGGCGCGCAGGTGGTGGCAACGGCTGAAGCCGATGTCGCCGAGCGCATGATCAAGGTCAATGTCGTGGCGCTGACTCGGCTGACGCGCGCGGTGCTGCCGGGGCTGCTGTCGCGCAACCGCGGCGCCATCGTCAACATCGCCTCGGTCCTTGCCTTCGATACCTCGTTCGGCGGCATCTACAGCGGCACCAAAGCCTACGTCGTCAACTTCACCGAGGCCTTGCAGCGGGAAGTCGCGGGCACGAAGGTCGCCGTGCAGGTGGTCTTGCCGGGGGCCACGCGGACAGAATTCTGGGAAGTTGCGGGAAGCGATATTGCCAATGTGCCGCAAGAGATCGTGATGACGGCCGACGATCTGGTCGATGCAGCGCTGGTTGGCCTGGCAAAGGGTGAAGCGTTCACGGCACCGGGTCTTGCCGACGTTGCCGGGGTGGATGCCTTTCTTGGCGTTCGGCAAGGTTTTTTCGGCAGTCTTCTGGCCGGCAAGCCGGCGGCGCGTTACACTGCCTGACATAGCTAAAGACTAACCTTACGCTGTCCGCCACATCGGAATGATCGAGGCGGCCAGCAGCAGGCCAAGCACGGCGTTGAGCATGCGCCACTGCCGCTCGGTTCGCAGCAACCGGGCGAGCAGCGTGCCCGCCACGCACCATGCTGCCAAGGATAGAGCCGCTGCAAGGCCGAAGACGGCGCCGAGCAGCAAGGCGAGCTGCAGCGGCCCTTTGGCGAGCGCGGCAAAAGATGCCGCCGCTCCCAGCCCCATAGCCCAGCCCTTTGGGTTCACCCATTGCAGGCCGGCGCCGCCCAAAAAGCTGTTCGGCTTTGCCATGGCCACGTCCAGATTGGGCGGACCACTGCGGCCGATCTTGAGGGCAAGCCATACCAGATAGAGGGTACCGGCCATTTTCATTGCCAGCTGCAGCGAAGGAGCGGCGGCCAGCAGACCAGCGAGCCCGGCGGCACCTGCCGCAGCCACTGTGGCCAGGCCGGCCGCACTCCCGGCCATCAGCGGGATAGAGCGGCGAAAGCCGAACTGCGCGCCGGACGCCGTCGACAACGTCGTGGCCATGCCGGGCGTTGAGGTAGAGACCAGCGCGAACAGGACGAGGGGAAGGACGGTTTCAAACATGCTGCTTCCTTTGAAGCCTGCACGGTAGGCTGTTTGGCTCATCAGTAAATGCAATGTTCGCTATGACATGCATTAGCAAATATAATGGCTTGATGTTCCGCAACCTCGACGCTGCCCTGATCCGAACCTTTGTCACCGTTGCCGACAGGGCCAGCATGACGGCGGCGGCCAACGCGCTGCATTTGACGCAAGGTGCCGTCAGCCAGCAGGTCAAGCCTTTGGAAGAGGTTCTCGGCTGTAGGCTGTTCGACCGCGATCGGAGCGGATTGCGGCTGACCCGCTCCGGCGAGCGGCTGTTCGGCAAGGGCAAGCGCCTGCTTTCGCTCAATGACGAGATCCTGGCGGAGATGGCGGGCGATGCAGTTGCCGGTCAGGTGCGGCTTGGCGTGCCGTACGACCTTGTCGGCACCTTGCTTGCACCGGTGCTCAAGGCCTATGCCGAGGCGTATCCGCAGGTCGAGATCTCGCTTGTCTGCGCCTCGTCGCCGGAGCTGGCTGCGGCCTTGGCGGCCGGCACGATAGAGCTCGCGGTGATCGAGGAGCCGGTCGGTCGGTCGGCCGGCGAATGCCTTGTTGTCGACCGGCTGGTCTGGGTCGGCGCCAAAGGCGGCGGCGCCCGCAGCAAACGCCCCTTGCCGGTTTCGATGGTCGCCGAGACCTGCGCGTTCCGTCCGGTTGTACTGGAGGCGCTTAACGAGCACGGGCTGGCATGGCGCACCGTATTCGAAAACGGCAGCATCGACGCGACGACGGCGACAGTGCGTTCGGACTTGGCCGTCACCACCTGGTTGGCGTCGACCGTACCTGCGGACCTCGATATTTTGGCCAACGATCCGGATTTGCCGTCATTGCCGAATTTTGCAATCAATCTGCATTTGCCGAAGCACAGCGTTGCGCCTGCCGTACTGGCATTCGCGGGCCACCTCCGCGATGGATTGGCACGGCGACGAGAGGCGGCTTAAAACAGCAAAAAGGACGGCCAGTGTTCAGCCGTCCTTGATCGCCCTGCGGCATCTACTTCCAGTTCTTGCGCCGCTCGATCTCGGCTTCGGAAGGCTGTTCCGGGGCAAAGGACCCGGTCTTGATCTCGCCGGAGCGCTCATAGCTCGCCATGAGGACGCCGGTGGTCGATGCCTGCGAACGGGTCAGCTTGAAGGCGGCAGGCATCGCGCCGCTGCCGAACAGTTTTTTGCCCTTGCCCAGCACCAGCGGGAAAATCAGCAGGCTGATCTCGTCGATCAGGTCATTGGCGAGCAAGGTCTGGATCAGCTCGCTCGATCCCTGAATGAGCAGGTCGGGGCCGTCCTCCTGCTTCATCCGGCGCAACGTCGCCACGACATCGCTGCCGAGCGGCTGGCTGTTTTGCCAGGACAGCGTATCTGGCCTGTGCGTAGCCACATATTTGGTGACGGCGTTGAAGCTGTCGGCGATCGGGTCATTCTTCTGGTAGGGCCAATGGGCGGCGAAGATGTCGTAGGTCTTGCGGCCGAGAAGCAGCGCGAACGGTTTTGAAAACGTCTCGCCCATGGCGGCACCCATCAAGTCGTCCCAGTAGTGGAATGTCCAGCCGCCAAATTTGAAGCCGCCGACAGGGTCCTCTTGCGGGCCGCCGGGCGCCTGCATGACGCCGTCGAGGCTGACGAATGTTGCGGCGATGATCTTCCTCATTGGAGCTCCCTTTCGCTGATCCGTGCCGTCATGGCCGGACTTCGAGCCAAGGACGGGCAGACAAGACATTTGTCCGACAGCGGCCGGCAAATTTCCAGGGCTGGAAGGACGGATGATTGCCGACGTTGTTGGGTCAGTTTGGAGCAGACGCTCAGCCTAAACCGACGACCGTGTCGTAGAGCAGCTTGAAGTTGAGCACCAGGATGAGGGCGGCAACCACCCAGGCCAGCACGGCAACGGCGCGGGAAATGGCGAAATTGCCCATTTTGCGCTTGTCCGAGACGAACTGCACCAGCGGGACGACCGCGAAGGGAAGCTGCATCGACAGGATCACCTGGCTGAAGACCAGCAACTGGCCGGTGCCCTTCTCGCCATAGAGGGCGGTGACGACCACCACCGGGATAATGGCGATGCCGCGCGTCAGCAGGCGGCGCGCCCATTGCGGGATGCGCAGCCGCAAGAAGCCTTCCATCACGATCTGGCCGGCCAGTGTCGCGGTGACCGTCGAGTTCAGGCCGGAGGCAAGCAGGGCCACGGCAAACAGGATCGAAGCGATGCCGAGGCCGAGGAGCGGCGACAGAAGCTCGAAGGCCTGGCCGATCTCGGCAACGTCATGATGACCGGTGCCGTGGAACGCCACCGCCGACACGATCAGGATGGAAGCATTGACGAACAACGCCAGTATCAGCGCGATGGTCGAGTCGGTCGTCGCCCATTTGATGGCGTCGCGCTTGCCGCGATCGGTGCGCTCGTAGGCGCGGGTCTGCACGATCGAGGAGTGCAGATAGAGATTGTGCGGCATCACCGTGGCGCCGATGATGCCGATGGCGATGTAAAGCATCGCTGGATTGGTGACGATCTCGGACGACGGCACGAACATGGCGTGCAGGATGGAGCCGACCGGCGGCGCGGCGGCAAAGATCTGAATGGCGAAGCAGCCGAAGATGACAATCAAAAGTGCTATGATGAAGGCCTCGAGGAAACGGAAGCCCTTGTTCATCAGCAGCAGCAGCAGGAAGGCATCGAGCGCGGTGATAATGGCGCCGCCGATCAGCGGAATGCCGAACAGCAGTTGCAAGGCGATTGCCGTGCCAATGACCTCGGCCAGGTCGCAGGCGATGATGGCCAATTCGCAAGCGACCCAGAGCATGAAATTGACCGGTCGCGGATAATAGGCGCGGCACGCCTGCGCAAGGTCGCGGCCGGTGGCGATGCCGAGCCGGGCGGCGAGCGCCTGCAGCAGGATCGCCATCAGGTTCGACAACATGATGATGAAAAGCAGCGTGTAGCCGAACTGGGCTCCGCCGGCGAGGTCGGTCGCCCAATTGCCCGGATCCATATAGCCGACCGAAACCATGTAGCCCGGCCCCATGAAGGCGAACAGCCGGCGAAGCCAGATCCCCGAGTGCGGCACCGCGATCGTTGCGTTGACTTCGCGCAGGCTGAGCTGCTCGTCGTCCTCCGGGCGGGCAAATCGCCACATGGACCGGGGGGCTGAGGTGGCTTCGGCTTCCGACATGAAATGGCTTTCCACTGGAACGATCGATGTTCTCTCCTTATCTATGCCACGGCTGAACATTATGCAATATGCTATATTTCATTGTCGGAGCTTTTTCGTGTAGCCGCTTGGCCGTGCGGCCGGACCGCAGTGACCGCCGGTTGCGCCGGCCACCGAATGGAAATAAACGGCCAGAACAAATAGGGTTCCGTGTTATGACTGCAATGTCGATTCAAACTGCCGGGAGGAGCGCGTATTGGCGCTGAAGAAAAGACCGGTTCCTCGCGAAAAGCCGCTGCCTGATGCAGAAATCCACTCGGAAGGCTTCAGGCAGACGCGTGAAGCGCGCCGCAGCGCGCTGGTCGAGGATTATGTCGAGCTCATCGCCGACCTGATCGAGGATGGCAACGAGGCGCGCCAGGTCGATATCGCGGCACGGCTCGGCGTCGCTCAGCCGACGGTGGCGAAAATGCTGACGCGGCTGTGCGCCGACGGGCTGGTCTCCCGGAAGCCTTATCGCGGCGTGTTCCTGACCGAGGCCGGCCGCAAGGTTGCGGAAGAGAGCCGCATTCGCCACCAGACGGTCGAGGCCTTCCTGCGCTCGCTCGGCGTCAGTGCCGAGACGGCGCGCATCGACGCCGAAGGCATCGAGCATCATGTCAGCGCCGAGACGCTCGAAGCCTTTCGCAAGGCAATAATCGCCGCCCGCTGAAAAGCACGTGGCGCGACTCGCTTCCCACGAGCAGGGCGAACGCCACAGACCTTGCGATGTTTCGGCCAGAGCAAACAAGCGTCAGCAAGCATTGCTTGTTCGCACGAAAAATACTGTGACTCGGCGTAACCGTTGAGATAATTGTGGTCGTGTCCGATCGAACCGGGACACGGCCCGATCGGCCGGAAGAAATTGCGTCATGGGGGTTGCCATGCTCTGGAAGGGCCGTCGTCAGAGTGACAATGTCGAGGACGAGCGCGGCCAGAGCGGCGGGTTTGGCGGTGGGCCGGGGCAGTTTCGCATCCCGATCGGCGGTCGCGCCGGCGGCGGCGGCATGTCGGGCATCATTATCGTAGGGTTGATTTTCCTGGCAGGGTGGTATTTCGGCTTCGACCCGAGCCAGATCCTCGATGACAGCGGCTTGCAGCCCGGTGGCGGCGGCCAGATCACCGACAATAGCGGCGGCCAGGGCGGCGGCACCGGTGCGCCCGCGTCCGACGAAATGAAGCAGTTCGTGTCGACCGTGCTGGCCGAGACCGAGGATACCTGGACCGGTATTTTCCAGTCCGAGGGCCTGACCTATCAGGATCCAAAGCTGGTCCTGTTCAGCGGCCGGATCGGCTCTGCTTGCGGTTCTGCCTCATCGGCGGCCGGACCATTCTACTGTCCCAATGATCGCAAGGTCTATCTCGACACCACCTTCTTCCAGCAGCTCGATCAGCAGTTCGGTGCCTCCGGCGATTTCGCACAGGCCTATGTGATCGCGCATGAGGTCGGCCACCACGTGCAGAACCTCGTCGGCATCCTGCCCAAATTCAACCAGATGCGGCAGAATATGAGCGAAGCCGACGCCAACCACATGTCGGTGCAGGTCGAGTTGCAGGCCGACTGCTTTGCCGGCATCTGGGCACATTTCACCGGTCAGAAGGGCATCTTGGAACAGGGCGACATGGCGGAGGCACTGAACGCCGCCAAACAGATCGGCGACGACACGCTGCAGAAGAAGATGCAGGGCTACGTCGTGCCGGAAAGCTTCAACCACGGCACGTCGCAGCAGCGGCAGACCTGGCTGGCGCGAGGTTTCCAGAACGGCAAGCTTTCGGACTGCGACACGTTCAACAACCCGATCTGAGCCGACAGTTTTCTCGTAATTATCTGAGAGACTGCATCGCAGTCAGGGGATGTCAGGATGAAAACACTCTGCCCGTTCCCTCATTGTTCCCGGCGATGTGCTCGCCTATAAGGTGTGTCCCCGTTCGCTCGGGCGGCCCGAGGAGATACCATCATGATAGACCCCAAAACCGCCAGGCGGGGCCTTGCGCTTGTTTTTACCACCCTGCTGCTCGACGTCATCGGCTTCGGCATCATTATGCCGGTGCTGCCGGCCTATCTCAGGGAATTGACCGGCGTCGGCATCAGCGAGGCGGCTATCGAGGGCGGCTGGCTGTTCTTCGTCTATGCGGCGATGCAGTTCGTTTTCGCACCAGTGATGGGTGGGTTGAGCGACCGGTTCGGACGGCGGCCTATCCTGCTCGCCTCGGTGCTGACGTTCGCTATCGACAATCTGATCTGCGCTATCGCCTGGTCCTATCCGATGCTGTTCATCGGCCGCGTGCTGGCCGGCATTTCCGGCGCCAGTTATTCCACGACATCGGCATTCATCGCCGATATCTCGACCGACGAAAATCGTGCGAAGAATTTCGGGCTGCTCGGCATTGCTTTCGGCGTCGGCTTCGTCATCGGGCCGGTTCTGGGCGGGTTGCTCGGCACGTTCGGGCCGCGTGTGCCGTTCTATTTCGCTGCCGGGCTTGCCTTCGCAAACTTTCTGATCGCGCTGTTTCTGTTGCCGGAAACACTTGATAACAAGCACCGTCGCCGCTTCGAGTGGAAACGCGCCAACCCGGTCGGCACGCTCGTCCAGATGCGCAACTACGAAGGTATCGGCTGGATCGGACTTGTCTTCTTTCTGATGACGCTGGGGCACATGATGTATCCTGCGGTCTGGTCGTTCGTCTCCAGTTATCGCTATGGCTGGAGCGAACAACAGATCGGCTTCTCGCTCGGCGCTTTCGGCCTGTGCGGGGCGATCGTCATGGCGACTGTCCTGCCGCGCGTGATCCCTAAGCTTGGCGAGTGGAAGACGGCGGTAATCGGTCTGGCATTTACCGCACTCAGCGCCTTAGGCTACGCCTTCGCGTCACAAGGCTGGATGATCTATGCAGTGATCGTCGTCGGGTGTCTCGAGGCGTTGGCCGACCCGCCGCTCAGAAGCCTTGCGGCCGCCAAGGTGCCACCTTCCGCCCAGGGCGAACTCCAGGGCGCAATGACCTCGATCTTCTCGATCACCTCGATCATCACACCGCTGCTTTATACGGCGATCTTTTCCTGGTTCACGGGGCCGAACGCGCCCGTAGCTTTCGGCGGTGCCCCGTATCTGCTCGGCGCGATTTTCCTCACGCTGGCGCTCGTCGTCTTCGTCACCAAGGTGGCCAAGCCGACGCCGAAGGAAGTCAAACGCATGCACGCGCAGGAAGCGGTGACGGACGGGGCTTGATCGGCGCCGGGAGCCCGGCCGGCGCCGTCAGTCAAATCCGTTTTTACGCAATGCGCTAAACACGCTCGGCCAGTGCCGGCTCGCCGCGCTTTTCGCGGATCAGATTGACGAAGCGGCGAAACAGATAGTGCGAATCCTGCGGCCCGGGCGAGGCTTCGGGATGATGCTGGACCGAGAAGACCGGTCTGCCGGTGAGCGCAATGCCGCAATTCGAACCGTCGAACAGCGAGACATGGGTTTCCTCGACGCCGCTCGGCAACGAGTCGGCGTCGACGGCAAAGCCATGGTTCATCGAGACGATCTCGACCTTGCCGGTGGTGTGGTCCTTGACCGGATGATTGGCGCCGTGGTGGCCCTGATGCATTTTTGCAGTCTTGCCGCCCAGCGCCAGCGCCAGCATCTGGTGGCCGAGGCAGATGCCGAACAGTGGGATATCGGTCTTCAAAAGATCCTGAATGACCGGCACGGCGTAGTCGCCGGTTGCTTCCGGATCGCCAGGGCCGTTGGATAGAAAAATGCCGTCGGGCCGCATCGCCAGGATCTCCTCGGCGCCGGTTTTTGCCGGCACCACAGTTACCTTGGCGCCGAGGCCGGCCAGCAGGCGCAATATGTTGCGCTTGACCCCGTAGTCGATGGCAACGACGTGCATCGACGGATCAGCCTGTTCGCCAAAGCCCTCGTTCCAGACCCAGGGCGTCTCGCGCCAGACCGAGGATTGACCGGAGGTGACTTCCTTGGCCAGATCAAGCCCGATAAGCCCCGACCATGCGGCGGCGCGGCGCTTGAGATCATCGACGTCGAAGATACCGTCGGGCGCGTGCGCGATGACGGCATTTGGCATGCCCTTTTCGCGGATCAACGCGGTCAGCGCCCGCGTGTCGATGCCTGAAAGTGCGACGATGCCGCGCTTCTTCAGCCACTGGTCGAGACCGGTTCCGGCGCGATAATTCGACGGGTTGGTGACGTCGGCCTTGAACACGGCGCCGACGGCGCCGGCGCGGGCCAGCGGGTTGAGGTCCTCGATATCTTCGTCGTTTGTGCCGATATTGCCGATATGCGGAAAGGTGAAAGTGACGATCTGGCCGGCATAGGATGGGTCGGTGAGGATCTCCTGATAGCCGGTCAGCGCAGTGTTGAAGCAGACCTCGGCGACGGCGGAGCCGGCGGCGCCCAGACCGCGGCCCTCGATGACGGTGCCGTCGGCCAGCACCAGCAGGGCAGTCGGCTTGTCGGTGGCCCAAGGGGGGGGCGATGCGGCGGTCATCGTTGCCACGGCGGCACTCCTAAAGGTGCGCCCTCAGTCGGCGCAACAAAAAGCGCGAAGCGGCGATCTCACAGCCTCGGCGCGCTAAGTTTTCACTTGTGCATGTCGTTGCCCCAAAACAGCTACGCACTTTTGGGCGACGTGCACTAGAATTCAGTTCATGCAAGGCCCAGTACATAGGGGAAGGCGCCAAGGCGGTCAATGATGCCAGGAAGTGCGAGCCCGGATTTATTTCGTCGAACAATATCAGGGATTTGCCGGTAGTGTCGCATTTGCGTTGGGCTTTCGGCACGGCTATTGTCCGCCGCATTCGAAGGAGAAAGCACTATGCGAGGCAAAATCGCCGAATCCCTGAAGAGCGCGATGAAGGCGCAGGACAAGCGCCGGCTGCCGACATTGCGGCTGATCCAGGCGGCCATTCACGACCGCGACATCGCCAATCGCGGCGCCGGCAAGGAGCCGGCCAGCGACGACGAGATCCTGCAGATCCTGGCCAAGATGGTGAAGCAGCGCGAGGAATCGGCCAAGGCGTTCGATGACGGCAAGCGGCCGGAGCTTGCGGCGCAGGAGCGCGACGAGATGGCCATCATCCGCGACTTCCTGCCGACGCAACTGGGCGAGGTTGAGACGGAAAGCGCCGTCCGTTCCGCGATTGCCGAGACCGGCGCCAGCGGCGTCAAGGACATGGGCAAGGTGATGGCGGCGCTCAAGGAGAGATACGCCGGTCAGATGGATTTCTCCAAGGCGAGCGGCATCGTCAAGAGCCTGCTTCAGTAAGCTGCCGAAGGCCCTTGCCGTCGCGCCCGCAATCCGGCAGCCAAAAGCTCGCGCCCGTGATCGAACTCGTCAAACCGGCGCTTGAACACCTGCCGTCCTACAAGGCGGCTCTCGAGCGCGGCTGGTCGCCGGACAATGTGCGGCTGCTCGAGGCGACGCGCGAGCAGCTTGCGGCTATCGAAAAGGATCCAGCGACTTTCCTTGGCGATCTCGACGATTCCGATGGCAAGGGACCGCCGATCACCTTGCCCGACGGTTCGACGGTGCCGCGGCTGCCCGGATTCCGGCGCTGGATCTGGGACGGGGAAGTCGCAGGCCCAATCGGTTTGCGCTGGCAACACGGCACCGCGGCGCTGCCGTCGCATGTGCTCGGCCACATCGGCTATGCGGTGGTGCCGTGGAAACGGGGACGCGGCTATGCGACCGAGGCCCTGCGGCTGATGCTGGTGGAGGCGAGGGCTGTTGGCCTGCCCTTCGTCGAAATCACCTGCAAGCCTCACAATGTGCCCTCGCAGAAGGTCGTTCTGGCCAATGGCGGCCGGCTCGTCGGACGTTTCTTCGAGGACGCCGCCTATGGCGGCGCGGAAAGCCTGCGCTACCGGATCGATCTGTAGCCCTATTCGGCGGCAGCCGGCAGCGGCGGCGCAGCCCGGCTTCGCCATTCCCAGACATGCGAGGCAAGCGCAACCGCGACCGCGACCAGCATGGCGACCGCGCCAACCACCGGCAGGCTGCGATAGCCATAGCCGGCATTGAGCATGGCCGCGCCGAGCGATGCGGCGAGCGCGATGCCGACATTGAAGCCCGACGGAATGAGCGACGAGGCAAGATTGGAGGCATCCGCGGTCCAGGTCAGTATCCGGGTCTGGATCGGCGTGCCGATGGCGAAGTTGAGGCCGCCCCAGACGAAGATCGCTATCACCATCGGCAGTGGGTAAGAACTGACGGCATAGATCAAGGCGAGCATCACCGCCTGCAGGAAAAGCATGGCGATGAGCGACGGCATCAGCTTCCAGTCGGCGAGCCGCCCGCCGACGAAGACGCCGATCGTTGCGCCGACCCCGTTCAGCAAGAGCACCCAAGGTATCCATTTCTCGTCGAGGCCTGTGACCTCAAGCAGCGTCGGCGTGATATAGGTGAACAGGCCGAACTGGCCGATCATCAGCATCAGCATGATAATGAGCGAGGTCCAGACCTGCTGACGTGCGAGCACGCGGACCTCGCTTCCAAGGCTCACTGACGGGCTCGACGATCCCGTCTTGCGCGGCAGCAGGGCGCCGATTGCCGCGAAGGCCACCACACCGAGCGCGCACATCACCCAGAATGTTGCACGCCATCCCCAGATGTTGCCGATTGCCGTGCCGGCCGGAACGCCGATGACGTTCGATACGGTGAGGCCGGACAGGATCAGCGCCACCGCCATGCCGCGCTGGTCTTCGCGCACGAGGCCGACGGCCACCACCATGGCAACGCCGAAATAGGCGCCATGCGCCACGGCCACCGCTATCCGCAACAGCAGCATCGAGGCGAAGTCGGGCGCCAGCGCGCAGGCGGCCTGGCCGATGGTGAAGGCTGCAGTCAGTCCAAGCAGCAGGGCCTTGCGGGAGAACCTTTTGGTGGCGAGCGCCAGCAGCGGGCCGCCGACTGCAATGCCGCCGGCATAGCCGGAAACGAGATAGCCGGCGGTCGGAATCGCGACGCCAAGGCCATCCGCCACCTGCGGCAGCACGCCGGCGATGACGAATTCGGTGGTGCCGAAGGCGAAGGCAGCTATGAACAGGGCAATGAGGGGCAGCATGGCGCGAAGGAGATCCTCGGACAAGCTGGCCTCAAACCACGGATGAGGGCGGCGGGCAATCCAGAAATTGGCGACGCCGCTTTAGCTTTTCTTGATCGCCGGTCTGGCGCCCGCCGCGGAGGCAAGAGCTAGGCGGCTGCCTTCCTCCCGTAAGGAATTTTCAGCCACGCCCGTTCGTGAAGATAATAGAGCAGCGACTTGGTGACGACCTCGGTCAGGCCGATGGCCGCGGCGAGCTTGATGCTTCCGGTCACGACGAGCGAGATGATCATTGTGTCGATGGTGCCGGTGACGCGCCAGGAAAGCGCCTTGGCGAAACTGCGAGAATGGGTGTCCATCGACTTTCCTCCCGGTAGATATGGGACGATCCTTTAGCCGACAGACGGGAAAACGCGCAAAGATAATTTTTGCGCATTGGCCCACAGCAATTTTCATAGGCGATGTTCTGAAGCTACCTGGCCTGTGGACGCAATCTATCCAGCCTTCAGCCGTGAACCGGTGAGCAGACCGCGCTCCTCAAGCACGGGATAGGCCATCGAGGCGAGCAGCGAGTTGATCTGCTTGAGGTCCCGAATGGTGTCGAGATGGATGGAACTGGTCTCGACACTCTTGGCGGTGCCGTCGCGCAGCCGCACGAAATGGCTCTGGCTGGTTTCCTTCTCGCGGTCGCGCAGCCGGTCCTTTTCCAGCACCAACTGGCGAGCGGTCTCCGGATCGCGAGACACCAGCACGTTGAAGGCAAGCCTGGCATTGGCAAGCACCAAGGCATGGAAGGCGCAAAGCTCACGCCATCCTTCCGGCGTGAACTCCAGCCCGCGCTCGAATTTCTTCTTCACGTGGACCAGCATGTTGCGCACGATGATGTCGCCGACCTGCTCCAGCTTGACGCAGGCGCCGATCAGCTCCTGGCAACGCAGGGCCTCGTCCTCGCTCAGCGGGTTCTTGGTGACCCTGGCCAGATAGAGCTTGATCGCCGCGTGCTTTCTGTCGACACGGTCGTCGAGTGCGGCCAGCGCGCCAATCTTGTCGGCATCGGCGCTCTCATAGAGCTCGATGATCCGTTTCAGCATGATCTCGACCGTTTCGCAGACCCGCACCACCTCGCGGGTGGCGTTGGCTAATGCCTGGCTCGGCACGTCGAGCGCACTTTCGTTGAGCGCGGAAAGCTCAACGACGTCGAGCGCGTCGGCGGGCTGCGGCTTGGTGCCCAGCGCCACGATCTTTTCCGAGGCGCGATAGACCAGGCGCGCCAGCGGCACGCCGGCGATCAGGATCAAGATGTTGAAGGCGATGTGGGCATTGACGATCTGCTCGGGCACGGTGCTGCCCAAGAAGGCGACCCGCGGCTTGAACGTCAGGAACAGGATCAGCATGATCAGCGAACCCATACCGCGCATCAGGAGATTCCCGATCGGCACGATGCGAACGCCGGGCTCTGCGTTGCGGGTTAGAAGCGGCGCGATGATCGAAGAGCCGAGATTGACGCCGAGCACCAGCACGATGCCGAGTTCGGGCGGGATGAAACCGCGACCGGCGAGCGTCACCATCAGCAGCACCGCGGCGATCGAGGAATGGAACAGCCAGGTGACCAACGCCGCCAGAAGATAGGCGGTGACCGGATCGCCGGAGAAGTAATCGACGATGAGCGGCATCAGCGTGCTCTGGCGCAGCGGCTCCGACGCCTGGCCGATCATCTCCAGCGACAGAAGCAGCAGGCCGATGCCGACCAGGATGCGGCCGAACTGGCGCCAGTCGCGCCGCTCTGTGGCCATGAACATGACCGTGCCGGCGACCAGGCAGACCGGCACCAGCAGCGACAGATCGAAGGTAAGCAGCTTGACCACCAGCGCCGAGCCGATCTCGGCACCGCGCACCGCAAGCTGGCCCGACATGCCGCTGACAATACCGGAGCCGGCGAATGAGCCGACCAGCAAGGTGACGGCGGTCGAGCTTTGCAGTGCGACAGCCAGGCCGCAGCCGGCCAGAACCGCCATGAAGGGATTGCGCATGGTGGCGCGCAGTTTGTGGCGCAGCACATCGCCGTAGGCGCGCTCGACGCCGGTCTTCACCAGACGGGTGGCAAACAGCATCAGTGCCACCGCACCGGCAAGGTGCAGCAAAACGACCGAGCCACTCATGCCAGGCCCCGCAACGCCACAGGCGCCGGCGACGCGGGCGCGGTGAAGTCGAAGGGGCAAAAGCGGGCGCGAATCGTGGACATTGCAGAGGTCGATATTACTCCGATTTATTTTAGCCGAATAATAAATTTTGCCCGGTTCGGACGCCTGTTGGCACGCGACGGGGCGTGTCGGAAATGGATGGCTGACAAAATGGTTGCATAGCCTGCGAGGTTGCGGAGGGTCATGCGTCCATTCTCGGACGGTCGCTTTAAAGGTATCGCTGAATTAGTCGTGCTAAATATAGGAAATCATTACGAAAACGTAATCTATGCATTCAGTTTCGGTTCATCCTTCCGGCTCTATTCCGGAGGCATCGACAACCAAGGAGTACCCGCCATGAAACGTATCGTTCTTTCCGCCATTGCCTTCTCGATGCTGGCTGCAACCGCCTTGCAGGGCCAGGCTGCACCACTGAACACACCAAACGCGCCGCAGTCGAACTACAGCCAGGTCGACTGGCAGAAGCCCGGCAGGCATGTGAACAAGCATGTCGACGTGAACAAGCGCGTCATAGTGAAGAAGAAGATCGTCGTGAGACGCAGCCATTGGCGCAACGGCCAGAGATATTCGAGCTGGAAGCGTCATCAGCCGATTCGCGATTATCGCCACTATGGCCTGCGCCGTCCGGGTCCGGTCAGGAATGGATCCGGGTCGGTAACGACTATCTGCTGGTCAGCGTTCTCTCCGGCCTGATCTTCGGTGCCATCGCCGCGCAGTGAGCGCGGAACGGCTGACCGGCGCTGCGCCGGTTTAGATCAAGAAGGCGGTCCGCGGGCCGCCTTCTCTTTTTGACCTGTGAAAACCGGGTATGGTCGCCATTACGAGTCGTCGAGCTTCGCCCGTGTGATTATATGAAGGCCAAACGAGCTGTCCCCATGCGCTTTCCGCCTGCTTTCCTCGACGAGATACGCGACCGCGTACCGATTTCTTCGGTGATCGGCCAGCGCGTCGCGTGGGACAGGAAGAAGACCAACGCGCCGCGTGGCGATTATTGGGCGTGCTGTCCGTTCCATGGCGAGAAGAGCCCGTCCTTCCATTGCGAGGACAAGAAGGGCCGTTATCACTGTTTCGGCTGCTCGGTTTCGGGCGACCATTTCAAGTTTTTGACCGAACTCGATGGGATAAGCTTTCCCGAGGCCGTCGAGAAGATCGCCGACATGGCCGGCGTGCCGATGCCGGTTCGCGATCCCGATGAGGAACGGCGCGAAAAGGAACGCGCCAGCCTGACCGATGTCATGGAGATGGCGACGGTGTTCTTCCAGGAACGGCTGCAGGGACCGGAAGGGGCAAAGGCCCGCGCCTACCTGCGCGACCGGGGGCTGACACCGGCGACGCAGCAGTCTTTCCGCCTCGGCTATGCCCCCGACAGCCGCAACGCGCTGAAGGAGCACCTTGCCGCCAAGGGTGTCCCCAAGGCCGACATCGAGGCGTGCGGGCTGGTGCGACATGGCGACGACGTGCCGGTTTCCTATGATTGGTTTCGCGACCGCATCATGTTCCCGATCCCGGATTCCAGGGGCAAGATCATCGCCTTCGGCGGGCGGGCACTGGCGCCGGATGCGCTGGCCAAATACATGAACTCGCCCGATACGGAGCTCTTCCACAAGGGCAACGTGCTCTACAATTTCGCCCGTGCGCGCCAAGCGCTCGGAAAGGGAGCGCTGGCCAAGGGCGGCACGGTCATTGCCGTAGAGGGCTACATGGATGTGATCGCGCTGGCGCAGGCCGGCTTCGAGAACGTGGTGGCGCCGCTCGGCACCGCATTGACTGAAAACCAGCTCGAACTTCTGTGGCGCATGGCTGGCGAGCCGGTGCTGTGCTTCGACGGCGACCAGGCCGGGCTGAAGGCAGCATGGCGCGCCGCCGACATGGCGCTGCCGGCGGTCCAGGCGGGCCGCTCCGTGCGCTTCGCCCTGCTGCCGGAGGGCAAGGATCCCGACGATCTGGTCAAGGGGGACGGACCGGATGCGTTCCGCGCCGTGCTTTCCGAGGCGCGGCCGCTGGCCGACCTCTTGTGGATGCGCGAGACCGCCGGTGGCATCTTCGATACGCCGGAGCGGCGGGCGGAGCTCGAAAAGACGCTGCGCGAACTGACCAGCCGCATCCGCGACGAGAGCCTTCGCTATCACTACCAACAGGAAATGCGCGAGCGCGTGCAGAGCTTCTTCGGTGCCCAGCGCGGACGCCAGGGACGTCAGGACGGACGGCCCGGTGAGCGCTTCCCGGGCAGGGTCTCAGCACCTGGCGGACAGTTTGCACGTGGCGGCGGTGCGGGTGGGCGCACCGCGATCACCGAAAGCCTCGGCCGCTCGGCGCTAGTCAAACGCGGCGGCGAGGGCATGTCGGTGCGCGAGGCGACGATCATTGCGGCCCTCGTCAACCATCCCGTGCTGATCGACGAGAATTTCGCCCATGTCGAGTTCCTCGATCTCGCCAATTCCGATCTGAAGCGGCTGCATGTGGCCATCCTCGACGCCATGGCGCACGATATGGCCAACAACCGCGAGGCTGTAATCGCGACGATCGAGCGGGCCGGCTGCGGTGAGATCTGGCAGCGCGCGGTGGCGCTGATCAAACGTGCGCGGCAATGGCCGGCGCTGGAAACGGCAGCACTCGACGATGCTCGTGATGCGTTCAGCCAAGCTCTCCACTTGCAGCGCAGCGCGCGCACCTTACATAAGGAGCTGAAGCAGGCGGAAGCAGCGCTCGCCAGCGATCCTACGGACGAAAATTACCGGCACCTGGTCGAAATCCAGGCGCAATTTCGTGATGTGCAGGCAACGGAAGCGCTGATCGAAGGGTTTGGCGTATCGTCGGGCAGAGCTGGGCGCGTTTAGATCGAAGCCTCCAGAAGACTGAAATGTAAGGACGTGCTTGCGCGTTGAATCGAGCGTGCGGTGCTCTAAGTCGGGTAATTGATTCGCTTTTTTCATGCGAATCATGCGAGAGGCGCTTGACCTTCCGGCAGAATGGCGGAATCAGGTCGATTCGAAACGTTAACCCGCCCCGGCATCGACGGGAATGCAGCGATGTAAGGTACTGATCACTGGACAGGCAGTCTGCTTGCCACAGATATCAGGGTTAATCTGGACTTAACGAGAGATGCAGTTACTGGCCCGGTAAAGCGCGTTCTGGAAGGAGCGCATCCAATTTGACCGGACCGGCAGCTTACGCGGCTTTGATACTCAGCCGCTTGGAGAAAATAAAGACTATGGCGACAAAGGAAAAGGAAGAAGTCGAGACCGAACGCGAGGCCGCGACCGATGGCCCTCTGCTCGACCTTTCCGACGATGCTGTCAAGAAGATGATCAAGGCCGCCAAGAAGCGCGGCTATGTCACCATGGACGAGCTGAATTCGGTGCTGCCCTCGGAGGAAGTGACCTCCGAGCAGATCGAGGACACGATGGCCATGCTTTCCGACATGGGCATCAACGTGGTCGAGGACGACGAGCAGGGCGAGGAGCCCGAAGCCGCCGATACCGCCGCTGACGCCGAGGAAGACGCGAACGAACTCGCCGAGCAGACCGGCACCGCCGTCGCCGCCACCACGACCAAGAAAGAGCCGACCGACCGCACCGACGATCCGGTCCGCATGTATCTGCGCGAGATGGGCTCAGTCGAGCTTCTGTCGCGCGAGGGCGAAATCGCGATCGCCAAGCGCATCGAGGCCGGCCGCGAGACGATGATCGCGGGCCTGTGCGAAAGCCCGCTGACCTTCCAGGCCATCATCATCTGGCGTGACGAGCTCAACGAATCGAAGATCCTGCTGCGCGAGATCATCGACCTCGAGGCGACCTATGCCGGGCCGGAGGCCAAGCAGGCGCCGGTTGTCGAGCGTATCGAGGAAGCCAAGACCGAGGAAAAGTCGCGCCGTTCGCGCGAGGACGAGGACGACATCACCAATGTCGGCGGCGACACCCGTGGCCTGGTGGACGATGACGAGGAAGACGATGACGAGGCGAGCCTGTCGCTTGCGGCGATGGAAGCGGAACTGCGCCCGCAGGTGATGGAGACGCTCGACGTCATTGCCGACACCTACAAGAAACTGCGCAAGCTGCAGGACCAGCAGGTCGAGAACCGGCTGGCTGCCGCCGGCACGCTGTCGCCCAGTCAGGACCGCCGGCTGAAGGAATTGAAGGACCAACTGATCAAGGCGGTGAAGTCGCTGTCCTTGAACACGGCGCGCATCGAGGCGCTGGTCGAGCAGCTCTACGACATCAACAAGCGCCTGGTGCAGAACGAAGGCAAGCTGCTCAGGCTGGCCGAAAGTTATGGTGTGCGCCGCGAGGAATTCCTCAAGGAATATCAGGGCTCGGAGCTCGATCCGAACTGGACCCGCTCGATCGGCAATTTGACTTCGCGCGGCTGGAAGGAATTCACCAAGAACGAGAAGGACGCCATCCGCGACCTGCGCGCCGAGATCCAGAACCTCGCCACCGAGACGGCGATTTCGATCCAGGAATTCCGCAAGATCGTCAACCAGGTGCAGAAGGGCGAGCGCGAAGCCGCGATCGCCAAGAAGGAAATGGTCGAGGCCAATCTGCGCCTCGTCATCTCCATCGCCAAGAAATACACCAATCGCGGCCTGCAGTTCCTCGATCTGATCCAGGAAGGCAATATCGGCCTGATGAAGGCGGTCGACAAATTCGAATACCGCCGCGGCTACAAGTTCTCGACCTACGCGACGTGGTGGATCCGGCAGGCGATCACCCGTTCGATCGCCGACCAGGCGCGCACTATCCGCATTCCGGTGCACATGATCGAAACGATCAACAAAATCGTGCGCACCTCGCGCCAGATGCTGCATGAGATCGGCCGTGAGCCGACGCCGGAAGAACTGGCGGAAAAGCTCGCCATGCCGCTGGAAAAAGTGCGCAAGGTGCTGAAGATCGCCAAGGAGCCGATCTCGCTCGAAACGCCGGTCGGCGACGAGGAGGATTCGCATCTGGGCGACTTCATCGAGGACAAGATGGCGATCCTGCCGATTGACGCGGCGATCCAGGCCAATTTGCGCGAGACGACGACGCGTGTATTGGCCTCGCTGACGCCGCGCGAAGAGCGCGTGCTCAGAATGCGCTTCGGCATCGGCATGAACACCGACCACACGCTTGAAGAGGTCGGCCAGCAATTCTCGGTCACCCGCGAGCGCATCCGCCAGATCGAAGCCAAGGCGCTGCGCAAGCTCAAACACCCGAGCCGGTCGCGCAAGCTGCGGAGCTTCCTCGACAGCTGAGGCCGGGTGACGGATAAGCAGTTTCAAGGGCGCCGGTGGCGCCCTTTTCCGTTTGGGCACATGCGATCACGTTTGAACGCGCCGCTCTTGCGGGTCGTGCCCTACGAGAGGATAATTCCGCGACGGACGCATTCTCTGGGCGACAAACCCGGATGCCCGCCCCGGCGGTTGGACGCCGTGCTCCGTGGCACCGGAGGGAGGTGTGCCATGACAACTTACATCGTGCTGATCAACTGGACGGAGCAAGGCGCCAAAAACGTGCGCGAATCGCCGAAGCGGCTCGATGCCGCCAAGAAGCTGCTGGGAGACATGGGCGGGTCCTTCAAGGCATTTTATCTTACCATGGGGGATTGCGACATGGTGGCCGTGCTCGAAGCGCCCGACGATGCCGTCCTGGCTCGTTTCTCGCTGATGCTGGCGACGGCCGGAAACGTCAGGACGCGGACACTCAAGGCTTTCCCGGAGGATGCCTATCGCGAGATCATCACCTCGCTCGGGTAAGTTGCGCTCCAGGCCTAGCCGGCCATTCCGCGGCTGTCGTGTTGCGTTGCGGCGCAATGGCGTTTGCCGGATAGTCGGTGCGCGTCCCTCTGGTGCCGTCTCGAAACATGAGCAAGCCTCTGCTGACCGTCTGGTATAATACGCGCTGTCCGGTCTGTGATGCCGGCATCAGCCGGCAGAAGCGGCGGCTGGTCGAGGCGGTCAAGGCCGGGCGGATCGAATTTCGCGACATCAATGCCGAACCGACGGCGTTGGCCCGCTACGGCATCAGGCTGGAGGATATCCGGCGTCGGCTGCATGCGACCGACGCCGGTGGCAAATTGCTGGTCGGCGCCGATGTTGCAGTTGCGGTGTGGCTGATAACGCCGGGCGAGGGCTGGTTGGCGACGCTGTTCGGCAATCCCGCCGCACTGCCGTTGACGCGCTATGCCTATGATCGTTTCGCCGATCTGCTCTATGCCTGGAACCGGCGCAAAGGCCGCTGGTAACAGGTATCCATTCCTCCCGCACCGAGCGTTTCGCATGCCCCGCTATCAAGCCGCGGGGTCGCGAAGCCAGCCAACGATGCGGCGCACCGCAGGCAGCACCAGCAGCAGCGTCGGAGGCAGCTTTCTGCGCGAGGTTTTCACATTCGTCTGGGATTTCGCCGAAGCATCCGGTTCGTCGCCTTGCATCCATTCGCCGGTCTTCGGCGTAACTGGAACGGGGGTGGATGCGTTGCTTCACGTTAGACGCCTGGGGAGTGGCCTTCGGCCCCTCGCGCGCTTCCTGACCGCCCTTGCCGGCGAAAACCAATCCTGCTGGCGCTATCTTCAGATACATCGTAAGATATATCTTGACTCCGCCGCTGTGAATACGTAGTTGAGATATATCTTAAGACATAACTTAAGGAGCAAACAATGCACAAAGACAATCATTTCGGGCGTCATCGTTTTGGCGAACACGCCGAGCGCGTTTTCATGCATATGGCCGGCAAGTTCGGCGGACGCGGCGGCGGCTTCGGCCCGTTTGGGCATGGCATGAGAGGCGGACGCGGCGGGCCGGGCGACATGTTCCGCGCCGGGCGCATGCTGGCCGACGGCGACCTCAAGCTGATCACGCTGTCGCTTCTGGCCGAGGCGCCGCGGCACGGCTACGACATCATCAAGGCGCTGGAGGAGCGCACCAGCGGCTTCTACAGCCCGAGCCCCGGCGTGGTCTACCCGACGCTGACCTTCCTGGAAGAGGCCGGCTACGCCGTTTCTGCGGCGGACGGCAACAAGAAGGTGTTTTCAATCACCGAGGCTGGGCAGGCGCACCTCAACGAAAATCGCGAGATGATCGACCACGTGCTCGAACATCTCGAGCGCTTCGGCCGCAAGATGGCAAAGGCGCGCGACTGGTTCGGCTGGAACGATGACGGCGACGGTGGCCGGCGCGGCCGCGGCCGCTCGGAAAAGCGCGACGAGTTTCGCGCCGTGCGCCACCGGCTGCGCGCCGCGCTCGGCGAAATCGTCGATGCGCCTGAAGCAAAGCAGGCCGAGGCAATCAGCATATTGGAAGCTGCCGCAGAGGCCTTGGAAGCGTTGTCGCGCGACTGACCTCTGAGTGCCAAGCCAGTTGCGGCCCTTGCCCGCTCGGCCAAGGACCGGTACTGAAAATCATCCTGCACCGCGCTATGTGGTGCAGGATGATTGCCGTTGGAGGATACCCCCATGTCTTTTCTGAAGCGTCTTTTCGGCGGAGGCAACGAAGCCGCCGAGCCAAAGACAGCGGCGCCGGCAAAGCAGATCGAGCACAAGGGATTTTTAATCAGCGCCACGCCCTACAAGGCGGAGGGCCAGTACCAGACCTGCGGCGTGGTTTCGAAGGAGATCGACGGCGTGATGAAGGAGCACAAATTCATCCGCGCCGACCGCTTTGCCGGGCTTGACGACGCTGTCGACATCTCGATCAAAAAGGGCATCCAACTGGTCGACGAGCAAGGCGAAAAGATCTTCGGGTAGATCGGCTACGACAGCCTTGGGTCGATTGGCCCGCTTTCCAACGCCAGCACGGCGAAGACACACTCGTGAACCCGGCGTAGCGGCTGCTTGGCGACAAATCGCGTCAGTGCTTCGTGACCGAGCGCGAACTCCCGGAGCGTCAGGCTGCGCTTGCCGGCCAGGCCGCGTTCTCGGAGGCGGACGAGATTGTCGGGCGCGTCATATTCGGGACCATAGATGATGGGCAATATTCCGGGCCGCGGACCTTCAGCGCCGGCTGGATGAGCCCCTTCTTGCCACGGCTGACGAATAACCAATGGCAGTTGTGTGGCCCACCACAATAGGTTGTCGCCAACGAAAACAAGGGCAGGCGCCGGGCGCCTGCCCTTGTACAATTCAGATTATGCTGACGCTTTACGCCGCGGTGGCGACGCGCTCGGCATTGCCGGTCGCGGCCACAATGGCGTCGACCTTGGCCGAGGCCTTGGCCAGCGCTGCTGCTACCGCATCGGCGCCCATCCCGACTCCTTCGATGCGGATGACCTCGACATCGTTCATGCCGAGAAAGCCGAGTACGCTGCGCAGGTAGGGAATGGCGTGATCGAACTGCACGGCCGCACCTTCGGAATAGATGCCGCCCGAAGCCAGTACGATATAGACCTTCTTGCCGGTGACGAGGCCCTTGGGGCCGTTCTCGCCATAAGCAAAGCTCTTGCCGGAACGGGCAATGTGATCGACCCAGGACTTCAGCGTCGAGGAGATGTTGAAGTTGATGAAGCCGGTGGCGAGAATGACGGTGTCGGCCGCAAACAGCTCGTCCAGTACCGTGTCGGAAACGCCGACGACCTCAGCCTGGCGCTGGCTGCGCGCTTCGACCGGCATATATATGCCGGTCGAATAGTCGGGGTCGATATGCGGCAGCGGGTTGGCTACGAGGTCGCGGGCGACAAGCCTGGCCGAGGGATTGGCGGCAAGCAGCTTCTCGGCGAGTTCGGTGGCGATGCGGGTCGAGTGCGAGGCGGCGCCGCGTGGGCTGGATGTGACAAGAAGGATCGACATGATGGGTCTCCAGGGTTGGACTTAAAATCTCCCGGCAAATATGTGTGCGCAGACCCATTTGAAAAACTGGTATATTTTTTATATGATCCATCTAAATTGTGGATTGAACGATGCAACCGAACCCGACGCTTGACCAACTGCAGATACTGGTTGCGGTGGCCGAGACCGGCAGCTTCTCGGCCGCCGGGCGCAAATTGAATCGCGCGCAATCGGTGATCAGCTACGCTATCGCCAACCTCGAAGCGCAGCTCGGGCTGAAGCTGTTCGAGCGCGAGGGCACGCGTGAACCGCAACTGACCGATGTCGGCAAGGCGACGCTGGAAGATGCGCGACGCATGGTCGGCGTGCTGCAACGCATCCGCTCGCGTGTCGACGGATACCGGCAGGGATTGGAGGCGGAAGTTACGCTGTCGGTCGACGTGACACTACCGTCGCCGGTGCTGGTTCGGGTGCTAAAGGCATTCGAGGCGCAGTTCCCGGCAGTGACGCTGCGTCTGCATATCGGCTCGCTTGGCCTGATCCTCGATCATGTTGTCGGCGGACAGGCCGATCTCGGCATCGGGGGGCTTCTGGGTGAGACGGACGTGAATCTGCTTCGCATCGGCTTCATCTCCCTGGTGCCAGCTGCAGCGCCTGAACACCCGCTGGCGCTGCTGCCGAGACCAGTGGCGCTAGAGGATGTCCGCGAACACATCCAACTGGTCGTCTCGGACCAATCCGAGCGTACGCGCGGGCGTGACTATGGCGTCTTCGCCTACCGCACCTGGCGGCTGACGGATGTGCGCACCAAGCACGTGCTGATGCGCGAGGGGCTGGGCTGGGGCGGGCTGCCGCGATGGCTGATTGCCGATGATCTGGCGAACGGCCGGCTCGTCGAACTCGATCTCGAGCCTTACAGCGAAGTCCGCTCGCCGCTCTATGCCATGCATCGCGCCGATCGCAGCCCGAAACCGGCGGCCGCCTGGCTGATCGACCAGTTCAAGCGCCAGCTCGGCTGTTTCAACGAGTTCGAGCCGGGTGAGATGCCTGCGAAGGAGCCCGAGACAGGCCGTCGATCAGGGCCATGAGAACGGCGCGGTAATCCTCGATCGAAGCTCCAGCTTCAATGGCGAGCGCTGCGCGGTCGAAGGCAGCGGCGAGCAAAGCGGTCAGTGCTTCCACAGGCAATCTCTTCGTGGAGTGCGACCGCATCGCGGCGATAAGGCCCTCGCGCAGCGAACGGTTGCCATGGCGATTGTCGATCGCATCCATGGCGGCGCGGCCGAGCACGGCCGGGCCATCAAGCAGCAAGAGTCGGGTGCGGCCGGGGGCACGCATGGCAGCCAGATAGGCATCCGAGCCGGCAATCAGCGCATCGTGGGCAAATAGCGAAGGCGGCGACGCGCGTTCGATCTCTTCCGCGATGGCTTGCGCCTCCTGTTCGACCACAGCGGCAAACAGCGCCTGCTTGTCGGCAAAGTGATGATAGAGCGCGCCGCGCGTTACGCCAGCAGCGGCGACGATCTCGGGTGTGCTGGTCTCGGCATAGGACTTTTCGGTGAACAGTTTTCGCGCTGCGGCGATGAGCTCGGCGCGTGTCGCCTCGGTGCGATCACGATTGGAGCGACGAGCGAATCCCTGTTGCATGCATGCAGCCTGTATGTTAGTTCAATTTACATGCAGACTGTATGTTATTCGCCGGGAGAAGGAAAGATGAGGACGACGAGCTATTATCCGGTGCTGATGACGGGCGATGTTGCCGGCACTGCAGCCTTTTATATCGCGCATTTCGGCTTCAAGCCGCTGTTCGAGGCCGACTGGTACGTCCATCTGCGCTCGGCAGAAGATCGTCGCGTCAACCTCGGCATCGTCCAGGGCGATCATGAGACGATCCCGAAGGAGGGGCGGGGCCGCACCTCCGGCCTGCTGATCAATTTCGAGGTCAGGGATGCGGATGCCGTCTATGAGCGGATCACCGCCGCCGGGCTACCGATCCTGCGAACGCTGTGCGACGAACCCTTCGGCCAGCGCCACTTTATCACCAGGGATCCCAACGGCGTGCTGATCGACGTGATCAAGCCGATCCCGCCGAGCCCGGAATTCCTAGCGCAATATGCCGATGGCGCGGCGGGCTGAGCGAGACAGCGGCCGCTGGCAGGAACTGTCCGCAGACGCGACGTGATGGCTTTAGCCGCGTGGCCGGTCACGCCTTTGCGGTTTATGCTTTGGGGTTAATCAACCCTGGGCCTTCTCCATGCGTGAAATCTGCCTTGTCCGCGCACCCTCCAACCTTGGCCTCCGCCCGCTCCGGCCGGGGCATATTCCGGGGACCTGGCGCGCGCCGCAGGCGCTTACCGAAGCCGGCTTGGTCGAGATGCTTTCGCCCGCCAAAGTGGTTGATCTTGATCGGCCCGCCTATAGCACCGAGCCACAGCCGGGCACCCGGCTGCGCAACGGCAACGCCATACGCAGCTTCAATCTCGCACTCGCCGAAATCGTTGCCGGCGCGCTGGGACGAGGCGAGTTTCCGCTGGTTGTGGGCGGCGACTGCGCTGTCCTGCTTGGCGCGCTGGCCGCAGCACGGCGATCTGGTCCGGTTGCGCTGGTCCATGTCGATGGCCACAGCGATTTCCGCCATCCGGGCAATTACGACGTCAACGCCTCGCTCGGCTCGGCCGCCGGCATGGACCTTGCGCTCGCAACCGGACGTGGTGAGCCGTTGCTGACCGACTGGCCCGGCATCGCAAGACCGCTTGTCGCGGACGAACAGGTGATACAGATCGGCGAACGCGAGAACCGCAACGCCAACTTCGCCTGGCCGGACATCCATTCGACCGCGATGACGTTGATCGACGTCTTTGCCGTGCGCGAGCTTGGCGCGGCGAAGGTCCTGGACAAGACCTGGAGCACGTTGGCGCGAACCGGCTGGCCCCACTGGGTGCATTTTGACGTCGATGCGCTCGATCAGACAGTGATGCCGGCAGTGGATTCACCGGGCAGCCCCGGCATCGATCCTGACGATCTCGTCGACATTCTCACGGCGCTGGTGGCGGATCCGCGCTGCACCGGAATGGATATGACCATTTTCGATCCGGATCTCGATCCGACCGGCGAATTGGCCGCGCTGCTGGTGTCGCTGCTTGGCCGGATCTATGCGCCGCGATAGAGCCTGCCCATCCCGATAGGTTCGGGATGGGCTCTATCTTGTTTGACCATGATGTTGTCCGAAAAACCGGTTCCCACTTTTGCTGCGCTGACCTTCGGTTCGGGATCAAGGTCGAGCACTCAGCTTCGCGCCACTGGCATCACCGTGACCTGAGTAATGCCGGAGCGGCGCACCACCGTGCACAGCGTCTCGTGGCCGATGCGCTCGGCGTCGAGCATGCGCACCAGATCGTCGACACCGGTGACCGGGCGGCCGTCGATGGCGGCAATGATGTCGCCTTCCCTGAGGCCGGCCTTGTCCGACGGGCTGTTCTTTTCGACGGTGCGCAGGCGCACCGCCGTGCGGCTCGATACTTGCGACAAAAGGGCTGCGCGGCGCGGCAGGTTGGTGGTGTCGGCTGAAACGCCGATGAAGGCACGGCGCACGCGGCCGAAGCGGATGATTTCCGAGATGACGAAATTGGCCGTGTTGGAGGCAACCGCGAAGGCGATGCCTTGCGCACCATGGATCATCGCGGTGTTAACGCCTATCACCTCGCCGGCCGAGGACACCAGTGGTCCGCCGGAATTGCCGGGGTTGAGCGCGGCGTCGGTCTGGATGACGTCGTCGATCAGCCGGCCGGTGGAGGCACGCATCGAGCGGCCGAGTGCCGAGACGACGCCAGTGGTGACGGTCCATTCGAAGCCGAGCGGGTTGCCGATGGCAATTGCAATCTGGCCGCGCCTCAAACGCTTGGAATCGCCGAGCGGCGCAACGTCGGCAAAGTCACCGTCGGCGCGCACCAGCGCAATGTCGGTGTCGGGGTCGCGGCCGAGCACGCGGCCTTCCCTGGAAGCGCCGTCCGGCATTGATACGCGCACGCTGCGCGCATCGCCGACGACGTGGAAGTTGGTGACGACCAGCCCGTCCGGCGCGATGACGAAGCCGGAACCATGGCCGCCCGGGCCACCGATGCGCTCGATGCGGCAGACGGCGGGCCCGATGCGGTCGACGGCATCGGCGACCGTCGCCGAATAGGCATCGAGAAGGGCATCGTCATATTGCAATTGCTGAGCGGGCAGGGCCACCTGAGGACTCCGTTTGGAACAAGATGAACAATGCCTATATGTGCGGAGCAGCCGGACCGGCCGCGACCTGACCAGATGGCCAGTCAAATGCTCAACTAGCCGTCAGGCGAGTATCCGCCAACCCCCGCCGGGCGATATCTGGGTCACGAAGAACCCAGGAGACAAATCATGAGCGATTTCAATCTGAGCATGTTATCCGACGCCATTGCCGACATCGCGGCAGCTGCGGCACCAGCGACGGCCAGCTTCGCGACGCACCAGCGGACGTCAACTGCTTTCCACTGGCGGGACGGCTATTTCGTCACTGCCGAGGAGGCGGTCGAGGCCGGCGAGGAGATCGAGCTGACGTTTTCTTCGGGCCAAGCCGTCAAGGCCGAACTGGTCGGCCGCGACCCGTCCACCGGCACGGCCGTTTTGAAACCGGCCGGCGCGCCGAGCGCCCCGTCATTGGTAAAGGCGGAGGCGGTGCGGCCGGGCAATCTGGCAATCATCGCGGGCAATAGTGACGGTACGTCACTCGCCACCTGCGGCACGGTCGGCGAGGTCGGTCCGGCCTGGCGCTCGATGCGGGGCGGCACGATCGACCGGCGCATCAACCTTGCCGTCAATGCCGGCGGCCGTTTCGAGGGCGGCCCTGTGCTCGACGCCAAGGGCGGACTGATCGGCATGCTGCTGTTCGGGCCACGCCGGCGGGCACTGGTCATGCCTTACGAAACGATCGAACGGGCAGTCACGACACTGCGCGAGAAGGGTCATGTGGCGCGCGGCTATCTTGGCGCCGGCCTGCATCCGGTCCGCAATGGTGATACACAGGGCGCCATGGTGATGAGCCTGGACGATAACGGCCCGGCGAAAGCAGCCGGTCTCAGCCTCGGCGACATCATCGTGTCGTGGAACGCAGAGGCGGTGCATGGCCCGCGCGAGCTGATCCGCAAGCTCGGGCCAGACAGTGCCGGTGCCCTGGTGACACTCGGCGTGGTGCGCGGCGGCGAGAATCGTGAGGTTTCCCTGACCATCGGTGAAAAACCACTGAGCTGAGGGATAGATGGTAAGCGGTGAGGTCGCTGGCAGACGGCTGACGGTGCTGATCGCGCTCGCTGACGCCGAGCGCGCACGAAGTCTGTCCGCGGCTCTCGCCGCGACCGATGATCTGCGGCCGGTTCTGGCGGGCGATGTCGACGGGCACGGGGCGGCGGATGTCGCCATCGTCGATGACCATGGAGTACAAGGCGGTCTCTTCGACGCGGCTATGCCTCGCGTGCTGCTATTATCGCGAGCGGCCCGTGAACGGCCGGCCGATACAGTGTTTGCCGTGCTGCCGGTGCAAGCGGACGAGTTGCTGATCGCCGCCGCCGCGCGGCTGGCGGCGGCGGGCTACCGGATTTCGCGCGACAGCCATGCTCTATCCGATCTGCATCACGATTTGACCTTCCACGACAGCGGCCGGTTCGAGGAAGAACCAACTGACGAGCATATCGTCCGGCCGACGCTTTCGCCGCGCGAAAGCGAGGTGCTGGCGCTGCTGGCCGAAGGCGCGCCCAACAAGGTTATCGCGCGACGACTGGACATCTCCGTGCACACGGCGAAGTTCCACGTCGCGGCTATCTTGACCAAGCTCGGTGCCGTCAACCGCACCGATGCGATCGCCATCGCCATGCGGCAAGGCTTGGTGCTGGTCTAACGTGGATCAAAGGGCCGGTTCGATGTCGGTCAGCCGGAAGTCGTCACCCTTGAACAGCAATGGCATGGCTTCGAGACGGGCCGTAGCATAAGCAATGCAGTCGCCGAAGTTCAGAGCGGCAGGATGCCGGCCTTTGCCGTAGCGCAGGAAAGCCTGACGGGCGACAGCGGCGTGGTCGGCCGTGAAGGGTATCGTTTCGATCGAGGCAGTGCGCAAAAAGGCTTCGAAACGATCGATAATCTGATCCTGCCAGCGACCGACAAGCACCATTGTCGTTTCGAGCAATGTCGGTGCCGCAAGCAAACGTCTTTCAGCCTGGGCGATTGCCAAAACGAATCGATCGTAGCCCGGTTCCGCGCGCAAGATGGCGACCAGCGCCGAGGAATCGATGATCATCGCGTCGGGATGCCCAGCTCATCGTAACCGAGAATTTCATCTTCGCTCATCGCGTCTTCGCGCTCCGGTATTCGTGCGGCCCGTTCGGCAATGGCCATCAGACGTTGAAAGAGATCACCGGTCTCCTCGCGGGGCACAAGCCGTTCGCGCGCAACTTCCCGCTCAAGGCTTTGACGGATGGCCTCCGTCACCGATACCCGGCGGCGGCGGGCGAGCTCACGCGCCAATTGCTCGACCTTGGTATTCTTGATAGACAAAGCCACTTATATATTCTTCCTGTTTAGGTAGAATATAACAATTTTGCTCGGCGATTCAACGCGTCTCACGAAATCCACAACCCTCCGTGGCGTCACACCGTTACGGCCGCAGGCCCTTGTATCCGTCGTTGGTGCGGGCAAGGATCGCAAAGAGAAAAGATAGCGGAAAAGAGCGTAGCACAAGGAGACGCAACGATGTCGCTCAAGGGAAAGACGCTATTCATCTCCGGCGGGTCGCGCGGCATCGGACTGGCGATTGCGTTGCGCGCGGCGCGCGACGGCGCCAACGTGACGATCGCGGCCAAGACCGCCGAGCCGCATCCGAAGCTGCCGGGGACGATCTACACGGCGGCGCAAGAGATCGAGCAGGCCGGCGGCAAGGGGCTGCCAGCGCCGTGCGACATCCGTGATGAAGCGCAGGTCGCCGAAGCCGTCGCCAAGACCGTGGAGAGGTTCGGCGGCATCGATATTTGTATCAACAATGCCAGCGCCATCCAACTCACCGGCACGCTGGAGACCGACATGAAACGCTACGACCTGATGCACCAGATCAATACGCGCGGCACTTTTCTCGTCTCCAAAATGTGCATTCCATACTTAAGGTTGGCGGAAAATCCTCACATTTTGAATCTGGCACCGCCGCTCGACATGAAGGCCAAATGGTTCAAGAACCATGTCGCCTACACGATGGCGAAGTTCGGCATGTCGATGTGCACGCTGGGCATGAGCGCCGAGTTCGCCAGGGATGGCATCGCGGTTAATTCGCTATGGCCGATCTCTACCATCGACACGGCGGCGGTGCGCAACCTCTTGGGCGGAGCGACGGTGGCAGCGATGAGCCGTTCGCCCGACATCATGGCCGATGCGGCATACGCCATCCTGGTCAGGCCGTCGCGCGAGGCGACCGGCAATTTCTACATCGACGAAGAAGTGCTGCGTGCCGAGGGCGTCAGCGATTTCTCGACCTATGCGCCGGGCGCGACAGGCCCGCTCGCCGGCGACTTTTTTGTGCCGGACGAGGTGTTCGGGCGGACTGATACCAAAATCAAAGCTATCTACTGACGGAAGTATCTACCTACAGAAGTATCCTCAAAAGACCGGCACAGACGCATGCTCACTCCCCGGCTTTCTTGGCTTTGCCCAGGCCCATCAGCCGGTCGATATAAGCAAGCATGAATGCCGAGGCGACGAAGGCCAGATGAATGATGGTCAGCCACATCAGCTGGTCGGTCGTGTAGGAGACCGAGTTCAGGAACACCTGCAAGAGGTGGATCGAGGAGATCGCTACGATTGTCGAGGCGACCTTGACCTTCAGCGAGCCGACATCGATCGTGCCCAGCCAATGCACCTTGCCGTCATTTTCATCGAAGCGGCTGACGAAGTTTTCGTAGCCCGAGATGATCACCATCACCACCAGTGAGGCGACCAGCGCGGCATCGATGAGGCCGAGCATTTTCAGGATGGTGTCGGTGTCATCGAGCGTGAAGGCGACAGGAACGAACTCGAACAGCTTCTTGCCGAAGGACACGGCATAGATGGCAAGTGCCGCGCCCAGTCCGAGATAGAAGGCGACCAGCAGCCAGCGCGAGGCGAGAATGATCGATTCGATGGCAAGTTCGATGCGCTTCATGTGACGGTTCCGGGCTTCTTTGCGGAGCGCCGTATTTCGGGCAGGCTGCGGCGGTTTGCAAGGTCCTAAAAAAACGAAACCCCGCCGGGAGGGGACCGGCGGGGCTCGCGTGTCCCGCTGGAGTCGGGACAGGGCAGGGAAGCCCTGTCCAGAATTTGGGATTGGTAGCCGCGCGTTTCAAGATTGATGACCGCGCGACTCAATGGTTGATCGAATCGCGCGGTTCACATTGCGGTTTATTGGGCGCTGGCCACCGGCGCCACCAGGGGGGTAATCCGGCGGATGGCGACGCGCCGGTTCTCGCGATTGGGTCCCGACGTGTTGACCTTGAGATACTCCTCGCCATAACCCTGCGTCGTCAGGTTCTCCGGCGGGATGCCAAAGGCATTGGTCAGAGCTTCGGCGACCGCCTCGGCGCGGCGGTCGGACAGAGCGAGGTTCGCCTCCGGCGTGCCGACTGCATCGGTATGGCCTTCGATCAGGAAGGTCTCGGCCGGGTTTTTCTTCAGCAGCTTCTCCATGGCGTTGGCAACACCCTCCAGCTTCTGGACCTCGGTGTCGGAAATCGAAGCCGAACCGAACTCGAAGTTGAGCGTATCGAGGTCGATCCGGCGGGCGATGTCACGCACTCGGGCCGAGCGCTTGACCTCGTCGACCGAATAGAGGCGCTGGACCCTCTCCACCGGCGGCCGTTCGAGGAAGGTGTAATAGTCGTCCGGATCCTCGACCTCTTCGGAATCCAAAATGTACTCCTCTTGCGGAATGGTAAGGCGCATCGGCGGCAGGTCGTCGCCCGGGTCGCGCCAGTCTGCATCATCGTCATAGTAGCGCTCGTCGACATAGCTCAGCACATATTCGCGCCCGTCAGGCGCGATGCGTGAACGCTGGATGACGTCGCCGTAGCGGTTGCGGATAGTGACGATCCGGACACCATTGTCACGCTCGACGATTTCCCGGGTGCGATCGCCCGACAGGTCCTCATAATAGACATTCCTGGCGCCGCGGTGCATGCGCGGGGCATCGCTGCTTTCCACGAAGGTCTGGTTGTTGAACTGCAGGATGACGCGGTCGCCGAATTCCCTGACGACGTTGGCGCCCTGCGGGCGCGGACGGCGGCGAACATCCTCGATGTCGGGCGCACGCTCGACGCGCTTGCCTTTTTCCTCGGTCACCGGAACGATCTTTTCAGGCTTGATCTCCTGCTGGGCTGCCTTGTCGTCGGTAGGTGGCGGTCCCTCCTCGATCGGAGCAGGCTTCGGGGCTTCCACCTGGTTCTCGCCCTGCTGGGCTGGCTGGTTGCCCTGCTGCTTACCGGCATTTTGGCCGCGCTCCTTGCCGCCCTTGCGCTTGCGCAAGACATCCTTCTGGCTGTCCAGTATGGGCGCCTCGTTCGGGTTGGCGGCGGCTTCGCCCTGAGCAGGGAGCCCACCCTCGGCGGGTGCTGCCTGTTCGCCCGTCGTCGTGGGCTGCTCACCGGTTGCGGGCTGCTGTTCGCCGGTCACCGGCTCTTCCACAACGGGCTTCTTGCCACGCTTTTTCGCCTGGTTCTCGGGCTGTTCGCCTTGAGCAGGAGCCGCTTGCTTCTCGGTTGGAAGTGGCTCGGCCTGTGGGAGAGGCTCACCGGCGGGGCGTTCCTTCTTGCGCGGCGCCTGTTCGGCCGGTGCCGCCTCGATCTGCTGGTCTTGCTTGTTCTTCCTCTTGCGCGGATTGACTTGCTCGTTGTTGTCGTTCGCGGGTGCAGCCTGCTCGGCCGGCTGTTCGGCAGGCGCGGCCTCCTGCTGTTGCTGGTCGCGCTTCTTTCTCCTCGGCTTGAGCTGCTGCTGATCGTCGTTCGCGGGTGCAGCTTGCTCGGCCGGCTGTTCGGCAGGCGCGGCCTCCTGCTGCTGCTGGTCGCGCTTCTTCCTGCGCGGTTTGAGTTGCTGCTGATCGTCGTTAGCAGGCGCGGCCTGCTGGTCAGCCGGAGCGGCTTCGATCTGCTGCTGGTCGCGCTTCTTCCTGCGCGGTTTGAGTTGCTGCTGATCGTCGTTAGCAGGCGCGGTCTGCTGGTCAGCCGGAGCGGCTTCGATCTGCTGCTGCCTCTTCTTCCTTCGTTGATTTCCTTGCTGCTCTTCGCCGGAAGGCGCGAGCTGTTCAGCAGGCGCGGATTCACTCTGTTTTTGCTGCTCGCGCTTGTTCCTGCGCGGCTTCTGCTCGGGCTCGCCCGATTGTTCGGCGGGCGCCGCTTCGGATTGTTTTTGCCGGTCGCGCCTCTTGCCGGGCTTCTGTTCCGGCTCCGACTTTCCGCCTTGAGCGCAGGCTTCGGCCGATTCGCCCTCGGCACAATTCGACTGCGCCGGGATAAACATTGCGCTGTTCCGGGCGGGGCCGAATGCAGCATTGCCTTGCAGCGGGAACGCGCCTAACGGCGCGGACGCCATCAACAGGCCAAGCGCCGTGCCTGCCAGAATCCGTGGTTGGCGTTTCATCATAAACACTCCTTGTGGCGTCCCATCCGTGCCCAAACTTTCAGCAACCATGTTTGGTTCCTGTTTGCAGGTCTTAGCGGTGGCACAGGGCGATTGACCGGCGTTTTGAAGGCGACTTCGTGTCATTCGTATGTTCCTGGCGTATCGTTCGGACGAGGCGCAAAGGTTGCCGTGCTTGACCTTGAGGCGTCCGAGGGCCACATGCCGACAATGGACAAGCCGTTCTGGAAGACCAAGACGCTCGAGGCGATGACCCCGGCCGAGTGGGAATCACTCTGCGACGGTTGTGGCAAGTGCTGCCTGTCCAAACTCGAAGACGAGGACACCGGAGAGATCTACTGGACCAGCGTCGGCTGCCGGTTGTTCGACGCTGGAAGCTGCCGCTGCTCCGACTATGCCAACCGGCTGGCGCGTGTTCCGGATTGTGTCGGGCTGACGCCGCAGAATGTGCGCACCATCAGCTGGCTGCCCAAGACCTGCGCTTACCGCCTGGTCGCCGAGGGCCGCGATCTCTATTGGTGGCACAGGCTGGTGTCTGGAAGCGACGAGACCGTGCACGAGGCAGGCATCTCGATGCGCGGCCGAGTCAGCGCCAGCGAGATCGACCTTGCCGAGCCGGACGACTATTTCGACCATATTCTCGCGGACGAGCCTTAGGATTTTATCGCAAAATCGAGAATCCGGAATCGACGGCAAAACGGACGTTGTCCATCCACCATGCTATCCACCCTATGTAGCACCGCCGTCCATAGCACCGCCTTCAGAAGCGAGAGACTGTTCCGGTCTGCCTCATGAACTGGAGATGAATGGCCGGTTCGCAAAAAATTCAGACAGGCGGGTGCATTCTCCTCCCATCGGTTCGACGAAACGGGTGGAAACCCTCAACAAGGAGAGAAGACAATGTTCAACACCATCAAGACGGCGGCTCTTTCGGCTCTTGTCGGCCTTGGCACGCTTGCTGCCATCCCCGCTCATGCTGACAGCATCTATCTCGGCTTCGGCAACAACCAGGACCCGCGCGTCGGCGTCTATGCCGGCGACGAAGATGATGGTTACTATCGCGAACACCGCCGTCATGGCGGCTGGCGCCGGTTCTGTTCGCCGGAGCGTGCCATCGACAAGGCCGAACGCATGGGCCTGCACCGCGCCCGCATCATCGACATCAACCGCCGCACGGTCAAGGTCGCCGGCCGCCAGTATGGCGACCGTGTCGTGATCGTATTCGCCAACGAGCGCGGCTGTCCGATCATCTATCGCTAAGGTCTTCGGGCGTGCGGCCGGTTGACTTGCAGCCGGTAGAGTAGCGGAGCCCTTTCCGCCAGGACGGAAAGCGCGGCTCAAAAACCCCGGAGGATCGATCCTCCGGGGTTTTGCATGCTGCAAGCGATGATCATTTCAATTCGAAAGTCACCGTCACCTGTGCGGTATAGGAATTCTCGCCGGCTTGCACCGGGACGGACGCGCCAGCGGCATCGAATGCCTTGGCGTTGATCGGCATCGGCGGTGGTGCGAAATTCTGGTCGGTGATTTCCAGGACCCGGCCGATGCCGACGCCGGCCGCTTCGGCCAGCGTCTTGGCCTTGGCCATGGCATTGGCGACGGCCTTCTTGCGCGCCTCGGTGACGGCTGCCGCCGGATCGTCGTTGGAGAAGGAGATGCCGCCGCCCTGGTTGACGCCGAGCGACACCGCCTTGTCGAGAATGTCGCCGGTCTTGTCGATGTCGCGGATGCGCACCGACAGCGTGTTGGTCACCTGATAGGCGACAAGCTCGGCCTCCTGGCTGCCGTCGGGCTTGTTGGTGTAGTTATAGCGCGGGTTGATCTGGATGCCCGCGGTCTGCAGGTCGCGCTCCTTGATGCCGGATGATTTCATTGCAGCGATCACCGCGGCCATGGCGTCGTTATTGGCATCGAGCGCTGCACGTGCCGTCTTGGCTTCGCGCATGACGCTGAGCGTCAGCAGAGCCAGATCGGGTGCTATCGCCGCCTCGCCTTCACCGGTGACGACGATACGCGGCGGCGGTGGTGAATCGGCGGCGGCCGCGATCGCCGGAAATGCGACTGCGGCGGCAATCGCCAGGGGCAAAATACGTCTGGTCATAAAATCTCCTCGATCTGCGATCCCAAGACAGCCGAGTAGGCGGTGTCCAATGGGCGACGTGCAATAGGTTATCAATATGGGCTGATTTGGGCGATCTCTGCCAGCTCCTTGGAACGCCTGCTCGGAAAGCCCTCGGAAAGCCTTGTGCGGTTCAGGGAAAAACACTAATCCAGCGCCGTGGGGCCTGTAGCTCAATGGTTAGAGCCGGCGGCTCATAACCGCTTGGTTGGGGGTTCGAGTCCCTCCGGGCCCACCATTGGCTATTGTGGCTGTTGATTTAATTGGATTTTTTGGCCATTTTTGTCCCACCTCTTTCAACCCCCTCAGAAAGTGGGACAATTTCGTTCTCGTTTCGAGCGAAAATCAGAAGTGTGCGGGCGGACTGCGCGACCTTCCGACGGCGCGCTTTCCGGATCTAATGGTCCGGGTGCTGGTAAGTAGTCCAGTCGTATATTGCCTTCAGCTGCTCGTGCGTCGCCGTTTTCTGCGGCAACAGTGGCGCCTGCCTTGCGGACCCCGTGGGCGCTGCAGCCCGGGAGCCCCGCTTCGTCGCACCATTGGCGCATCTTGTTACCAAGGCCGTTTTCCGAGAAAGGCCGACCATACTCGGTGACAAGGAATGTCAAGTTGCCGGCCGGGGCGAAGGAAAGCTCATCCTCGAGTTCTGGGAGCAGAGGCAGTTCGACGACAATCGCTTCCTTGCGCACCTTGCTCTTGTCGGTCTTGCCAGGCTTGATCCTGATCCACTTCTCCCATGTCCCGGTATCCTTGTTGCGAACTTGGGTAATGTGTTGTCTGCCGAAGATTGCTGCATCGGACAGTCGCAAACCTGTGAACATGAAAATCGCCAGCGCCATACGAGCCATGGTGCCGCGCGCATGCCGTTTCTCATACTGGACGATCTCCGACACTTCCCAGGTGTGGAAACCTTCGCCATTGCCCGAAGTCAGGCGCTTTATTCCGTTTGCCGGATTGACCTCGACCATCTCGGCATCCTTGGCCCAAGCGAACATTGCGCTAATGGCTTTTGTAATATTGTTGGCTGCCCCGGAGCGTCTGACCGGGTATCACGGAGCTCCTTGACGTGAGCCCGCTTCATGGCCGCGAATGGTAATGAACCCTTCGTCGAGAAGTCCGGATTGACTGGCCCGCTCAGCGGGTGAGGCAGTTTGCAAACGCCTTCGAGTATTGTTCGTCGTCGAAGCATCGTGCCTTCGCCGACTTCTGCGCCACCGCGCCGGAAATACTCCTGGCAAAGCCACATCAGACTGCCCCGCGAGGCCACTGGCCTCACTACAGGCCTGACCACATTCTGAGCCGAAGCATAAGGAACGCCATCTCGCGCGCAGCGCACTTCTTCGTGGAACTCGGCTGAACCTGGCTTTTCTCGCAGACGGATCTTTTTTCTACCCGGTGCGCGGAAGTACAGCCGGATATTGCCGTGCCGATCCCTGTCTTCGACAACGCCTTTCAGATTGAATTTCACCATGGTGCTCGCCACGTCCATCATCTGCGATCCCAAGGATTATCGCTAGAGGACACGCCGTCAAGTTTGCTGTTGCGGTGTGGTAGCCGCCCGAATGCCTCTGCCAGTTCCTCCACGTCCCAGACATAGCGCTCTTTGCTGGGCATCCGCGGTTGTGGCATACGGCCATCCGCGACCAACTGGTCGAACGTCGTTGGACTGACGCCGATAGCTACCGCTGCCTGTTCTCGATTAATGCCGAACAGCAGGAGCCCGCCAAGTGCGCGTTTCATTGCTTTTCTCGCTGCACATCGCCTCGCGGGCTGAGTTCCGCGACAGTGGAGCATTCACCTAAGAAGCAATCACGCTACCCTTTCCTTGCTATGCCTGGAATGGATCTGTCCGGCCAATGCGGCAAACGGCGGTAACGGCGTGAAAATAGGATAGCAGACCGCGGCTGCGGGGGTTCGAGTCGGGAGAGCGCTACCGCCTTTCCTCCGACTCAGCTCGACGCATTCTGCACTTCGTTGCCGCGCGTAGCACCCAATAGGTTTCAGGCAACGCTCGACATCCACGAGGTCCAGTCGGAATGTCGGACGCCGCGCACCCTGCAATCGTCGAGACGAATAGAATGGGGGCGGGGCCGACGCGCTAGGCTGTCGTGGCTCCCATGCCCCAGCTCCGCACAGGCCAAGAATCTCTTTGCTCCTCCACGGTGAAATGAAAATTCTTGAGCCGCCGCGCTTCGATGCGTGGAAGCATGTCCGAAAACTGCGCCCTGGTGACTTCGAGGGAGAGACTCAGCGACGGCAGGCGATCGGCCTGGAAGAGCGTGCCCGCGTCTGAACTCCGTCTTCATGGGCGTGGGCGCCATGATCATGACGACGCCCGGCCACCTAAACGCCGGGTCCGGCATGATGAGCGTGGCGGGGAGAATGATATAGGTGAATTCGACCGACTGGCGGGGCGGGCCTGGCTGAACCACTTGGCCGAAGTTGACGTTGGCTGAGCCTACGATTTCGCCGCGCCACTCGCCCGCCACGATCGGCGGCAACTCAAGATGGCCGCCCTTTTTGCGGACAGTCATTCCGAACGTGTGCGCCAGGAAGCGTGGCAATATCGATACCCGCTGCCTCTAGCCTGCGCCTCGCCGCCGCGACGACCTCCGCGCCAAACTGCGGCGCGTGCCGCACAACGATGGCTTCGCCGGTCAGCTCCGGCATGTTCCGCTCCAGCAGCATGACAAAGCCGTCGGTGCTTTTCGCGCTCATGGCCCAGTCTTGAAGGGTTTGGACCACTCCCGCCCTTGCGACTTTCTGCCTAGTGCGGGCGAGCCGGGTCGTCTTTCCTCGCTCTTCGGACAGGACATGCTCGAAGGCATGTATCGTCTGCCAGAAATCATGCTCCCCGGTCCGGGGTTTCTCTTTGGGTAGGACCGAAACCAGCTTGCGGAAAGCGGCGTCGGCCACGCCCGGCTCACCCTTGTCCCGGGCGTTCCTGATCCACGATTTCAGCTTTTCGGGATCGTTGCAGTTCTCGATCAGTCCCAGAACCTTCGCCACGTCGCTCATGCGGTCCTCCCTTTAGTCCCTGACCCGCAAGCCTGTCTTGCCCACCGCAGCGACTGCGAGGATTCGAGTAGCTTCCAAGACGAGGCCCAGCAAAATCAAGTGGCTCAGGTTACAATATGCGCGTTGGGCGTTCGGGCATACATGCTTACCGGAAAGCATGGGAATGCGGTATGCGGAAAGCAAGCCTAGCACTTGAAGCGTTCGTTGACGAAACGATCCAAAAAGGCCCGCGAGAAACGATACTTCCCGACAGTTTTCATAGCGATGCGTCATCAGCTATGCGTCCCCGCCATATGGTGCATAAGCCCTCGTTCTTGGCAGAACTTCGCGATCATGGTGAAGTTCCGGTCGGTGTAAAGGTCGTCGGGCAGCGCAACCTGGTGTGGTTAGTCGCAGTCGATGACCGATGGCGTTGGTGAGCCCCGACTGCGTTTGACCACTATTCGAAATGCATCGACTGGCCGCGCATCATCGCCAGGGTCAGTGCGACTGCGGGGTTTGCAGGCGGCTTCTCCATAAGCAGGGAGCCGTCGAAAATCGCGCCACGCCGCCATGCGCAATTCGTCACCGTCATCGACGGCTGCAGGGTCGAAAACGTGGGCATCGTAGGGATCCCGGTCAATCTCGATAGTCCAGTTCTTGAGCGCCTTGCGAGCCATTTCCTCCACCTGGGCAAGGTCGCTGGTGAAGAAGGGGATACGGTCGCCATCTTCCGAAAGGGGCTCAACCGCTCCAGCGTCGGCCGCTCGCACACCCAACCCAGAACGAAGGCAATATCGAAATCGATCTGGTGGTCCGGGCCAGCTGTAACCTCCAGCCGTTTGACGACGTCCGGATAGAGCTGCTTGCGCGCCGGCCACGTGTCCGGAAGCGCCTCGGCTTGCAATCTCGTTCGGGGAACGTCGATCAGTTCCATGATCTGATGGCGCGGAACTCTGTCCTCCGGCCAGCCCGCACAACATGCGGTCGTCGCAGCCTCGTCGGCCTCCATCCAAACCGAAGCAGCCCGGTCCTCGTCCTCGGTGGGCTTGTCGTCTTCCGGAAAGCCTTTGATGTCCCACCCTTCCAACGCGAACAAACCTTCCGCGCCCTGCAAAGCCGTAATGCCGGCCCGCGCGAAGACACCGCGTGCCAGTTCTTCGGGCGTTGCACCTTCAATGTTCAAGCGAAGTTCCATGGTTCGCCTCCTGTGCCAATCGCACCGACAGTGAACAAAATAAGAACATTGGAGTCAATAGGCTCTTGGCAACAGAGGAATTGGTTCCGTTTTTTCAACGGGATAGCCACCAGAGCGATGATCGGCGCTCCGTGTCGAATTCCAAGGCAACGGCTCCATTGCCGATCATGATGCGGACCGCTGCGGACGGGGACAGTCGGTCCCGCGTCCCGTCCTGCGGCCGGCGCTATGCTGACGCTCCTACGGCTGTCCTGTTAACCGTCCGCGGCGGGGGCGAATTTCCTCCGTCCCGCGCGCGACAATGTCCGCATTTGCGGACGCGCGCAGGACTGCGGCTTATGCGCCGTTTTTCCTTTGGGCGCCGGCAGTCGCCGGCGCGACGTCCAGCGGGGCATCGTGCCCTTCGACCGTATCGTCCTGTCGGCAAACGACTCTATCGGTGCCACCGAGTGAGCGGTCGCGCCAAACATTTCTTCCGCAGCGCCACCTCACCATGCCATTGACTCTTTACTAGGAAGAGAACAAATGAGGAACATACCATCAGCATTTCGCGTTCAGGGGACCAGATGAGTGCATCGGCGCCAAACGCTGCCATTTCCGATCTTCAAAATCGCATTGCGCGTCTCGAAGGCGGCAACACGCCCGAAAGAGCGGTGCTCCCTTTCGGCATTTCCTCTATCGACAGCCACCTGCCTGGGGGCGGTGTGGCACTTGGCGCGCTCCATGAAGTTGCCGGTGGTGGCAATGGAGCGATTGATGGCGCCGCCGCGTCGCTTTTTGCTGCAGGAATTGCGGCCAGGACGCAGGGCAAGGTGCTGTGGTGTGTGACGCGCCAGGATCTGTTTGCGCCGGCAATCGCCCAGGTCGGACTTCACCCGGACCGGGTGATCTATGTCGAAGCCGGTGACGACAAATCCCTGCTCGCCTGCTTCGAGGAAGGCCTGCGGCACATGGGGCTTGGGGCTGTGGTTGCCGAGGTTGCCCGGCTGTCGATGACGGCCTCGCGACGTTTGCAGCTTGCATCGGAAGGCTCCGGCGCCATGGGCATCGCCGTCCGCCGCTGGCGCCGACAGACCGAAGCCGCCGATTTTGGGCAGCCGACGGCGTCTGTCACCCGCTGGCGGGTTTCTGTGCTGCCGTCACGGCCGCTGCCTGTGCCAGGCGTTGGCCGGGCGCGATGGCAACTTGAACTGATCCGGTCTCGTGGAGGGGAAACGCTCGATATCGAAGTGGAGGCATGCGATGCCCAAGGTCGTCTCGCTCTTCCTTCCAAGCTGGTCGACCGACCGGCTCAGAAGGAAATTGGGCGACGTCTCGCCGCCACCGGATAGACCCTTGGTGCTGGTCGGGCGGCAAGGCAATCGTCGCTTGGTGATCGCGGCAGATCGCTCGGCTATGGAAGCGGGCCTACGCATCGGAATGCCGGCACGAAAGCGCAGGCCCTCATTCAGGGTCTGGTGGTTATGGACGCGGAGCCCGATGCCGACACGGAGGGATTGGAGCGGCTGGCGCTGTGGGCATTGCGGCGGTACGCGCCGATCGTAGCTGCGGATCCTCCGGACGGATTGGTCCTGGACACCACGGGCGCCGATCACCTTCATGGCGGCGAACAGATGATGCTGGTCGATATGGTCGAACGTCTCTACCAGGTCGGCTTTTCGGCGCGGGCAGCGATTGCGGATAGCTGGGGTGCCGCTCACGCCGTTGCGCGTTACATCCGGCAGACCGTCAGCGTGGTCGCTGGCAACGGAACCCTCGACGCCATTCGTCCTCTGCCCATCCCGTCTCTACGGTTGCCCGACGCAATCGTCAGCGGTTTGCGCGTTTTGGGCTTCGACAGGGTGGGGGACCTTCTGCAGCAGCCTCGCGCACCCTTGACCCTGCGCTTTGGGCCCGAATTGGGCCGCCGTCTTGACCAGGCCACTGGCCGCCTTGCCGAACCGATCGAGCCGGTGCGGCCAGTGGAGGTGGTCGAGGTAAAGCATGCCTTTGGCGAGCCCATTGGTGCGGCCGACACTATCGCGCGCTACATCGGCAAGCTTGTGCAAGCGCTATGCCTCGAGCTGGAGACCAGGGGGCTAGGCGCCCGACGGCTCGACCTGCTGCTCTACCGCGTCGACAACCGGATCGAAGCCATTCGCGTCGGCACCGCCTTGCCCATCCGCGATGTCAAGCGGCTGACGCGTCTGCTTTGCGACAAGATCGAGCGGGTCGATCCCGGTTTCGGCATCGAGCTGATGCGCTTGTCGGCGCCTCGAGCCGAACCGTTGACGCCCAGGCAGACGATCTCCTCACTCATCGAACAACAGGACGCTGACATTTCGGACCTGATCGACATACTGGGCAATCGTGCCGGCGAGGAGATGCTTTATCGGTTTGCCCCGGTGGCCAGCGACGTGCCCGAACGATCAGTTCGGCGTGTCGCCCCCGCGTCGGTGGAGACCGGCGATGCCTGGCCAGACCATTGGCCGCGTCCGGCTCGTCTGTTCGCAGTGCCTGAGCCGATCGAGGCGATAGCTCTATTGCCTAATCATCCGCCACCGAGCTTTACCTGGAGAGGCATCCGTCGAAGGGTGAAGCGGGCCGATGGCCCTGAGCGCGTTTTCGGCGAGTGGTGGAAGCGCGACGCCGAACTTGCCGCGGTGCGCGACTATTTCCAGGTCGAGGACGATGCCGGCGAGCGCTACTGGATCTATCGCGCTGGCGATGGCGAGGATGCCGCGACCGGCTCCCATCGCTGGTTCCTGCACGGCATTTTCGGATGATCGCACCGTACGTCGAACTGCAATGCACCTCGCATTTTTCCTTCTTGCGTGGCGCCAGTTCCTGCGAGGAATTGTTTGCGCAGGCCGCCATAATGGACATGCCCGCACTTGCCATCTGCGATCGCAACAGCCTGGCCGGGATCGTGCGCGCGCATGAGGCGGCAAAGGCGACCGGCGTCAGGCTGATCGTCGGCTGCCGGCTGGATCTGGCGGAAGAGATTTCCATCCTGGTCTATCCGACCGATCGCGCCGCCTACTCGCGGCTTTGCCGCTTGCTGTCTCTGGGCAAGAAGCGCGGTGGCAAGGCGAAATGCGTGCTGCATTGGGCCGACCTCGTCGGCTATGGCGACGGCCTTGTTGCGGTGTTCGTTCCCGATCAGGCCGACGACACATCCTCGATGTGGCTGCGGCGACTGTGCGAAGCGTTTGGCGACCGGGCTTACATGGCGCTGACGCTGCGCCGCCGTCCCAACGACGCTTTGCGGCTGCACGATCTTTCCAATCTTGCCGGACAGGCCGGCGTGCCAACGGTCGTTACCAACGATGTGCTCTTCCACGAGCCGTCACGGCCCATCCTGCAGGACGTCGTCACCTGCATCCGGCACAATGTCACGATCGACCACGCCGGGCTGCGGCGCGAACGACATGCCGACCGCTATCTGAAGCCGCCGATTGAGATGGCACGCCTGTTCGGCCGTTATCCCGAAGCGATCGCGCATACCCTCGAGATCGCCGAGCGCTGTCGATTCTCACTGGACGAGCTTGCCTATCAATATCCCGAGGAACGCATGGTGCCGGGTCTGACACCGCAGCAGGCGCTGGAGAAACTGGACCTGGGAAGGTGCCACGACGCGCTTTCCGGAAGGCGTGCCGGACAAGGTTGTTGGTACGCTCAAGCATGAATTGCAGCTCATCGAGAAAATGCAATACGCGCCGTATTTTCTGACCGTCAATTCGATCGTGCGCTTTGCCCGCAGTCAGGACATCCTCTGCCAAGGCAGGGGGTCTGCCGCCAACAGCGCTGTATGCTATGTCTTGGGCATCACCTCGATCGATCCCGACCGCAATGACCTGCTGTTCGAGCGCTTCGTCTCGGAAGAACGCCGCGAGCCGCCCGATATCGATGTCGATTTCGAACATGAGCGCCGAGAAATCGCCATGCAATGGATGTTCGATAACTATGGCCGTGAGCACGCAGCACTCTGCTCGACCCTCATCCGCTATCGTTCCAAAGGCGCCCTGCGTGATGTCGGCAAGGCTCTGGGTCTGCCCGAAGACCTAATCAAGATGCTGTCGTCGCAGGTGTGGGGCTGGTCGGACGAAGGCGTCCAACCAAAGCATGCGGAGGAACTGAACCTCAATCTCGGCGATCGCCGTCTGCGCCTGGCGCTTGACCTGGCCAGGCAGCTGATCGGCGCACCGCGTCATCTGTCGCAACACCCCGGTGGCTTCGTCCTGACTCGCGACAGGCTCGACGATCTGGTGCCGATCGAACCGGCCGCAATGAAGGATCGTCAGGTCATCGAATGGGACAAGGATGACATCGACGCGCTGAAGTTCATGAAGGTCGACGTGCTAGCGCTCGGCATGCTGTCCTGCATGAAGCGCGGCTTTGATCTCTTGTCACAGCACAAGGGGATCAATCTGGATCTCGCCACGATCCCGGCCGAGGATCCGCGCACCTATGCGATGATCCGCAAGGCCGATACGCTCGGCAACTTTCAGATCGAATCCCGAGCCGTGTCAATGCTGCCGCGCATCAAGCCACGGACCTTCTATGACCTGGTAATCGAGGTGGCGATCGTGCGGCCAGGACCGATCCAGGGCGACATGGTACACCCCTACCTGCGGCGGCGCGAAGGCAAGGAGGAGGTTGTCTATCCCAAGCCGGAGCTCGAAAAGGTGCTCGGAAAAACACTGGGCGTGCCGCTGTTCCAGGAACAGGCGATGCGCGTCGCGATCGAATGTGCCGGCTTCACGCCGGGCGAGGCCGATCAGCTTCGCCGCGCCATGGCAACCTTCAAGCACACTGGCGGTGTCTCCAGCTTCGGCGCCAAGCTGATCGGTGGCATGGTGAAGAACGGCTATGAGCGCGAATTCGCCGAAAAGACGTTCAAGCAATTGGAGGGCTTCGGCAGTTACGGTTTTCCCGAGAGCCATGCGGCAAGCTTTGCATTGATCGCCTACGCATCGTCTTGGCTGAAATGTCATCACCCCGATGTCTTAACAATGCCCAGCCGATGGGTTTCTACGCACCCGCGCAGATCGTTCGCGATGCCGGTGACCACGGTGTCGAGGTTCGCCCGGTGTGTGTGAACGCGTCGCGCTGGGATTGCACGCTCGAGCCCACCGAAAGTGAGGACCGGTTTGCCGTTCGGCTTGGCTTGCGGATGGTTCGTGGTCTGCAAACGCCGACGCCGCGACCATCGTCACCACACGCGCCGACCAATCCTTTGCGTCGGTTGACGACCTCTGGCATCGAGCCGGGGTTCCCGCGGCATCCTTGGTCGAGCTCGCCCAGGCCGACGCCTTTCAACCCTCATTGTCGCTGGCCAGGCGTGAGGCCCTGTGGGCGATCAAGGCGCTGCGCGACGAACCGCTGCCGCTGTTTGCCGCGGCCTCGGCTCGCGAGCAGCAAACGGTGCCGGAGATCCGCGAGCCCCTAGTCGCGCTACGCGCCATGACATCAGGCGGCGAGGTGGTCGAGGACTATGGACATGTCGGGCTGACCCTGCGCGATCATCCCGTCTCCTTCCTGCGCGCCGACCTGCGCCGCAAGCGCATCGTCTCTTGCCGCGAGGCCATGCAGGCGCGCGATGGGCAATGGCTGGAAGCAGCCGGGCTCGTTCTGGTCCGGCAACGGCCGGGCTCAGCCAAGGGCGTGATGTTCATCACGATCGAGGACGAGAGCGGCATCGCCAATCTGGTTGTATGGGTGAAGGTATTCGAAAAATTCCGCAGGGTTGTGCTTGGTGCTGGCATGATTGGCGTATACGGGCGCATCCAAAGGGAAGGCGAGGTGGTTCATCTCGTCGCGCACCGGCTGAGTGATCTCTCAGCTGAGCTGGCCAGCGTTGGCGATCGCGATGCTGCCTTCCCCCTGCCGCATGGGCGCGGCGACGAGTTTCATCACGGCAGCCCGACGCCGGACCCGCGTGGAATGCACAAAGGGCCGCGGCCGCGAGATATCATCGATCCTTATCTGCACATCGACCAGATCAAGGTGAAGACGCGGGATTTCAAATAGGTGTGCTGGAGCCCCAAGGCGGCAAATGCCATAGTGGGGCGATGCGTCACGCGGCGGTTCGGAGCGCCCCGGCTCGAGGCACCAGACAAGGATAGGTGGAGCACCATGCAGAACGCGCAGTCGCTGACGTCCGCTGAGATCGCTTCGATCAGGGAATTGCTCGATCAAGTCCCTTCGCCCTCGCGGTTGGCCAAGGTGACCGATACCGAGCTTCACGGTGCGATCAACGCGCTCGACGGCGTCGCCGATAGTCGTTGGCAGGAAGCTCCTCCCGAGATCGTCTCGCCTCGGCGCGAGGGATTTCTGGGAATGGTGCTGGCGCGCAAGCGCCGGCAACTCGCCTATTCTCTGAAGCTTTCCAACCTGGTGCGGGATCCTTTCGCTTTCATGCCGGCAATTGCACTGACCGCAACAGGGGCAAACGCTCTTCCTGCTCTGGTCGCAGCACCGCCGGCAACCTTTCCCAGCTTCCTGGTGGCCATCGCCCTTGCCTGGCTGCGAGCGTTTGCACAGCCCATCGGTTACGGTGAGGCGGCACTGCTTCACCACATGAACCAGATCGCAGCCATCAAGGGAAAAGTCTCAGACGAGGATCTTGCCGACGCAGGGCGCATCCTGGTCGACGCCTACGGCTACGTCAAAGGACAGAACAGCAACGAGGTTTCCGCGTTGCTGGCAGCGCTACTCGCCTGGAAGGCAATCGAGCATTTCGATGGGGGGTTTCGGGTCATTGAAAGTGTGCCTTTCGGTTTCGGCCCGGTGGAATACGCGCCATGAATCCTCAGAGCATGTCTACCGAGACCCAAAACGCTGTGAAGAGCTCGTCAAGCCCCCACCGCGCTTTGGCCGCCCCAGTCGCTGCGCGGCAGCGTACGTCAGCGGATGCGGGCTTGAAAAAAAGCCGGGTTGGACATCGGTCGATGCGTTCCAGAGCATCGCAAGGTAGGAGCCCTCAAGTGGCCAGATCATATGAGCTTAGCGACAGCCCGACAGAAGGTTGCGGGTATACCCGTCCAGAGCCCAATCCAGATCGATCATTGCCTCGGGTGCGAACCTTGTAAGGTCGAACTTGTCGTTCGGGAACAGATAGATCTCGCCCTCCGAGTCGAACATTGGAGGAACCACCCCTGAATAGGATTGAGCGTGCATCGGGCTAAACGACGGGTTGTTCGACCGTCCCCTCGCGACTCCGAGCCCTAGCTCAAGCATGTAGCGCTCGGCTTCGTCCCAGGGAGCTCCTTGTCCTCCGGGCTGGTGCATCGCCATCGCTTCTATCGCCTGCTCCATAATCGATCGCCGATCCGGCAGACCCGTCCGAACGAGCGCTGCATCGATCCACTTGGTCTCGTCCATACCAACTTGCCAGGGTTCGAGATTGGAACTGATCACCGCGAACGCAAACGCGCGGTCGCCCCTCTGCTTGAAGGATGGGAACAGGTTTGCCCACGGCTCCATGCTGTCGGGGAGCTGGACGCCCTCAAAATGGTCGTCGCCAAGGTTGAGACAAAGGTGCGCGATGGTGGCTGCGAGCCGATACGCCAAGGCAGCGTCCTTGATTTTCGCGTAGTGCGCAAACAGGTGGACCGGTGCGGAGTACAAGGTCAGACTCGGTGCGTACAGCCTGGCAAGACCGTCCTTCGTTATGTCGTCGGCCATTGCAGTCCGTTGGTTTTCCGGCACTTTGGCTTCGAGGTAGGTACGGACAACCGAATACTCGGACGCAACCGCCGTTGTTTCCAGGAGAGCGCCGACAGTCAGCGGCTGCCGTATGAGGCGGGCGCCGGTTTCGTGGTCTAGGAAGCGAACGAACAGGATAGGTCTGGACGGATCCAATCTGCCTGAGGGGTCGATCTCCTGGCCGGCAGAAAAGGCGATCTGCCAGGGACGCGCGGCACTGTGAGGCTCCTTGGGTTCTACTAGCGTCTGATAGTATCTCGGAAACGTCAGGCGGCGCGTCTCGTCGTAAAGGTCCACGAACCACGGGAAGTCTGCCTCCGAGGGCGGCTTGCCCGCTGTGGGAAGCAGCCTGAAGGCCTGATAGACGCGTTTCAAGTAAGCGCGTCCCCAAATTGTTCCCACGACGTCAGCCCAATGCGTGAGTTCATGACTTATGGTCGCCAGGATTTCCGCGGCCTTACCATGGTCGTTGGCCAAGAGCGCTTTGGGCAGGTCCCTCCGGCTGTATTGGTCCAAAGTAACCATCTGAGACTGAGGGGAGAAAAAGGCCATCGTCACAGTGTTGGGGAAGCGGCTTTCCCTGCGTTCGACCATCCACTCTTTCACGAAATCTGACACGCGTGCCTCCTTCCCCATACAGCACAAACCGGATACCAACCGCCTATGGTGCGGCTCGAGGGTGCTCAGTTGTGAGGCCAGCGTAGCTGATGGAAGTAGCGGCCACTAGGCAATCAGTGATCGGGAGGTGCACATGTTTCGCGTGGACGTATCGTTGCCAACCCTACGATCCCGGACGCGCCGAATTCAACCTGGCTTCCGCTATCCTCAATGCAGCTGCCAAGGTAAGGCAAACCTCGCAATAAAGGTCAGTCGCTCCCCTCCCGTACGGTTTTTACCACCAGCGACCCTGCCGGGAGTGCCTTCAACAGCTCTGCCTCGGGGTTTGTGAGATGTATCCATGCCGCCCAATCCTCCGGGCGCAGCACCACAATCTGGCGATTGTGGATAGGCGCCACATGCGGCCCGGGTTCAGTCGTCAGCATTGCGAATGTCGGCGGCTTGTTGCCTTCGCCGTCGCGCCACAGTCCGGCGATCGCCATGAAGGGGGCGCCGTTGAGGGTGAAGCGATGCTTCGCCTTTGGCGACTTCTTTCCGGTGAATTCGAAGAAAGGCGATGCCGGAATAAGGCAGCGCTTGCTGTTGGCGAAACTCCGCCCGTCCGAGCGAAAGTTGAAGATCGGCCCGCCTTTGGGGCCGGAGGGCAGAAAGGCAAAGGTCATACGCGTGAGTTCGATTGTGTCGCCGGCGGCGCGCATGATCGGGGCGGGGTCACCGATGCGGATGTCATCCGCCTGTGGCAAATCCAGTTCGGTTTGATGGGTTGGAACGTCGAGCGCCATCGATTGCATCATGCGGCAATATTCGGCCAAGCGATATGCTGCTCGTAGTCATTGCACATAGCTGCCCCACGCTTTCGGTCAGTTGCAGACTACCCGGATAGCGCGGTTTATATGCGGCGCCACCTCCCCGAAAATCTTGCTATGCCCCGAAATCTTACGCAACGCGCTCGAGCACCTTGCGCGGCTGGTCGGTGATAACATCGCAGTGGCTCACAATGATGCGCTCAAGGTCCGGTTCGTCAGACCATTTGCGGAAAGCCGCGCCCAGCGCCTTGCCGTGCTTCACAGAAAACCACCTGCCAATGCGCGGCATGCTCGACCGGTCGACACCTAAGCCAAGCACACGTGCCATGATGTGGGGACCGATCCCATGACCGATAGGGTTCTGGCAACGCAGTTATGGAAGTGGACCGCCAATTCGCTACGCTTACAACGAAACTTTGGTCGCCCAGTATGCCGTGACAACTGGTGTTGCGTCATGGAGATAGTCGCCAAGTTTGGAGGGTATCTTGGCGCCTGCGCTCTTGAGATCCCCTAACGTGAATGGGTCGACCCACTGAACCTCGAGGCCGCTGTCACCCATGAGCTGAATCTGACTTGAAACAGGCAATATCTCAGATGGCAGATAGAGAGCGTTCCCCGACCCAGTGAAGAAAAAGGCCGAGCCGGTTCGCTCGCCAGGCGCTGAATTTCGAAACGCCGTCGACCATTCCCATGAAGGCGTTGTAAAGAACACGCCGCCGCCATTCTTCAGGGCTCTATAGACTTCCGTCCAAACGGCCGAAGAATTGTAGGGGTCCCCCAGAAGCGCCACGACGAGGTCGACGCTTGACGATTCAACGGGCAGGTCACCGGCGTCACAAACGAGGAATTCTGCCCTTCCGTTGAAGGCTGACCGCGAATGATTGAGCATGTCGAGAGATATGTCGGAAATCAAAAGCTTGGCGCCGGTGGCCTTCGGCATGGCTCCCAGTAGTCCGGATCGTCCCGCGCCGATTTCGAAAATCGTTCCCTTGTCAGGAACCAATTCGAAGTGCCGCTTCATCAGTGCGCCACTAGCAACACCGAAACCGGCACAGGTAGGATGCAGTTGGGCGTCATAATACTCATTGGCGACGGCAGAATAACTATTTTGCATCCAAAGGCTCCAGTAGCGGAATCTGCAGACGGCTCGCGGCAAGGGAGGCATCCAGTTCGCCAATCGCGCCATCCATGCGCAACTCGTTTACTTTTTTCTGGATGAACATGATCAACCCAGCTTTATTGTTTTCGTTCGTGAACGCATTCTCCATTGTGGAGTCCATGTAAAAAACGCCGCAACGAGTAAGCGTATATTCGAACGGTACGCTAATATAAGATGGGTATTTCGCCGCATGCTCGGCTTCTAACTGGGTCATCCCCCAAATACGCGCGATGTATTTGTATTTGTCCTCAGGCTCCACGGTCGCTAGATCGTCCGGCAATACGCCCTCTATTTCTGGCAGGTGTGAGCGCCATACGCGGCCCACGATTCCTCGCCGGATAGAAAACGAACGGCCAGCAGCGAGACCAGGAAGAGGAGTTCCATCTCCCGAAACGTATTCCAAAAGCTGCATCAATTGTCCCGCGAAAATCGGATCCTCAATGTAGATAGTCGCGCGGCATTTTGCGCCATCGAAATTCGTGTTGCGGTCCTTGAGCTCACTACCCACATCGGAAACGAAACGCGCAAAGTTCTGAGGGATGTTCGCCTCGACGACCTTCACGCGCAGTTGCGCTTCGATCTTCGCGCGTACGCTCGACAGCGCCTTCGACAAATCATCGCGCTCCCGCGCGATTTCCGTAATCTGCTCGCTTAATTCCAGCTTGAAACCGAAAAGATTCAACGTCCTAACTCTGCCCATGGCAGACGGCAAGACAGCAGGAAGAACACCGCTGCGAAGCAGCAGGTAGACCATCACGACCGCAGCCACAGGCCAGGCAAGAACCTTGTCGAAATGCTGATTAAGAAAACCGGCACACGGGGCAACGATTTCGGACCATAAGAGACGAAAAGGATCGCGCAACAGCAGCGTCACTGTTCCCAGCTGGGAAACTGGCACGCTGATCGTATCCGGTAGCAGCGGGTGCAGGACAAGGAGTAAGACAATAGCTACAGCAAAAATCCATAGAGATATCCGCAGAGAAGCCCGCCCGACTACACCAATCCATAGCGATACCCGTCTGACTGCGTCCATTGCCGACTTCCCCCAAACCAAGTCAATCTCAATATTTTCTACCGGACGTACAGCTGCTCCGCCAGCGCATCCCGCGTAATGATCGCCTCATCATTGGGGGCAAAATTGGCTTCTGTGGACCTTCGCCACGACGTGTACAATGCTTCCAATACCACCTCGCGTTTTGAAAAGTCAGGAAATAGCGATTGCATGGCAAAGATAGGCAAGGAACCCAAGTCTCCAATTCTTTCGAAATGGCGCAAGTACAGAAGGGGGGCACCGCTGCGGCGGGCCCAATACGGGAGGGAGGGCATATGGAACTGGCGGAAGCCTCGCTTTTGACCGAGGCCGAAAAGGGGAGTGTCGATCCGGTGGCTGTGCTAAGGGCTAGCCCTCTTCGCATCGGGATCTCTACGCGCGCTCTTTTTGACCTGGAGGAGGAGCATCGCGTATTTGAGAAGTACGGCGTCAAGGCGTATGCGGCTATGCAACTCCAACGGGAGGACGTAATCCTCCGCAAGGGTGCAGGCTTTGAGGTAGTCGAGCGATTACTCGCGCTGAATGATCCTGACGCTGCTCCGTATGTTGAAGTGATCCTCTTGTCGCAGAACTCGCCCGACCTCTCCCTCCGAGCCTTCAGGTCGATCGATCATTACGAGCTTGTCGTCAAGACGGGCAGTTTTACTAGCGGACGATCGCTTGCGCCGTTTGTCCCGGCGTGGGGCATCGACCTGTTTCTCTCAAACGCGGACGCGGACGTAAAGGGAGCAGTGGACGGCGGAGCAGCGGCCGCACGGCTCGGCTTGGCACCCAAGGATCGTGCCGAAACGCCGCAGGGCGAGGTCCGGGTCGCGTTCGACGGCGATGCTGTCGTGTTTGGCCCCGAGTCCGACGCAATCTACAAAGAAAAGGGCCTGGACGCCTTCCTAGCTCATGAGACAGAGAACGCGACCAATCCAATGGCGCGTGGCCCGTTTGGCAATTTTCTTCATAAGCTATCGGCATTGCGCCGCGTTTTCCTCAATGACGGTAACGTGAGTAAGGTCCGCATCGCACTCGTCACAGCTCGGAACGCCCCTGCCCACGAGCGCGTCATTCGCACGCTGAGGGCATGGGGGACCCCGGCTGATGAGGCCCACTTCGTCGGCAGCCGCGAGAAGGCACCCATCCTGAAGGCACTCGGTGCCCACATTTTCTTCGACGACCAGGAGAAGCACGTCCTCGGCGCGTCTGCTGTGGTCCCTGCCGGCCATGTTCCCGGACCACACGATCCGGCTGCGCCAGTAATCCCGGCCGGCTGAGTCTGCGGGCCTAATCTCGTTGCGGTTTTGCTGCGCGAACGAATCTGACGGCAAGCGATCTGGGCATGATGGAACGCGGAATCGCGGCTTTGCGCCTCATGTCGGACGGAGAGCCGGCCGCAGCCAGTCACTAAGAGCGGTCATCTGGGCGAGCAGGTTCGTTTGCGCCTTATCTCGGCCATTCAGCCATGCGGCCGGCGTCTCCGGGGACACGGTCTAGAATCCCTTGTTGATATCAGGGTCAACATCCGGCAAGGTCCCAATCCATCCCCATGCTCGCTACCCCGCAGATGAAGAAGCCGACCCACCCACTGACGTATCGCGAAGCTTTAGACGGGCTGCTCAAGGCGATCGATGACGCTCCAACTGCGCCAGATCACCCGATCTTCAAGAAGTGGGACGACAAGGAATACTTCGAGACGCAATTGATGTTTTCGTTCCGGAAGCAGCAGGCGGCCGAACACCACATCGGCAACGTCAAGTCCATGTTGGGGACGGCCGAAGCTGCGGCAATTGCAGCGATGAAGAACAAAGGCAGGCCGGCCAAGAATGCTGTCGCCTCTACGGCATCGCTGGTCGTGAACAGCGGGCAGTCCACGGCTTACGTCCACGAGCTCTCTGCATTCTTGGCTGCCGTCCGGTCCGGACTGGACTTCCTTGGAGTCGCGGCGGCCCGAACGATGCCCGGCATCGTCGCGCATTCGATACATACCTTGGAGAAGATGGTCGACAAGGGGCAGCAGGGTGGGATCCTCGAGGTCGTCAAAACCCATCAGGCATGGCTGGCCGAGCTGCGGGATTACCGCGACGAGGTCGTCCACCGCCAAGTCGTTCAAGCGCCGGCCGAGGGCTGGCTGGTGTCTACGAAAGGCAAGACCTCAAAGGCAATCATGCCCATTGTGGTCCCCCGCCGGACGCCCAAACGCGCCTTCGATACCAGACAGTCGCGGATGATGGACAACGATGTCCCTTTAGGGCTCGACCGCATGGAATCTCACGGCGAAGTTACGTTCCCGGACGGGACAGTAAAGACCATTCAGCACAAGGTCACCTTCCGGCCATCCGCTTCGCATATACCGATCGTGGAGTTGATGACCCACCATCTTATGGAATACCGAAAGTTTTCAGCGGCGATGTTTGCCGTCATCACGAAGAGTGGCTTTGGTACTGTCAAATGAGCGCGTCTCCGCCAGCGCGCATGAGTACGAATGGGTGTCAAAAGAAGGAGATGGCTGATCTCGTGTTTACCAAAGCCGAGTGGGATGCCGCGTTGCCTGAATTCTCGCGGGCATGACCGAATACCTGAGGCAGTCCCGGACACCGATCTTCAGAGATCGCGCGACCATGGCGTAGGGCACGGCGGCGGGTGGTACTTGAAGCTCGGCGACCGCATCTTTCTCCTGACGAACGAGCATGTCGCGGTCGCGCGTGAGAGCGGAGATCGTCTCATCCACCAGTTCGCAGACTCCAACGATCTCCACGCTCTGCCATGAAAAACCTTCAGAAGTACACGTGCGTACCGGATGACAGACCCGGCCAGTGGTTGGAGAACGCAGCCGAGTCGGTGGAGTACCTCAAGCTCGTCCTGACAGGACAATGGACCCCAATCTATGTCAGCGCGCAGTGTTTCTATCTCTTTGCGGTTCTGATGAAAGCAGAGAAGGCTAACCCGGTTGATCACGCAAAACTCGGACCTGTCTTCATTGATCCCAGCTCCAGTTGGCGGCTCGAGCACGTTTGGGGCGGCGGGGAGCCGGAGCGGATGTATCTCGAAGCCGGAATTGGAGAGAGCGGCGGCTCGCCGCTCGCCGGAGGCCAGCAGTTGGTGTACCGGCGCCGGATGCACGGCCTCGATCCATATGTCGAGCTAGACCAACGACTGGTCCAGGCGCTGGACGTTCATTTCCTGAGAGAGCGAAACGCATACTGTCGCGTGAACCGGCGTGGTGATATTGAACCGATCATCAAGGTCGAGCAGCTTCCGGCTGACGAAGAAGGCCATAGTGGAACCTTGGTCACCGTTAAGACCGAGGATCTTGTGAAGTACATGGCGGTCACTCAGACGGTCCTCGCCGCAAAGTTCGACTTTACCCGGATCGATCACAAGAAGGTGGGTTTTGACGGTTGGCAGGACGCCGAGCGTGACAGCTTCGCAGCACCTGACCTAGCGTATCATTCGGGACGGGTTCCCGGCCGATCCAGCTTCGTGAATGGATGGATCATCGTCCGTCCAAACAAGACCCTGGCTGAGGTGATAGAGGACGAAAACACGGCGTCGGATCGGTTCAAGAGGCAACATGCCGACTTCATAATCCAGGATGCTCGGTACAGCCGGATAGCAACCTGTTCGGCCGTGCCAGGAGCCAGCACAAATTACTTCGATGCCGTCGAGGGCCTGCCGTTTGAGCTCTCCCCGGTTTTCTTCCGCGCAGACGTCATGTCGAAATACAAGGCCGACACGGATAAGTACCAGATCGACGGTCGCATGATCCGGTGTCGCGATGTCTGGGAGCTTCGTTCGTTCGACATCAACGAGGCCGGACAGGTCCACACCTACCTGCAGGACCTCTCCCATCTGCCCTACGAAGAGCAGCTGTACTGGAAATCATTCAACGAAGAGCCCAAGGCACCAATCTCGAAGCGCAGCTTCACCAGCGATTTTCTGGGGCAGTGGACAAATGACGCGGATCCCTTGGACGAACTCAAGCGAGATACGACTGCGCTGGATGGTTTGCGTCCGCCTTGGTGGATCCCTCGTGGGGAGGCGGTACGGCTGGCCGCCCAGTACCCGTCCCAGGATAACGCGGCCGAGTGGGGCCATGAAATCATGCATCTCGACCAGCTCGTCGTAGAGGGCTTCAAGGAAAGTGAACTGCGAAAAATCGCGACCAACCGTGAGGCGCAGGTCGAGACTAACTGGCGTTCGCTCCGGCTGATCGAGGCAATTCTGGTTGCCTCCGGCGTTCCTGCGGAAAAGGCTAAAGCTACGATTGCGCCATTGCAGCGCTTGCATGCACTCCGAAGCACGCTGACGGCCCACACTGGCGGAACGACCAAAGCGGAAGAGCAAAGGAAGGCCATAGCCGAGCGTCAGACCTATCGCGCCCACTTCGAGCATCTGGCCGGCGGTGTTCTTGACGGGTTGGCAGCCATCATCGCGGTCCTCAACGGTGATCCGGCCGCCAGTCCAGTGGAATAATGGGGAATCGATTTGCCGTCTCTGGTTATCGACAGCAGCATGCTGCAATCGCAGGAGTTGCGATCCCATCTTCAGGCGAGTCCACATAACTTCGCGGTGCTCGCCGACTATGCCTGGATCGAGATCTACAAACAGCGGTCGCTGGAAGCCATCAAGCACGGCCTGTCGGTCGTCGGCGACTTCCCCGATCAGTTGATCCTGCTGCGATCCAACGGCGAGATAATCCGGCTCGACCCGACCGAGCTGGACCTGCATGAGCGTATGCAGTTCAAGGGAATGGCAGGCATCATTTTTGAGATGGTTACCACGATCAGGCGCGCCACAGTTGATGATGCGCCCATCTTGGAGCAACTGCGCGATCATTGGAATTTTGCAGACAGCCTCCTCCCGGAGCTGATCGAAGGTGCGGTCGACATAGCGGTATCGCTGCCCGAAATGGAGGCGCAGATGTTCACCAAGGCCGAGATCCGCATCATCAGGACGAACAACCAATACTCGACCGCGATGATGGAAACCATTTACGGCGCCGCCATGCAGGTATGGGAAAATCTGGCACACGCCTACTGCCTGCCATGGCAGAACCTCGGAGACATCCGCATCGCTCGGACCTATCTCTTCCGATATGCGCTTGGACTCGTCATTGATCTGCTCTGGTGGATCAGACGCGGCAGTCAACCGGTCAAGCGAATGGACAGAATGCGCAACGACATGGTCGACTTGAGCTTCTGCGTCTATGCCTCGTACTTCGATGGCTTCATGACCGCTGATGAGAAAGCACGCTGGATCCATGCAAATCTAATCGCTGCCTTAGCGGCCGTGTCACGCCTGGATGGCACGACTTGACCGATCTCGTCGTAGACGCCGACTTCTCATTCCGTGGCGAGCCGCAATCCCATTGAATAGTAGCACGGAACGTGGGTTGTCTATGAGACGAGAACGACTGCTCAAGCAATCTCGTCCTGCAAGCTGACGGTCAACTCTCGGCCATTTGCGCTCATCGGTGAGAACTGGCGACGGATGACTGTTTTCGGCGTCTTGCTGCTTTTAGGATTAGGACCCGCGTCCTCCAAAGTATGGGAGAGATGGTCTTGGCCATCTCTCCCCCGCGAATGCCACCTGCGCAGAGCGAAGCCGCTCGCTCGCAAGGCGCGACATGACCATCATCGTTTGAACTGATCCGATCCGCCCCGCTCGACGCGCAGCCCAGCTCCGCTCGCCGGCATTCGCCCCCCTCTCTGCCGCGCGCTCACGCGCCCCCGGAAGGCATGCCGAGGGGCATGCCTTCGGCATGTAACGGGAAAGGACCAGAACCATGACGACCAATGAAACAAGTGCGAAGACCGCAAATGCCGGCGAAAGCGGCACCGAGGTCTTCATTCCGCTGAACAAGCTGAAGAAGTCGCCCCGCAATGCGCGCAAGACCCCGCACAGCGAGGCGATCATCGAAGCCTATGCGGCAAGTATCCCCGCCAAGGGCATCCTGCAAAACCTTGTGGTCGAGCCGGAGCTTGACGGGGAGGGTGCTGAGACCGACTTCTATTTCGTCAGCATCGGCGAAGGCCGCAGGTTGGCGCAATTGCTGCGCGTCAAGCGCAAGCAGATCAGGAAGACCGAACCGATCCGCTGCGTCATCGACACCGTGAACGATGCGCATGAAATGAAGCTGCAAGGCATCGCGGAAACCGTCAGGCAGACCGAAGGCTGGAAATGGGCAGATGTCCATATCGACTACCCGCACGCAAACGGATTGCGCCGCACCTACCCGCAACCGGTGGATTTGTCGGAGGAAGACAAAGCCGCCTACGCCACGGCATCCGACGAGTTCAACCGGCTCGCGGAGGAATGGGATAGCGCCTAGGAACTGCCCAACGATGTCGATCAGCGTTTCGGTAAGCTTGAAGCGGAGATCGAGCGCATCGACGCTCGCGCCACGCCTACGATCCTGATATTGTTTCGCATGGCGGCGTGTTTGTCGTGCTTTCCTATGACGGCGCGGCGCGCATCGAACGTGGCTTCATTCGCGCCGAGGATGAGCAGGCGGGACCGGAAGCGGAAACGCGGTCAGACGGCGAGGACTACGCCGTCAACGACAATGGCGAGATCATCGAAGACGGCAGCGGTTCGGATACCAATGGCGGCAGCGACGAAGAAGCGGAGGACGACGGCAAGCCGTTCTCGGACCTTCTCATTCGCGACTTGACCGCTCATCGGACGCTTGGGCTTCGCCTTGCGCTTGGCGAAAAGCCGGACATCGCCCTTGGTCGCGGTGACCCATACGCTTGCCGCGCAGACCTTCTATCAGGGTGCGGAAGCCCACTGCCTCGAAATCCGCCCGACCAGCATCTGTCTCGCCGGGCACGGGCTGACGGCGATCAGACGCGAGGCGTTGGAGAACGGCGCCTGATCGTAGGTCAGCTTGTAGGCGCCGCGCAGGGAGCCGCCGACGGTGACGCCGATGGCCTTGATGCGCTGGCTGGTCTCGGAGATGTCGCGGCCATTGCCCATCAGGATCAGGTCGGGCCGTGTCTCCAGATAGAATTTTACGACTGTGCCGTTGTAGCTGATCGTATCGGGGTAACAGACCGGGCTTGCCGGACAGGTGTAGCTGTAGGCGACGCTGTTGCCATTGGTGTCGGTGACCGAGGTCAACAGCCAGCGATAGCTTAGGGCCAGATCATAGGCCGGCGTGCCGGCAGTCGGCGTCAGGTTGGCAACGGCAGCGACCGAGCGGAAGGTCGAGACGGTGCCGTCGCGATCGGTCACCTTCCATTCGTTGGTGGTGCCGTTCAGCGCAATGCGGCGATAGGATTCATTCTCCGTCGCATGCGTGCCGCCGGTCGAACACGACGGCGACACCATGCCGGCGACACAGGCGACCAGTTGTTGGCCATCGAGCAGATAGATGTCGGTGCCATCGAAGGCCGGCATGCCATAGCCGGGGCTTGCCCGCTCGATGACGTCGAAACCGCCGAGACCCCAGGCATAGCCCAGCCAGCCCTGGTAGAGGGCACCTAGCTTGGTTCTGCGCGAAGACTCGTAGGTGAGCGCGATCGACGGCTCAATGCCGCGAAAGTCCGGGACGTCGATGCCGATGGCATAGCCCAGATTGCCATTGCCTGAACTCTTCGGCAGGTCCACCTTGGGCGTGCCGATCGCCTCGGGATCGCCGCTTGTCGTGGTCGTTGTCGCGGTGGCAGCCGCTGCGGCCGGCTCCTCGGGTGCAGCTTCCGTGTCGGTCGACTGATCTGTCGTGCCGACCGCGGCCGCTGCATCTGGGGTCTCGGTAGCAGGTGCACTGCCGGAAGCGGGCTCATCCCCCGCACTCGGCTGATCCGATGAGCCGCCGCTGCCCATAGCTGCCCCGCCATTGCCAAGGTCACCGCTTGCGGGCGCGCCAGGGTCGGACGAAGTTCCTTGCGCCTCCTGCGCAAAAGCCGCCATCCCTGCGGAGATTCTAATATAAGAAACGAAAGATGTATCCGCGCCGAAGACACCGGCGGCAAGCAATGCCGCGCCAACAAGCAACTTGTTCATGATTCCCCCGGGCCCAAGTTGCTTACTTCTACTCAGCCGCGACCAAACGAATACGACACCGCATCGTCATAGAGGGAATATCCACAGGGAAATTTTTAGGAGAGGTGAGCGTATGAGAGATTGTCTCTGAACAACCAAGGACGCCCTAAGCCGATCTGCGGGTGCCATCGGCCGCTGTTTGATTGATCAACCATAGCAACGCAGACTATTGCCCTTACGAACGTCGCTGACGCTCACGCGCAAGTTCCGAAAGAAACTGCGGAGGACCAGGGCCACGGCGCTCGTTTCGTCTAGACCGGCGCCCCAGGCATCCTCTCCGTTAGCGCCGGTTAGCGTATGGGCGATGCTCCAAGCTTCGAGATTGAGCCACTACGAGCTTAATATCGGCTCCGCATTGAGCGATACAGATTGAGATACAAACTGTGATACAATCCAGTACGAAAATCTCAGAAAAACGCTTTTTATCAACACGAGACCGGTGCGGCGAGTCTTCTCGACAGACTCGAACCTCAAATCGCCATCTGAAGGAAATGTCGGTATCAGCGGTTGCGCATCCCCGCAACAAGACAATGGATGTCGCACGAATCCATATCAGCGCTGCCGACTGGCCATCAAAAACGCCGTACTAATTGCCGTACTAATTTGCAAAAAAGTACGGCGGCAATTTGCTAAGCACCTGAAAATAATGGTGATCCCGACAGGAATCGAACCTGTGACCTACAGATTAGGAATCAGCATGGCTGAGACCGGAAAGGCCTCGCTATCCCTGTTGCGCGTGTCGGACGGATCCCCCGATCCTGAGGATCATGCCTCGCGTTGAACTGGCGCGCGCCTTTCGACGAGCGCTGATCACCCCAGCTTTTTGTCCGACGCTTGGTCGGCGTTCCGAGCGGCAGGCGCCAAGATCATCGGTGTGCCGGTCGACGCCCAGGGTATCGATGTGGCGAAGACGACTATGATCATGAGTACCGTTTCGACGGTCGCCCCGTGCTGCCGCTTGCCGCGCGGACGGATCCGGACCAAGCCATCGTCTATGTCGGTTCTCTCTCTAAATTGCTCGCGCCCGCGGTAAGGTTGGCTGCGTGGCCGCGCGGCCGGACATCCTTGCCCGCATGGCGGACCGGCGCGAAGCGATCGACCGCCAAGCGACCTGCCGCTCCAACCAAGCGCTGGCAGCGCCTATCGAGGACGGCGAACTGCGCAGGCACGCCCGCAAAGCGCGGCGGATCTATGCAGCGCGGCGCGACTTCCTGGCCTAGGAAATCGCCGGCTTCTGGGTGAAGACGTCACGTTCGACCTCCCAGCAGGAGGCTTGGCGCTGTGGCTACGATTGCGTGGAAGTAGAAGTGCGGAGACCTGGGCCAGTGCTGCAGCTCGGTCAGGCGTTGCCGTCACGCCGGGAAACCGGTTGACGCTGGACGCGGCAAACGCGCCCGAGGCGTTTCGGTTCGGCTTTGCCAGCCTCGACGAAGCGCAACTCCGGAAGGCGGTTACAGTGCTCGCACGCACTCGTTCCGCAGCCGGATGAGATCCCGCCCATGTCGGATGGCGGCGAGGCTCGCTCGGTTCACCTTGCCAGGTAGATTGCCCTTCGTTGCCGACCCTGAGACAGTTTCAGGGACTGATAGAACCGCGAGCGCATTCGCATCCTTCCTACGAACAAAACTGCTGCCAATTGCTGATCAGGTCCGACCGAGGAGGCGGCCTACCCAACCGGGCTTGGCAGGCGCTGGCGGTGTACTGTCTCCGGTGAAGAAGGAATCCATGACGGTCCCCAGTTCGGAATCCTCAATCTCCGAGAGGACCTGGATCTGATTCCGCAGTCTCAGCCGGATGATAGCTTCCCGCGTTACATCTTCCATAGCCGGACGGCCGAGCCGACCTGCCGCCCTGACCCAGGCCTCGGCGAACCCGCGCGCAAGTCGCGCGTCACTTCCGATGGATGGGCGCTCGGTGATCTGGACAAGAGCATCTTCCGTGAGCTCTGCCAGCAGCTCCCAGCGGCGGCCGGTCAGAGGACCTCTGTCGAGTATTCGCCCTCTCATCCACAGCCTCTGGAATGCATTGCGGATGCCTCCCTGAAATCGCTCGGCCGGCCTTCCGGCGAATCGCCATGCCACAAGGTCAGGCAGAACTACCGTCGCGAGGAACGCCCACACGTCATCCCGCAGTGCTTCTCCGCTTTCAAACTCAGGCACCTGTGCAAGGTGGATGGATGCAAGTTCGTCGAACCGAGCTCGCTCGATGGCGCTACCTCGGTCCGGAAATCCGCAGGCATGCCCGATCTCGAGCAGAGCCGATCGGAGTGTCCGGAGGAACTCGTCGGGCACCGGGCTTCCACCGCTCGCAGCATAAGTTGCCTCGACAGGAAAATGGGCAGACTCCAGCCCAGCATCGACGGTCACCATGAGACCCGCTGTAGACGAAAGGCACGCGTCGACTGCGATGCGGTCGAGTCTCGGCAGTAGTGCCACGCTCATGCGCGAGCCTCCTCGGTCGCGACGTCCGCAGCGGCGAGAACCGCTGCATGGAACGAGGATGGTCTTAGATCGAGCATGCTCCGAATCGTCTGGATGTCCTGGCCGGGAAAGGCCAGCCGGATCCAGAACTCGACTCTACCTGCTATGGAGTTGGAGTCGCTCTCAGCGACCGCTTGCTCGAAATCGGACTGTCGCAGCGATGTCGCGATGATCTGCGTCATGACATCGGCAAGCACCACCTGGAGGGTGGCACGATCGCCGGCGAGAAGACGCTCGGTGAAGTCGGGGCGATCGCTGTTGAGGAAAAGTCGCACAGCTCCGCCGAAGTCCCGGTGGAGGTTTCCTGGGGCCCAGTGCAGGTACCATGGCGCATAGGCTTCCGGCCTTCCAGCGAAGCGGCGGGAGAAACTCAGTGATTCCATCGGGAATCTGGGCTCCTCGCCCTCGAGACGCAGATCGATCCGGTCAGACCAGAGCCTCGATGCTGGTCGCGACGGAGACAGCGTGTGGGCGCCTGAACCGGGTTGGCCGAGGAGGATCATTGTCTCGGCAAGAAGGCGCTGGGAAAGGCCGTGTCCCGCCACTCGCTCCTCGAGAAGAATTTCTCCAGCGCGAATTTCGCGACGCGTCGCCGCAATGATCGTTCGGGGCATGTTGCCCGAACCCGTGCCGACGCGCATCAACAGCACCAAGGCGAGCTGCGCGATGTCGATCCGCAGCTGTGAGGCGGCGATATCAAGATCGACAGCAATCCGGCGCCTGAGGGTCACGTCGCGTCCGCTGTCCCAGTCCGCAATCCAGGGATCTTCTATCACGACTTCACGATCGTTCTCGACGAGTACCCATGGGCCGGCCTGCACGGCGTCGGTCCCTAGCGTCAGGAATGGAAAGGCGATACGGCTCATGTGTCGGCTGCCGCGGACAGTCGCGCACCGAGCGTCACGGCGCAATCGGATGGCATCGCAACAGCCACCTCGAACCTGCCGACTCGATCACCGATCTCGATCCGCGTCCCGCTGCCGAGCGATTCTCCGAGCTCATTGCGAGCGTCGAGCACACGAGGTTTGACGGTCGACGGCGCTTCGGCTGCGGTGCCGCCGTCCATCACAAGTGCAGGTTCAAGAAGCAGCGAGTTTGCCGCGCCGTCGCCCCTCACGACCATTTCGAAAACCGCGACAGGCCCGTCCTGGCCTTCCTCCAGTCTCAGGAACAAGGGCCGAGTGACGCCGGTGCCACCACGGCTTGCACCGCCACCACCGCCCCCGGGAGCTCGAGGACCTGCACCTTCGCCTTCACCCTCGAGTACCCGTCCAAACAGGCCGGCGACCGTCGCAAGCGACGGTCCATTATCGCCGCCGATCGGCGCCGCCGCCGGCGGATTTGCATATTCTGCCGCGGCAACCTTGATGCGGCGGACGGCGATCCGCACGATACTGCGCGCCTCCTTGTCGGCGAGCGCCTCGAATTGCCAATCATCGTGGGCGGGCGGCTCTGCTTCTGCGAAGGCAGCCTCGACGATCTGCTCATCTGACGCGATAAAGACACCAGCCCACTCGAAGCGATCATCGGGAAGCTGCACACCTTCGTAGTAGCGAACCACCAGTTCCACGGGCCGCATCACTGCGATCGCGGCGGATCGCTCCGGGAACAGGCTACCCTCACGACCTGCTGGCGAGATTCGATCTGCCCGGAGCCCTCGAACCATGCTCAAGCGACCAAGCACCCTGTTCGGCCGAAAGGAGCGTATCTCCTCGCCACTCGCCGGATCGGTCCGCAAGGCCTTCATTGCACGCGCGTAGAGATCCAGTGGAGGAAAGTCCTCAGGCCGCGGCAGTGGATATTCCGTATCCTCGATGAAAACGCGGAACTGCATCTTCCGGGTCTCGGGCGTGTCCTCGATGAGCCGGGGCCAGAAGAACCAGAGCAGTGCCTCCTGTACGAGGCTCATCGCATGCTCGCCATCGGCGCCGACAAACGCGGGGTCAAGAATCATGATCGATGTGCCTGATCGGGTAGCGTCGCGCGCAGGAAAGCCGATCGCGTCGGCAAGGTCCGCCGCCTCCCGGCCTTCGATCGGGTCGACGTACTCATCGCCGTCGGCGGGAATACCCCACCAGTGCCTTCCGGTGAACCTTCGTCTCACTCCGTGCGGGTCGTCCGCGTCGAATGCTGATCCAAGCTGGGCAGCGATGAGGCGGCGGACGGGATCGCCTGCAAGGGAGGTCTGACTGTCGATCACGATCGCCGAACAGCGGCTCGCCAGATAGAGAGAAGTCTTGCCATAGCCGTATGTGCCGCCGCCGTGCACGGTGTTGCGGCGTGACCCCACGTTCCTCAGGAAATCGACAAAGTCAGTTGGCTCGTCATCGGACGCCAGGTCAGCTCTAGTCGGTCCGGCGAGACCGGCTGTGCCGAAGTCACAGATCTCGAGCACTCGCAGAGTTTCGGAATGCAGGAAATCGTCGAGGCTGCCCGCCGCCTTGCCGTCGAGCGGTCGCTGGCTCAGGATGTCGAGACGCAGAATCGCGGCCTGTTCCGGATCAAGCGTACGCAACCGAAAATGGACCTCGGCTCCGCCGTCGGACAGGGCGGCATCGCAACTGTTCTGCACGGCCTCCCTCACCACCGTCTGGACAAGATCGATCGAGGGCGCACCGAGCAGCTTCAGATAGCCGTCGGCGGCCAGGTTGCCGGAAGCCGAATATGCCTCGGAGTGCAGTGTCAGGGGTGGTCGAGGCATGCGATCATCTCGCTGACATGAGCGTCGGCACGAACGGCAGCCAGACGGCTGGACTCGGCAGCGACAAGGTCGATTGAGTAGGAAAGGATGGTAACGCCTGTGGGCGGCGCCCCGGTCGCGAAGCTCTCCGGGATGATCCTGGGGAAGTCGTCGCCGACAACATAGTGGTGCTCGCCCTCAAGATGAAAGTTCGCCCTGTTCCACACCGGAGCGTTCGGGTCAGCGCAGCCGACAGCCGCAAGAAGATTCCGGACCCCAAGGGAGTCCGACGCCATCGACGTGGCTTCTGCGGCCAATCTCGACACGGAAAGGTCGCCGCCCGTCGACTGCTCGAGCTGATATAGCGCGAGATGCAGCACGCCTCCCGTTGGAGCGAGCAGCTGATCGATCGCTGAAATCTGGACCGAAAGTCCCGTCACCCTCGCGGAGGATTTGACCTCGAGTGCGAGTCTGCCAGCGCGAAAATCATGACGTTCCATCATGGGGCCGCGCCAGAGCTGCCAAGCGCGCGCATCAAGCCGAAGCATCCGTCGGAGCATCAGGAGCTCGCCGACGAGACCTCTCACTTCCTGGATTGTTACTCCAGAAGTCGGATCGGCGAGCAGCGATCTGAAGTCGTCGAGCGTCGACGCGCAGGCGTCGACTGGAGACAAGCCGGCCCTGATACGCTTCATCATCTCCGCGCTGACATCCGCAAAGACCCCGTCCAGGCCGGCTGCCAGGCAGACAATGTCAAGATAGCGTACGGAGACACCATTGAGAGAGTAAGTCGCGATGCCGATCCCAAGCGACGGACTGCTCGGGACCTGCGCGATCCGTTCGCTGTGTCTTATCGGGAGGAGCACGCGCAGCTCGCCCGCATTGCCCAGCGCAAGACGAACGCTTCCGAAGCCGGTCTCGATTCCCGTATCCACGCTGGGAATCCCGAGCTCGCTCGAAGCGTGACCACCACGGCGCAGCATGGACCACTCTTCGAGCGACGGCTCAGTGGACACGGCCGGCCTCGAGCTGTTCCGCGATCTCGTCTTCGATATCTTCGAGATCGTCGGCCGATGGTGGTTCCAGTCTCACGCTGTAATATCCGCCTGAGCCGTCTGCCGACCCGGGAAAGACAATCCCGAAGCCGACCAGATCCCCGACGGCTTCAAGGGCGACGCGCTGGCCCGACGGCCTTCTCGGTGTCGAGTTCCTGTCGATCGGATAGAGCAGCAGGAGCGGCACGTTGCCGACGACGCTTGCGCGCACGGCCTTCAGCCTGGTCCAATCTGTCTCTGCCGTGGCCTCTCCGCCATCGGCACAGTCGAACAGGACGTCTCTTCGCGACATCAGCGCCTTGATGTCGGCGAAATCATCCGGCCGCTCCAGTCGCGTTCTTGTCGAAAGCCGTACCGGGCCAAGTTCGCCCATCGGTGTTGCCGACGGCTCCCCGCTCCTCGGTTCGACGACTCCGACGTTCCATGTTCGCGCGCTGTCGCCAGATGCCTCGATGTATCCCAGCAGGAACTCGGCTGAGAGCTCCCTGTGGGACGCCTGCACCGAGTATGCCCGAAGAAACTGCACTATCAGGCGCCCGGGGACACCGCGAAACAGGATGCGCGTCGATTCCCGGTCGCGCAATCCGAGGTCGGTGGCCTGTGTCATCAGATGGGCGGCGGCGGTCCAGTTTCCCCGGACGATCTCAGGCCTGCGATGATCGAAGCGGATTGTCTGCACGTGCTTGCCGGCATAGCTCACGTCGGTAAGGATAGCCGCTCTCATCTTGCTTGCGGCAGTGATCGCCATCCCCGGGATCGACCTCACCCTTACCGCGAATTCCATAGGCGTCGTCTTGCGGACCGCGTACTCCGCCACATCCCCCCTGATCTCGGCCTCGATGAGGGCGAGCGAACGGAACGCCGTACTGAGCGAGTCGGTCATCCAAATGCGCGGCATGTCTTCGTATCCGGGCCGATAGCCGAACCACCGCCCCATCTGCAGCAGCGTGTCATACTGGCTGGATGTGCGCAGAAAATAGCTCACGCACAGGCCCTCGATAGTCAGGCCGCGAGCGAGGATCGAGCCGCCGACGACGATGTACGTCCGTGGAGGACCATCGTAGTCGATCCGATCTTCGCTGGTGCCATTCTCAACAGGAACTTCCAGCGCCTCGAGGACCGCTGGAATGAATGGCATCAGCTGATCTCCGGTGACATGGGGCAAGACGCACAGGTCATCAGGCACGCGCTGCTGCTCGGCCTCCCAGAGACCGAGCATCCGTGTCCCAAGAGCAGATCCGGGGTCCGTGATCTGGTCGGCGATCACCTCGAGCCATGCCTTCACCAAGGTGGCCAGTCGCTCATGCATGATCACATACGCTGATGTGTGGATCAGCATCGACATGTGGCTGTCTGCATCGCCTCGGAACCGTCGCGCTGCGCAAGACGCCAGGAAATACAGAACCGCATCTTCGAGCGATTCCGTCATGCGAGGCAGAAAATGATCCTTTTCTGCCCGGCTCGGAGGCTGAAGGAACGCCGTGTCGTCCTCCGGGATCTCCCGGATCATGTCGAGGCCCTCTTCTTCCGGCTGCGGGGAATCCGCGTCGACAGGCGGGCGGCCGAACAGACGCTCGGTCCCGAAATAACCTCCTGGTGTCGGCAACGCGGTTATGAAGTCCTTCGGGTAGAGGTCGTCGAGTTCCCTTCCTCCAGCAGGGAAGGGATTGATGAGCACGTTTGCGAACGGTGTCGCGGTATATCCTACGTAGGAATTTGCCGGGATCTTCTTGAGGATGAGGCGAATCTTCTCGTTTATGCGAGTCATATCGTACTCGCCCGAGGCTGTGTTCACACTCGCCTGATCGCATTCATCATCGATGACAAGGACCTTGAGACGGCGCAGAATCGCGGGCAGGGTGCGCTCCAATGTAAGAAGCAACTGTCCGAGCGGAGCAACATTCTTCTTCACGACTGCGAGCTGCGCTGCCCCTTCCACAGGCATCGGAAAGCCGCCATTGGGCGGCATCCTGAAATCACCCTGCTCGTCATCCCGAGTCTCGAGCTGCCACTGGTCTCTCAGCCGATCGACCAGATCCTTCTGCATGCGCCCCTGCGTCTGCTTGCGAAGCTTGTTCGTGAGGCCAGCCAGAATGATCACCAGATTGTAGCCGGCGTCGACCGCCTTTGCGATGACGGCGGTCATGTTGGCGGTCTTGCCGGACTGCACGTGTCCAATGACCAGACCACGACATGCAAAGCTCTCCTTCGAGGGATTTTCGAGCAGGGAGACGATCTCGTTCGACGCCTTGCCGATCCGGTCATCGACAGTGTCTGCGGACCAGCCCTTGGAGTCGACGAGATATGCCCGCAACGCGGGCCAGTGACGATCAGTCTCCGCCGGCCCGTGATACCAGTCCTGGCGGATTCGGAAGATCGAATTGACCCTGAGAATTTCGACGGGGCGAATGGATCCGCGAACCTGTTCGATGGCGGCGGCAAAATCCTGCTCGGTCTCGTCCGAGAAGCGGCCAAGAAACGGTTCGAGGTCCTGCCGGACGAGGCGAGCCGCATCATCCAGGCCGTCTGCCGATGACAGTCGCGCGCGCAACTGCCTGACAAACGCATCCATTTGTGTCGCTGATACCGACATCGCCCGCCCCGCTGTGAATAGACTCATCGCCCCGAATGGAGTTTGTACGCCGCAGGCCATCGGCTGCAAGCTGAAATGAAAAAACGCGAACGACTTCGTCACAAGAGCCGTACGCGAATATCCGCGTGATCTTGCAAACGGGCTTGGTCAGGCAACATACGACAGGTTCATTTCGTTTTCTGTTGCATCGCGTCTCTCGGCCGTCAGAATCACGAAAAGAGCTTCACCGATCCAGCGGGCAAGGAGAGGCGGCACCGCATTGCCAACCTGGATATACTGCTGGGTACGATTGCCTTGGAAGAGATAGTTGTCGGGGAAGGTTTGAAGACGCGCAGCCTCGCGCACCGAAAGGCTGCGACACTGCATTGGATCAGGATGGATAAAGTAGTGTCCATCCTTCGAGATGTGACTTGTAACCGTCGTTGAAGGACCGCCCGAGAGCTGCACCCTGAAGCGATCGGCAAACTTGCCGGAATTCCAGTTCTCGTGCTCCGGTGCCAGCTCCTCTGGAAAATCCGAAGCCTTCGGTGAGCGGCCGACGACTTCGGCGAAAACAGCTGCAAAGAAATAACGCGCAAGATCGCTCGCCATATGGCTACGAGTCGCATGATTTGGCAGCGTCTCCAGCCTGGGATCGATCAGCCAGTCACGAAGGTGGGAGGGGCAGTCCGGCGAGATGCCGACGCCTCGCGCCTCACGGCCGGGTATGTCGTTCAGACTCTCGAAGTTCGTACGATATTGATGAGCCGTCTGCGCAAAGGCTGCTTGCAGATCATCGGCCAGACCAGTGTCCACGTCGGCAACAAAGGCCATGGCGATGCTGACCATCTGTTTCCATTCCTCCCGGCTGTCGACGCCTCGGCTGAGACCGCTGCGCAGCTTCGGCATCCGATCCAGTACATTGCCGACGGTTGCAGTCAGGCTATGGCGAACCATCAGATCGGCGAGGGCCGAATCAGGCAAATCCGCAGCCAGGTCGGACCTGAGGCCGACGACGATCACCCGGTGGCGTGCTTGAGGAATTCCGAAATCCTCGGCACGAACTATGAAATCGGTGGCGCGTGGTTCAAACCTGCCAAAGCCAAGTTGTCCTCGGCTGCGCGGATCCAGCGCAATCAGCCGGTATTCCTCTCCATGGGGCCGGTCTCCACGCAGGTCACGAATTACCTGATCGAAAATCCGATTCTCGCCGTCGACCGACGAGGACAGCATGCCCTTGACGTTTTCCATGACAAAGGCCGCTGGCCGGAGTCGATCGAGGATGCGGATATATTCCCTGTACAGGAAGTGCTTATGATCCTCGCTGGCCACATATCCTTCCTTGCCCTGGTTGCGGGCACGGCCAACGAGGGAATAGGCTTGGCAGGGCGGGCCGCCGATAAGGATGACTTTGCCGTCGCTTTCGGTCCGGATGGCGTCGAGTCGATCGTTCAGTCGATCGTCGGGATCTTCCTTGCCAAGCTCGAGTTGCCAAGCTTCCTCTTCCGCAGCCGCCCATTCCTTTGGGTACTGTTTGGACCAGTCGGGTATGTCGCCCCCCTGATTGATCAGATCGTAGTAACTTTCAGGAAGGGAATTGCCGAACTGGCGGAGGAAGCTGCGCAGCTGCAGGGTTGAGTGCGCCGCCTTGTCCTTCTCGATCGACAGAGCAATTTTGAACGCGCGCTTTCCATCGGCGCCGGAAACGCTCGAAAACCCTTCTGCCAGTCCTCCAGGACCTGCAAATATGTCAACAACTGAATATGTTGGCAAGAATCATGCGCTTTCGACCCCGGGGAGCAAAAGTCCGATTAATATCACCTCTGCGGGGAAATGACAGGCTTGGATCGATGGCAGATGTAGTTGATCAGGCGACCCGTTCTCGGATGATGTCCGGCATTCGAGGGAAGAATACCAGGCCGGAAATGGCATTGCGAAAGGCGCTGTATCGGTCTGGCCTGCGATATCGGTTGCACGGGGCGCTTTTGCCTGGCCGACCAGATATAATTCTGTCTTCGCGACGGGCGGTGATCTTCGTCCACGGATGCTTCTGGCATCGTCACACGGGTTGTCACTGGTGCAGCAGACCAGCGTCAAGGTCGGAATTCTGGACTGCGAAGTTCGATCGGAACGTGACCCGAGACCGCGAGGTGGTCGATGCCTTGCACGCCGAAGGCTGGCGCGTCGCTATCGTCTGGGAATGTGGACTTCGGGCAGCGTATCTCGATGAGACGGTTGGACGGGTGCTGGCCTGGGTGTGGTCGGAAAGCGGTGATTTCGAAAGCGATCTTGTTCGCCCGCGCCGCTAGCCTCGCAGGGGGAGTGATGTCACATATCCTGGGTGTGTCGAAAACGAGACCCAGGATATGTGGCCTGGACCTGTGTCACATAACCTGGGTATGATGTGAAGGAGACCCAGGTTTTGTGACGCGCTTGCATGTCACATATCCTGGGTATGTTCGAGATGACACCTAGGATATGTGACGCCGCAGGTGTCCCGAAAGCTGGCCGACAGAAACGCTACCAAGGGTGTGCCACAAATGGATAGCCTGGAACTAACCCAGCGTGAACAACTCGCCACACTCTTGAACTCGACGCCGATCGTTCGCGCATATGAACTCCGCAAGGCCGGAATCGACGGCAAGACGATATCGCGCGCTGTCCAAAATGGCGAACTCATTCGCATTTCACGCGGCCTCTACCAACGCGCCGGTAGCGAGGTCGAGACTGAACAGGCACTCGCCGAAGCCGCGAAGCGGGTGCCGAAAGGCGTCATCGCGATGGTTTCCGCGCTGGCCTTTCACGGGCTGACGGATCAGATGCCTCGCAAGATATGGGTCGCAATCAGCGCGAGGGACTGGGCACCGGTTCCTTCATATCCCCCGATCCGCATCGTCGAGCTTCGGGACAAATATATGAACCAAGGAATCGAGCATCATCGAATTTCGGGGGTCGACGTTCCGATCTTCTCTGTCCCGAAAACCCTCGCCGATGTCTTCCGCAACCGAAAGCTGGTCGACCGCTCGGTCGCGGTCGAAGGCCTGAGGGCCGCGCTTGAACAGCGCAAGGCCACGCCCAGTAAAATAGCCGAAGTCGCAATCGCCGGCGACTCTTGGAGAATCATGCGCCCCTATCTTGAAGCGCTCACCTCGAATGGATAGAGACCCGAAAAATCGGGCCGCCTCGATCAAGCAGCGGTTGCTGAACCTCGCCCGCAAGGAAGCGCGGGTCTATGAAGTCGTGCTGGTGCGCTACGCGCTAGAACGGCTGCTCTACCGCCTGTCTGTCTCGGACCAGCGCGATCGTTTCATTCTGAAGGGAGGGATGCTCGTTACCCTATGGATCGACGGTGGCAATCGCGAGACGCGAGACGCTGACTTTCTTGGGCATGGCGATGCCAACCCGGAAAAGCTCAGAGCTACATTTGCCGAAATCATGGCAATCGCTACCGACGATGGGCTTGTATTCGATACCCAAGGCCTGACTGCAACCACGATCCGCGAAGAGATGGAATATGGCGGGGTTCGCCTACGCACAACAGCCTTTTTGGAGCGGTCTAGGATCCCAATTACGATCGACATAGGGTTTGGCGACGCTCTAGCTGCAGCGGCGCAACCGCTCGCCTATCCATCGTTGCTTGGCATGGAGACGCCGCAGATACGGACCTATCCCCCGGCAACAGTTATCGCTGAGAAATTTCAGGCCATGGTCGCGCTGGGCATCGCCAACGGTCGCATGAAAGATTACTACGATCTGTGGGCGATCCCCAAGGCAGTCCCTCTCGCAGATACGGATCTGGATGCTGCTATCCGAGCGACTTTCGAGCGGCGACATACTGACATTCCTGACGGTAGGCCACCTGGTCTTTCAACGACATTGCTGGACGATGGGACCAAGCAGCGCCAATGGCGTGCCTACGCACAATCAATCGACCACGACGGCCTGTCGCTGGTGGAGGTTGTGGATGCCGTCTGGGCGCTGGTGGGACCATCGTGCGCGCGCATCAGATCGTCTGACAATTAAATTGTGGCCCGTAACCCGGACGTATCTGCTGTAAATGGCACCCTGTCGGCAGCTCGCCAATCCGATTGACGCTGTGTTTCGATCGACAGCCTACAATGGTCGTTGAACCGGGATGCAAGCCAGAAACGGGAGCCGGTGGGGCTGGTACCTAGGATAAGGGATAAACAAGATGGAGGACGATGCCGGGGGCAATGCGCGAACGCTCGAGATCGATCTCGGCGAAGAGTTCGAAATGGATCTGGCGACGCTTGATCCACATGCTTACGATCGGATTTTCGTTTACGTGCCGCTCCCTTCATTCGGGTCAACCCAGTCCTATCGCGACATCTGCGGAGATCTTCTTGACGCCTCGTGGGCCATCGAACGGATGGCTGTACATGCGAAGTGTGTCAGGACCGAAAACCCACCCGGAGGCTACCGCTGCATCAGGGCCGTCCTCACTGGACCAAGGCCGGGACTATTCGGCGCCATCGCCGACTGTGCGCTTCTGCTCGGGGAACTCGAGGATTTCACAGACGATGCAGAACTGGAGGAACTGCAGAACCTTCGCGAACAGGTCTATGACTATGAGGACAAGCTAGAGACCCTGGTTCCCCGAGCGCCGGAGATTATCGACTGGTATTTCGCCAACCTTCACGCCGCGAACAGCGAGTTGCGATCCGAAGCGCCGGAGGCATGGAGCAGTCAGATGGAGGGCTTCCCAGAGCGGCGCCTCGGGTTCATCGCAGCGGCTTCAGCGGCATACTAGGCGGGAGCTGCTATGCTTCGCGGACCGGGTGGCTTGTGCCGGTGGCGATAGGCCCCGACCGATTCTTCGTCGAAACGGATCAGAAGTACCGTCTGAATGACTTCCTGCCAGCCGATTTCGTCATCGTCAACGGCGAGTCGTTCGTGCATCACGAGGGCCTCCTGGTCCGCTTCCCATCGGGTCGGTATTTCGAATCCCGGGTCTGCGCAGGGCTCGTGACCCAAGACGACGAGTATGGCGAACGCTGGTCATCCGACCCCTTCAACGCGCTCCGTTCGCCGAAAGCAGAGAAAACCGCTCCCATGGGCATCACGACTTGGGACACGGCAGAAGGCATGCCAACGCTCGCGGAGGGCTGCTACCTTCACGAGACTGGTACGCTTGCGTTCGTCAATGATGGCTATTTCCTCCATTTCCTCTACGACATCAGGCCGGCGCAGCTGCAGACGGCCAAGGCGCTCCGCGAGGCTTCGGCCCAAATGACCGAAGAGCTGTCCACCGCGACCGGCGCCGCGCCTTTCTTTCAGTGCGACTGGACGAGCTTGGACGACGAGGCCTTCGAAGAGCTTTGCTACCAGCTGATCTTTGACAACCCGAAGTTCAATTCCGATACCATTCGGAAGCTCGGCAAATCGAGATCGAGGGATGGCGGCCGCGATATCATCATCCATGAGGCAACAATTGGCCCTTGGGTGGAGCGTAAGAAATGGATTTTCCAGTGCAAGCTTGTCACCAACGGTTCGTCCCTCGGAGCCACACGCCTGACGGACGTCGGCGACATGCTCGAGCAATACGGCGCCCAAGGGTTCGGCGTGATCACCTCAGCTCAAAGGACGCCACACTCTACGACAAGCTCGACGCGATCTGCTCGAAACGCCGAGTCGACCAATACCACCTGTCGGTTCTGGAGCTAGAACGGGCGCTAGGGCGCAATCGCCGTGTCAGGCAGAAATTCTTCCCGGGATCATGATCTACCCCCTCAGCGGCCAACATGGAGACACGACCCGGGCGCAATAGACGACCAGAAAGCGGTAGCTTTTCAGCGTGGTCTTGATGACCGCGCATCTTTCATGCAGAATAGTTTCCTCTAATCCGGCGGATTTTTCTCGACCATCGTCCCTACAGCGCTCGCCCATCCCAGCGGTGAGCACGCGGTGGCCAGCTTCTTTTCGTTGTCAATCGACCAAAGTTGAAGGCTGATGGAAGGCGAATAACCAAAGTAGCCATTGCCGCTCTCGGCCTCTTTTTCAGGGTCTGGCTCATCAAAATCGACTTTCGATGATCTTGCCGAAATATCGAGGAAATGGGGACTGATCAGAGCATCGATCTGCTTCAGGCGCTGCCGGATCCAAGTCGCCATCGCGCTCATTCTGCCGACATCCTCAGGCGTCGTATTCTCGAGATGGGTCAGCACCGCGTTCAGCTTGTCCCGATGGGTCAGTTGTTCATGGATCGCATCCACAAATTCCATACGGCGCTTCTCGCGGCTATTGAACGCTTCCTCGCGTTGCCGCTGGGCTTCGGCGTCTCGTTGACGACGCTCTCGTTCCTCGCCTTCTCTCCTGCGTTCGCTGATGAACGCCGCGTGTCCAACGAAGCCTGCCAATATGTCCGGCAGCATGCTTTCCAAGGCTTGCGTCTTTCCGTCGGAATATATGCGGCGAAGGCCTGAATACGGGTTGGCGTGAATGACGATAGCGAGCCGGCCGGATGGAGACTGGTCGTACTTGGGCCAAGCGTCGTTGGTGCTGCCCCAACGCGTTCTTTCATCCCGCCGTTTCAATTCTGCCGGCGTCGGTTGATGCAGGGTCTTTTCGGGCTGCTCCTCCAGGCCGAACGCAACTGGTTCATTCTCGACAACGAGTACCAACCCGTTCTCGGTTGCCTTGGGCAAATGGCCTTGAGTTTCTGCAAGAGCGAACAACTGACTTAGGATGCGAATTCCCCTTTCAATGGAAGCCGCAGCAATCTTGAGAGGGACAACGCCCCTGGACCGAACGATCGCGAAGCCCTGATCGTCCGGACGCGCTTTTGAGATCGCGCGCCTTGTGACAGCGAGAGACGGGAGCTCAACGAAGCTGGGCGTAGACTCCGGCGTAGTGGCCACCATCGGATTGGCCGCAGCGTGCTTGTGGAGCCTATCTCGGGCTTTTTCTTTGGCTTCGCGGACGGATGGCGACAGGTGCTGCTCGGAACTTCCTGCGATCCTTACCAACGCCAAGTTTGGTTCGGCCGATGGAGGCAGCGCTTGCTTGTTGACGCGCTTGCCGTATTTCAGTTTTGCCCAGTATCCGCGTTCTGGTGTTGGAATGTGGTGGCGATCGCAGGTCTTCTTCAATGCCGTGCCCGTAACGCCGTAGTCCGCAGCAACCTCGGTCATCGGCTTGGACCAGATCTGCTCGTAAAGCTCGTCGCGAGAAACCGTCCTCACCGTCTCGACCTCTGTCTTCTTCCGCCCACGTGTACACGGCCCCAACTGCAGTGATCAATCGATCCAGAAATAGAGGTGGGCGTATCGATCTTGTCAATTTTGACGGTACTCCATCAAATTCTCGCTGCGTCATCAACGATCGACTGTGGGAAAAGACGTTGGTATGGGCAAAGCTCAACGGCGCCTAAACCGGCTCGACCGAAACAGGCGGCGAAACGCGCGCCTAATCGCTCCGATCAGTGAAGGTCGCTGTTGCGTGCCCGTGATTTGAACCTGCGGTTTTTGCCTGACAGCCGATCCGACTCACAGCTTTCCGAATCGCACGCCTTGCTATCCCTTTCTGCGACCGACTGATTTGACGGCTTCTCTCGTCCTCCGCATGAGAACATCTTGCGAGACATGGACCAAGATCGTGATCTCGGGAGGCCTGAAGAGGCCCAAACGCGCAGCGACATCCGGCACGCCGTAGCCGCGGTCAACGACCTGCTTGACTGCTTCTTCCTTGAATTCCGGGGTAAACCGCTGCGTACTCACAAACTGCCTCCTATGCTCAAAGGTTAGGCGGGGCCTGTCTATCGCGCCAGGGGCAGTCCAAACACCTTATCTCGGCGTCCACGAACCGGCAGCAGGCCAGAGATCTTGCTACGCATCCTCGCATTCTGTGACGCTTGGCCACTCCGGTCCATGCGGTAGCGCCGGTGCCGTTGAAAAAATCGTCCCTTGAGTACTGCCGACGAAGGGGAGATTTCCTTGGAGCCACCCGCCGGCGTCGCTTGCTGAGTTCGCTTCTGGACAAGATCGCCGAAAGGTGATGATCGGGAACAACCTCATCCGTATACGCTCGAATTCGAGCGCGTCAGGTAAATGGGGGGTCTGCTGATCTCGCCTATTGAAGCGGGATATCAAAAATCGCCATTTCTTGCTCTTCGTCCGCAACCCCACCCACCTTTCCGAGGGGGGTCGCATAGCCACTTGTTCCGCAGTACCAGGAAGGAAGAAACCGGCCGTAGGGACGTGATCCCACCGAATTGGCGCCGACAACGTAGGCCGATCCGAGATGTGCCGCCGCCTGCACTGCGAAGCCCGTCGCATTGAAGCCGGTCTTGCCGCACTCAGCGGCCGATCCCGCCGTAACGCCCCAAGGAATAATGACGAGTTCTGGCCTCAGCGATTTCAGGGCATCTAACGTCGACGTGTCGAAGGTATATGCATCGGCACATACTAGCATGCTTATGCGACCAAACGGGGTCTCGACGACTTCAACATCACTGAGCGGACCCGGCGATAACTGCATCCTTGCGATCCATACTTGACCGGACACTCACTGAACGCATTTTTGATGACGTTGTGCTGGCGGTAATGCAGGACTAACCGGCCCTCCGAATCTATTAGTATGCCGGAATCAAACACCTCGTAGATGGCCGGGTTGGAGGCTATCTGTGGGCCTCTCTCTGCCAGGCCCGTCGCAACCCAAACACCGGCTTGCTTCGCAATGGTCGCGAAGGCGGCCTGCGCCCGACCGGGAATTGGCTGCGCTTCATAGAACACCTTTGGATTGAGCCAGCCAAAAACCGCCTCTTCCGGATAGACTACGATCTCGGCCCCCCGGTTCCTTCGCAGCCTTCGCGTAACCTAACATCGCGCCGAAGTCTCCCACCTTGGAAGAGTTTAACTGAACCACGGCCACTCGCACCGGCGGGCGTGGTTCGTCGGCCCGAAGCTGGCTGCCCAAAAGGCAAAGATAGACAAGGAAGAAAAATGCAATTCGTGTCATCAGTTCCCCTCCAAGATAGCGTCCTTTTCTATTTCGTCTCCGAAGGTATCAAGGGAACGACCGCCTATCCAGTAGACTTGGCTGTGGGAGCGCGTAATGTCACAAGTAACAAAACTGTGTCAGTCTTACTCGTTCGATTCAGCTCTTGGGAGTGCCTGCCGCAGTGGCAGCGCCATCTAGAACGTGCCTCTATGTCATAGATGAGGACCGACAATCGGAGCGTACGGCTTGCTTGAGGTAAAAGGTAGGGAGTAGGAATAATGGTATCTGGGGGATAGCAAGGGCGTGGCGACATTTCTAGAAATGTCGAGGTTTGTGACCGGCTACTCCGATATCGGCGGGGAGCTTGAACAGGTCTACGCCACGATCATGTCCTCGAGGCCTGATTGGGCTTCCGAACTCGCCAGCCTCGCGATCGCCGTCGATAAAGCGAAGGCCAATGCCGATCCAGAGGCGGCCTTGATCGCCACGATGGAGCAACAGCCGGAGGTTGGCCATGCGGCACGACGGCTCGCACATCTCTGGTACGCCGGGCGACTTTCAGCCGAGAATGGTGTCGAAGCCGCATTCGTTAGTGAAGAGGCGTATTTCGGGGGACTGATCTGGCGCGCCGCGCGAGCCCATCCGCCGGGCCTTTCCGGCGGCTATTTTGGCCACTGGAGGTACGCTCCAGATGTCTGATGATCTTGACCGCTGCGACGTCGCCATTGTCGGTGCCGGTGTTGCTGGCGCCCTCATTGCCTACCGTTTGGCCGCCGCCAACTACCGCGTCGTGATGCTCGAGGCTGGGCCGACGGGCGGGAACCGGCAGGATCTCGTGGCGGACTATTCGCTTGCGGCAATCAAAACGCCACGTTCCCCATATGCCGACAACCAGCCTCCGTCTCCGGTCTGGAGCCCCGATTCCGAAAAGGACTACATCCAGTTGGGGCCTTCGCCTTTCAAAAGTACGTATCTGCGCCGGGTCGGTGGATCGACGTGGCACATGCTTGGAAACATGCCGCGCCATGTGCCGGCGGATTTCCGATTGGCGACCTCCTATGGGGTGGGCGTGGATTGGCCGATCGACTACGACGACCTGGAGCCGTGGTATTGTGAAGCCGAGACGGAGCTCGGCGTTGCCGGTGATCATGCGGAGCTCAATGGCCTGCACGGAGCACACCGTAGCCGTGCCTTCCCGATGAGCAAGATATGGCCGGCTTACGGCGATATCGTCGTTGCGAAAGCCGTCGAGGGGTTGACCTTCGATGGAGCCGATGTCCGCGTGTTAACCACGCCCCAGGCCCGAAACTCACGACCGTATGACGGCCGGCCGGCCTGCGCGGGAAATTCGTCCTGCGTTCCCATATGTCCAATTGGCGCAAAGTACGATGCCACTGTGCATGTCAGCAAGGCTACGACCGCTGGTGCGGTTCTGCGCACGCAGGCCGTCGTGACGCGGATCGAGCTTGATAGAATGACCAGGCGCGTCAGTGCTTTGCGCTATACCCGGTGGGATGAACAGGGGCGGAGGGGCGAGAGACGTCTCCAGGCCGACATTTACGTCATTGCAGCTCATGCAATCGAAACACCCCGCCTCCTGCTGATCTCTAGCGACGGTGACGCGGCGCCCACCGGCGTGGCAAACAGCAGCGGTCAGGTCGGCCGCAACCTAATGGATCACCTCCAGGGCCAGACCGCTGCTGTCGTTCCGCAACCGCTTTTCCCCTATCGCGGGCCACCCACCACGGTGGGCATCGATACCTTTCGCGACGGTACGTTTCGGGCGTCGCACGCCGCCTTCCGACTCTCGATCGGCAACGACGGCATGGGCCGGGTCGAGACTCCGTTTGCGGCTCTTGAACAAAAGCTTATGGACGGCTTGATCGGAGCTCGATTGAGGGTCGCGTTAGGTGATCGGCTGATCCGGCAGTTCCGAATAAGCTATTCCACCGAGATGCTGCCTTCCGCCGACAATCGCGTCACACTTGCTGACGCAGTACCCGATTCGTTTGGCATGCCACGCGCCCAGCTTTCCATGCACCTAGAGGATTACAACCGCCTGGCTTTCGAAAAGGCCGCGGCATTAATCTCGAGCATTTTCGATCGCCTCGAGATCCCAGATGCTGATCGCAAACCTCAACCAAAAGATACCTATTCAGGCGCAGGTCACATCATCGGAACAACGCGGATGGGAAGTGATGCAGGTAGCTCGGTCGTAAACCAGCACTGCCGCGCCCATGAACACGACAACCTCTTTATCGTTGGCGCTTCTACCTTTCCCACTGGTGGAACAGCCAACCCAACCTTGACCGTCGCAGCCTTGGCGCTGCGGGCAGCATCGAAGATTTCCTCGTTGCTGCAAAGAGGATCGTAGATTCATGCAGGCAAGCCGATCACGCCTCTTAAGCCTGCTCACAGAGGCATGCGAACTCGAACACGGCTTGGCATGCTCCTATCTGTTCGCCGCGTTCTCGATCAAGCAAGACCTCGATGAGGGTGGGTTGAGCTGGAAGCAGCTTCAGGCCGCAAGGCTCTGGGCCTCAGAAATTTACATGGTCGCAGCCGAAGAGATGCTCCATCTTGCTCAAGCTTGGAACATCCTCGCGGCCGTGGGCGGATCGCCGTACTATCTGCGACCGAATTTCCCTCAACGCCGTTCGTACTACGGCTTCGATCTGCCGCTTGCTCTGGAGCGCTTTGGTCCGTCCGCGCTCCGTCGCTTTGTGTCATACGAAACGCCGGCCGACCAACTCATCCTTCCTGTCGATACGCGAACCGACGATGACGCGCCGGCAGCCTATCGATCGGTCGGCCAGCTTTATGCGCTCATCCGCGAGCAGATTCTTAGCCTGCCGGAGGACCAGCTTTTCTTTCAAGGCGCCCAAGGCGAGATGGGGCCTGACATCACCCACTTCCCCAACATCGTTCCGATCAAAGACAGGGCCTCTGCCCTCGCCGCGATCGACATGATCACGGAGCAAGGTGAAGGGACCGACTATGACCGAGGAGACTCCCATTTTGCTGTCTTTCAACGGACATTGGCTTCGCTTGTAAGAGAGAAAGAGCGCGACCCCTCCTTCGAACCAGCGCGACCGGTCCTTGAAAATCCTGTGCCCCGAATCCGAGGCGACTGGAACGCCCATGGAAGGGTCAACCTGATCAGAGACCCGTTCGCGAGCCAACTCGGTGATCTGTTCGACGATGTTTACTCGCTGATGCTGCGATTACTGCAGCATGCCTTTGCGTCTGGCCCGGCGAGCAAGGTCGCGGAATTATTCTGCGATACTGCAATCAACGCGATGACGACGGTCATCAAGCCGCTTGGCGAGGCGCTCGCCAAGCTTCCATCGGGCCGAGGCGACGGCTCGAATGCAGGCGCCGCCTTTGGGCTGACGCGTCACGTCACGCTTCCCGCTCCCGAAAGTATTGCACTTGCCGTTGCGGCCGAGTGCGCTCACGACCTCGCCGAAACTGCGGCAGAGCTAGCCACCTCGGAACATGCGCCTGGCCAACTCGGGGTAGCCGAGGCAAGCCTGAAGCGGATTGCGGATGCCTTGGCATCAGCCAGATGATCACCCACGAACATGACTTAAGGATAAGGCGCCAGGAAGCTGTCAGGCAGAGGCCGCCGCTGATCGTCGACGATAGTGATCGGCCGGGCTTCGAAGACGACCTCGCCCGGCTTGTAGCGAAAGGCGCCGTCGCGGCCGATGAGAGAGCCCATCGAGAACTTTCGAGCTTGGGTCCAGTCGCCATTCGCGGCGGCGAAGTCGCTTAACAGCACCACCTCCTCGTCGTTGGCGCGCATGTAATCGAGCAATGTGCTGGCATCGTTGAGCGCTTCTCGTCGTCCGATCCAATCTACGCAGCGCCGAAAGAGCTTCGGATCAAAGCACTTCGAGCGGAAGGAATCCGTTCCTCGAATTGAGTTGGCACCGTTGTCGTCTAGATCGGTGTCACGCATGGATTTCGTCGTGCACAGCCCTGGCTCGAAGTCACGCAAATGGTTTGAAACATTGCTCCTCAACTGCGATCTTCGTGCACGGTCCGACCCGTGGGCGGCGAAAAGATCGGCGAGACGCTGCATCTCGTGCAATGTCATGCTCCCGTAGAAAGAGCAGAAAGCGAACCCCTCCGACAGGGCAACATCGTTCAAGACGACGTCCTGCCCGTTGTGCGAAATCGCAACATATCCAACAACCCTGCCGAAAAGATCTGCAGCACTGTTGATGCTGTCGGCAAGTACCCTGAGCTTTGCGGTGACCTTGACTTCAGGGTTCGCGGGGTCATACGGACCTATGCCGAGCTTCGAGCGCAATCCGTTAGCAAAGAAATCCGTACACAGCTTTCCGTACGGCTGCCGGTACGACATCTGCCGCGACATATGTTTGGCGATCCATTTGGCGTAGTCGCCATCGAACATGCCCTCGCGAAGGTTTGGGGCATAGTGGGTCTCCGGCGCATCGATGCCTTGCAGACGAACTGACAATGAACCTCCGCTGCTGCTGCGAAGAATTGCCTTGAACCGTTCTACGCCCGGCTCGTTGTCGTCCGGCTGGAAGCTGCCGCCGTGTTCGAAGTACGCGCCAACCTTAACGGGCGCGCTATCCGAAAGGTACGTCGCGGTTGTCAAATCCGGAATGAATTTCAAAGTGTCGACATCAGATACTCCATGAGGCCAATATTGAAAAACATCGACCTCACCTAATATCTCAACATAGCCCATTGCCGCCCCCACAAACACGAAAGGAGAGTGAGACCAATATGCTTGATTTTCAAGTCGTTTCTCCCAGAGTGCGAGTCTCAATTTCAAGACCGAGATTTTGGCAAGCGAAGGAAGGTCGCCGGTCTCACGTTGCTCGGCCACCGATCGGAAAAGCCCAACGTCCCACGGCTGAAATTAGCAATTGACGCTCGAGAGGGAATCTGCAGATGGCTGCTGGGCATTCAGAGAGCAGATAGCGGCGCTGGACGGCGTGATTGGCGTAGGTCTCGATGCCAGGATTCTCAAGTCCTCCTGCACGCTTCGATTGCCGCGTGTGTCGGCTGGCTTTCAGCGGCGGAAACGCCTACGCTTCCCGCCGTTGACAACTGGTGCCCAACCAATTGAGTGCAGATGCCGACTCCTAAAGCGGTAGTGGACGTGCATCGCGTGGAGCATCCGCCATCCTGGAGGGCGCAGCCATTCACTGTCGACTTTATTCTCCTCGGCAGTGACTATTGCGAGGCCGACCTGATCGACATCCATCGATGGGCTTGGCAACAGGGTCTGGCAAATTCTCGCTGCATTTCACCTCAGACGCTGTCCTGGTCATCCCTGTTTCAGCCTCGCTTTTTCGAGGCCGTGCATCCGCGCCCAGCCGCCGCCAGCATGAGAATGGCTTATCCCGGTTCAGATGGCCTGATCGCAGACACGGGCGAACAAACACGATTCTGGATTCAGTCAGTCCTGTTCCTGGCGTCCGTCACAATGTCGGCCGCCATTGTGCAAGATAGAGCGTCCGATGGAACGATCGGGAGCAAGTATGACAAGCTTTGGCAAGCTGGCCTGCTGCAGGCTCAGATGCCGCAACTGGCGGAAATTGGCCTTTGCGACGCTGTAGCAGCGTTGGCAGCCCGAACGGATCGTTCGAAGATCCAACGGCTGCTCGACCTGCGGCAATTGTTCGATCACGTGGTCGAGCGGCTTGGCGTTTCTATGACCGCCGAGCGAGCCAGCATCAAACAAATCGATACATCGGATCCGCGCACGAAACGTTTCGGCTTCCTCGATGACCTCCGAGACAGGGTGCAGGGACTGCAGGCGATCATCGTGTATGGCTCCAGCGTCTTGAGTGAGAGGTTTGCCGACTATGACGTGGTGCTGGTGGTTGACGACGAAACGGTGACCCTGCAAAAGATGGCCAACACGTGCCCGACTTGGGGCGGGAAGGAACTGAACGTCGGCGTCTACACCCCTCGGCAGCTGTGGAATATGCAACTTCTATCGGGCGACAATCTCGCCGATTATGGCCTTTGCCTGTTCGGCGAGGTGGAATTGCCGCAAAAGCAGACTCCGATGCTCCTGGCTCGCAATCTCAGCTTCGGCATGGTTCGCTTGCGCCAGCAGCTCGGCATGATCGGATATGCGCTGCAGGCAAATAATTCAGATGCCAACGATCGTCGAAATCTATATAGTTACTTTGTGAAAATTCCTGCCAATATTGCGAAGGGAACCTTTGGTGCAGCCGGGCGGTACTGGCCAAAAGAAAAAGTTCAGCAGTGGTTGGTTGAGCTTTGCGGCTTTGATACTGCTTATCACGAGCAGCGTGTTGTTGCGGAGGGACCGGCAAGCGCGCTGGCCGCCGCCGCAACTGCAACAGAACAGACGCTAAGGCGCCTTGACGAAGATTTTCGAATACTGCGCCCCAAGTGAGTGAGAACCAAACGTGGCAAGAGCCGCAACTTCGTTTCGATACGCGTCTGAGGTGCTCCTCGATCAGTGCGCCGATCTTGAACTCCCCGTCAGGTTTCTAGGCGGCCTGCCGGACGGATTCACCATCGAGGGGCCGTCTGGAGAAGTCATTTCTGTTCACCTCGTCGGCAGTGCCGATTCTATGCTCGAACAGGTCCTGCGCGGTCTTTCCGTGACGTTCGGCGAACTGAAACTTCTGGCGGTTGGAGAAAGCAAGGAGGTACGCCTTCTCACACCCAGAATTGCGCTCGCCAGGTTTTTGCCGTCGGTATATTCATTCACCAACAACCGGTACGGAATTGTCCCAGGGACCGAACGCGTGCGCACGATGTTCTGTGCCGAAGTTTTCCGTGCAATGACCCGACGACCTGGTCCCCGGCATTTGTCCAATGCGTTCCTTGGCTTGGTCGACAGTGACCAGGGGCTTCTTCTCGCGGAGCATGTCGTGACACCTGGCAATCTCGAGGTTCGCGTTAAGCGCTACCACATTGGATCCCCGGTGCATCGTTATCGCTACACCGAGGCCCATGAGACTGCTTTCGGTGGAACGCCGCTGGCGCGCTGGAGCCGTTTCGAGACGCCGCTCGTATGCTTCGACTGGCGCAATCCTCTTGCAGACGAAAATGGCAAGCGTCTGGCAGACGAGCCGCTGCCCGACGACTACGCCAGCATCTGGATCGACGATTGCGCGCGCGCCAAGCAACTGGCACGCGACACGTTCGGGTGGCTAGAAGAGTTGTTTGCCGAACGGGGGCTTCAGCTCATCGACATATGCTTTTTCGTCGATCGCACGGGCTCCGTCATTTTCGGGGAGATTAGTCCCGATTGCATGCGCGTGCGAAGTCGCGCCGCCGATGACAGTGAGGCGTTGGACAAAGACCAGTGGCGGTCGGGCGGTGAGCCAGCCGCCGTTCTGGATCAGTATGAGAAACTGTATCAGATCATGTTCGCATCATAGGTAGTCGCACAAGAGAGAGGAGGTCCTGATGCCCATAATGACCATTAAGAACCGGAGTTCGAAAATATCGCCCGGCGGAGTACTGACGCTTCCGCTCTCAGCGCGAAAAACTTTGCGGATGGAACCCGGCAAGGGAACGCGCGTGGCTGTGACCATGCAAAAAGATAGTGTTCTGCTCCGACCCGATCCCAGTAATTCGGGATCACGGGTATCACCAAAAGGGCAAATGGAACTTGTTGGCGAACCACGAGCGGTACTTGAGAAGGCCTCGCATCGACATTACTGGTTCGAGCTCGACGACGAGCAGCAGATCGTGCGCCTGTACCCCTATTAGGAGTGTCAGGTTGACGGATCGGATAATGGCGCTGGACGGGCATGATGGAGCCGGCAAAACGACGTTGGCGAAGCTGCTGGCGGACATGGTGGGTGCGCAATATTTGCGTCCTTTCGGCAATCCTCATGGCGGGGAGTTGATGCGTGCCTACGATAGCGGCGACCGCGAAGGCGTGATTAATGCAGGGTTGCGCGGCATCACCGAAGCACTGGAATGTGCAGCAGGCAGGCCGGCAGTGCTGGACCGAGGGTGGTTGACGATCGCGACGCTGCTACCAGCCGATTTCTTTAGGGCTCGCTGGCGACTCTGGATCCCAACGGCACTGCTCTGGTGCGACCTGCCGGCGACACTTTTACGCCTTGGTGAGCGCAAAGCCGAAAAACCTGAAACAACCGCTTGGCACGAGGATTTCCTGGCGCGTTACAAGGACCGGCGGCTTTTGTGCGAGGGACCGAGCATCCGAACGGATTTGAATGACCGCAATCAGTGCCTTAGCGAACTAGAGGCGTATTTCAACGGGATCGCCCGGAGAACTTAATACCCTTGAAGAGGTAATGACCATGCACACGTGGTGTTTTGTCGAGAGCGTCTATGCGACGCGCTAGTGAATGGGTAGGATTGACCAACCTATCTTCAAATGTGTCGAGATCGGCCTATAGAGAGAGTTCTGCCAAGATTTCTGCCACCGCACCCGCTTGATACGTGCGCGTAGCTCCCACGACATCGGCGCTGGACCCACCGAATGTCCAAATTCCTTCCTTCGGCCGGAATGCAACTCGATGCTCCAGTGCGGCTCTTGCAATTTCCTCAGCAAATGCCGAACTGCGCGGTGCGCTTGTCAAAAGATGAGAATTTTGAACCGGTCTATCCAGCAGGACAGCAAACACAGGATGAGTATGTAGCAACAGACCTGGCTTTTGTACCAGGGAGTGAAACTCCACAGCCATACTCCCGCTAGATGTCGGGGGGGCCAGTTCATCGCCGAACCATTCGATACGGTCTTGATTGGACCTTAGATAGCACAAAGGGGTCGAGAAACCAGGGATCTTCTCTCTATCCCTTGCTGTCGCAACAATCCAACCTTTGGCATCCAAGATGTATGCACTGATTACTATTCGCATCATCGAGCAGACGACACCGCCGAAAATAGACGGTATGCACGCCTCAACAGCCAGAACTGCGTCGTGGTAAGAGCGAACAAGTTCATCCGGGGCACTTCCAACGTATTCCAGTCGAAGGTCTACCTCTCTGCGCTGATCCTTGACTTTTGCGCTCTCCTCCGCAGTCTGTTGCTCGTAAGCTACCAGCCTTCGCCTGCGTGTGTCGTCAATTGAGGTGAGAGCACTGCGCTCGATCGCGCTACCTGCAGAACGAAACGGACCACAGACCATATCGTCTGTATTCTGGTCGGCCGGCATGTGCAAATAGAGAGTACTGTCAGCCTCGGGCAAAAGGGTCCATCGCGGATCTTCCGGAGACAACATACTATTGCAACTTAATGTGCCGCGATGTTGAGGCGGCGTGACTTGGCTCTGAGACACGGTTTGCCTTGCAGGCACAGGCAGCATCGTTCCCGCATGAACCCGAAGTGCGGTTACCGACGAAGTGTCGGTAGGTGTCCGAATGCATTATTTCGCCGATGGGTTGACGATTTATGTCGCCGCACCAATACCGACTATCTTCTCGCAGGAACGGGCAAGGTGTCACAACACCCTCTGCCGTAATAAAAACCGCCAATTCGCCACATTTGCATTCGAGACGCTCCACATAGGGATGAGAGCCTAGTTCGAATTCACCCTCGTCTGCGAAGCTTATTGGTACACGACGACTGTCGGCGCTCTTTTTGAGAGCCTCAATCGCAAGAAGCCTTCGCGCCTCATTCACCTCAGGTTCAAGATCAGCAACCCCATTAACTTCCACCAACGCCCTAATCTTGAAGGAAGTGGCGCCTGCTGTAGCGGTCAGTTCGTAGAGAGGCTGTAATTGGTCGACGTTGCTATTCATCAGTGTACATCGCACTGTAACCTGCATCCTGAGGTTAGACGATGTAGTAATAGCCGACAGCGCGTGTTCAAACGCCCCCTTGCGTCGGACAAAACGGTCAAATGCTTCTGGATCCGCGTGGCTCATGCTCACTTGCAATTCAGTCAGGCCACTTTGGTGAAGTCTCTCTTGCATCGGTCGGTCGGCAAACCACCCGTTTGTGTTCAATCGCACTCTCATTCCGTTAGCCTTCCCAGCACGAACAAGCGCCAGCGTTCTTTCTGGATCCAACAATGGTTCTCCGCCGGTCAGTGAGAGATCCGTCGCTCCCATTGATTTAGCTTGAGCAATCGCATCTTCCATAGTTGAAATAGGAGCAAGCGACCCCTTTTTGTCGGTGTAGCAATGAGCGCATGCTAGGTTACAGCGCTTGTTCACCTCGATTCGAACTTCGCGGAGCATCAGACGCCACCAACAACGACGTCAAGACCGACAGCTCTGGCATTCTGTACCAAAACCGGGTGTGACCGAGCCATGACGATCGTCGAGAGACCACGCCCTTGCAAAAATCTAAGCTGTTCAACGCTGGCAAGACCTGCGCAGGCGCCAAGACCGCCCGTAACGTCGGCGGTCTCGAACCCAGAACCCAGTACCATAATGAATGGCCCCTTATTCTCCGTGGCGGTAAGAAAGTCGTCGTCGAATAGTTCGGGATTCGCTGGCTCTGTGAGCGCGCGAAAATCGTCAGGCGTGACTACGCCATTGAAACCCGGTTCAACAACAAAGACGTTGCCGCCTGGCAGTGATTTCACCATATTTGTCATTTTTTGCTCCTATACATTTAATGACCGATGTAACCAGCAATCGCGGCTAGCCCAGCTGTTCGAGGGCTGACCAAATATATTTCCGCTTTGTTCGATCCCATCCGCCCAGCCGTATTGCGGCTGCCGGTTGCGACACAAATTTCTCCATCTGAAAGTATTCCTTGGTGTAGTCCCATGCAAGGGCCGCACCCTGGCGGATTTATTGTAGCTCCAAGCTCAATAAGCTTTGAAAGAAGACCACTTGAGCTGAGCCGTTTCAGCACCGTGCCGGATGTTGGAGTTACGATTACACGCACATGTGGAGCGATTCTATCGTTACCTAGAGCGTTACAGAAAGCCACAAAATCCTCAAACTGGCCGTTTGTGCAACTTCCTACGGCCACTACGTCAACTCTTGATCTTGTTCTCAGCTCACTGAGTGGAACGACATTGTGAATGCCGCCTGGACGAGCAACGAACGGAGGAATTTGTGCCAAATCGACCACAACCCGATCCGTATACTCGTCGAGTGAGCACTCCGTCTTATGTTCGTCCGAAATATTGTGAGAATCTACTATTACATTGTCGACCTCAAACAAGACGCTTCGAGCGTGGAGATCTGTGGAGAGGTTCGCCAGCGTTATTCGATCGGGCAGTTCAAGCGAGTTCAGACCGGGGCCACCCACTTCCAATAGAGCATCGGCAAAACGCCTAGGGCCGAGGCCCGCAAGGAACAATGCCACATCTTTACCTGTTGACGGGCGTTCGAGACTATTTAGGAGCTGTATCCGGATGATCTTTGGTCGGTAAAACTCTACAGTGCCCGACACCATGGCAGCGGCAACGCTCACGGGCGGCATCCGCAAACCAAGCGCACCGACTGCTCCCACGGTGCAAGTATGGCTGTCGACACCAACCGCAATGTCATTTGGGCGCACTGACGTCTCGAGCGCGAGTTGGTGCCCCACGCCGCTACCCTCGTCAAAGATGGGTGCCCCAAGTGCTTTGGCGACCGCTCTCTGTTGCGCATGCAGTGCTGCTGTCTCGGGCGTCGGTGCTGGACTATAGTGGTCCAAAAAGAACAGGACCTTTCTGCCTAGTTTCAGCTTTGAATACGCCTCAAGGCCCACACCAAGCAGATCGAGCTCATTAATAATCTTGAAAGCATTGCGATCGTGCGCGTAGAGGTAGCTCACCGGCAAAATTGCTGGCTCGTTGAACCTTGATGGCTCTACTCCATGCTTGAGAAGTAGTTGATCCAGCAAGTACATTTCAGTGTACCGCCCCTCTTGTGTAGACGTTACCAGTGAGTTTGGCAAAAGTAAATATGGGATCGTTCTCGTGGCACAGATTTCTTGTAGTGACGACGCGCCCGTCGATGACGTAGCCGCCGTCTTCAATGAGAAGCGAGGCTAGACTGGCCGTGCTTTCGTAGATGGGCTGCGAGCTTGAGGCGCTGTTCGCGGGATGATTGCGCGAGGTGAATGGTGAGACCGCGCCGGTAGTAACGGCCACCTTTCCGCGGAGTTTGCCCATGGCAATCCTCCCTTTGCACGGCTTCTGTCAGACACCCTCGTAGACCAGGGGGTGAAAAAGGCCGGGTCGATGACGAAGTTTCCGAACACGGCGTCGAAAGCGGCCGTGGGTTTGGCTGCGACAGTCTCGTCGCGCGTGCGGCCCTCGCGCTTAAGCTTGGCGACGTTGTCCCGGATGCCAACAAGCATATCGCGAGAAGCCTGCAACTCGGTGCTGTTGCTGACCGGCTGTCCGCGGCCGGGAATAATGATCGTCTAGTCGGTCGTCGCCGCGAGATTGGCATCCGAGGCCGCGATCATCCTTTCGATGCTCACCGGTCGAGTAGTCGATGAAGGAGTAGACGCCGTTCCAAAACGTGTCGGCGACATGCACGATGTCGGCTTCCCCAAAGGTGACGGAAATATCGCTGTCGGTGTCGGCCGGACCGTAGTGCTTGAGCGCGATGGACTGGCCGTTGAGCTCGACATCGTGGCTCTCGTCGCAAACGTCCGTCGGTAGGCCGTCGGCGGCCAGCGGCAGGAAATTGTAATCCCACTCCTCGACGCGCTGCACCTGCGACAGATATTTGCGGGTGTTGTCCTGCGCGATGATCCTTGCGCCCGCCGGCGCCAGCCAAGGCATTGCCGTCGGCATTGTCGAAATGCCAGTGGGTGTTGATCAGGTGGGGCACGGGGTCGGCGGAAATGGCCTGCAGCGACTTGGTCATCTGCTGTTTCGAAACGCCAAATCCCCGCATCCACGAGCATCTTGCCATCCGGCCCGGTCAGCACGGCGACGTTGCCGCCCGACCCCTCCAGCACGCCGACATTGTTGCGCAGCCTGTGGACCGTGATGGGCGACGTGGTGGCGCTGTCCTTGATCAAGCTGACAATGCCCCTGGCCTCCGCATAGGCAGCGCGGGGGCTGAGCCGTCCGCCACCTGCCGCGATGGCCGAGGCGCCGATGCAGCAGAGGCAGAAACCACGGCGGGTAAGGTGATGCTGGCGGGAAACGCCGTGGCGGCTGCGGCTTGTATGTGGCTGTTGGCGGACGGAACCTTTAGCCTGCTCCATGCAAAAAGCCGACAGTCCAAAATCGGCCCTATTCGAGTCGTCCGCAGTTATTTCTCCTACTGCCGCTTCTGGCGTTACCGCGACGCTCTCATATGATACAGCAAGGGGTTCTTCTTCGCCGTGCACGAACGTCAGTAGTCGAGCTGGCTGAAACAAACCCGTTGTGAGCGGGACAAAAACATCGAAAAACATTGGAAGAGATTTGAATACTTCGCGATCCCACTGATCCCTAACCGCTTGGCTTCCTTTCCAAGCATCCTCCGGGGCCCACCATTGGCTTTTGTGGCCGTTGATTTAATTGGATTTTTTGGCCATTTTTGTCCCACCTCTTTCAACCCCCTCAGAAACTGGGACAATTTTGTTCTCTTTTCGATCGATAACCAGCAGGTATTTCGCCGCTCTCGCTACCTTCCGGCGACGCGCTTTCTTGATGTAGTGGTCGGGCTGCTGGTACGTAGTCCACCCATATATCGCCTTCAGCTGCTCGTGCGTCGCGCCGTTCTCAGCGGCGATCGTCGCGCCGGCCTTGCGAATTCCATGAGCACTGCAGTGCGGCAGCTCAGCTTGATCACACCACTGGCGCATCTTGTTGCCCAGACCGTTCTCCGAGAACGGGCGACCATACTCATTGACCAGGAAGGTCATCTGGTCGGAGGGCGTGTGCTCAAGTTCCGCCTCTAGTTCGGGCAGAAGCGGGAGCTCCACCAACACCGCATCCTTGTTACGACTGGTCTTCCCAGGCTTAATTCTGATCCACTTCTCCCACTGCTCGGTCTCCTCGTTGTAGACGAGCGTGATGTGCTGTCGACCGAAGATCGCGACGTCGGACAACCGCAGGCCAGTAAACATGAAGATCGAGAGCGCACGTCTGGCTGCGGTACCCAGCGGATGCCGCTTCTCATATTGAACGATCTCCGACACGTCCCATGGGTGCCAGCCGTCGCCGCTCTTTAGCCGTCTGATGCCGCGGGCGGGATTGGAGTCGACGCCCGGAATCTCTGTGTCCTTTGCCCACTCAAACATCGCGCTGATGGCTTTTACGATATTGTTTGCCGCGCCAAGGGCGTCGAGCCTGGTGTCCCTGATCTCCTTAACATGAGACCGTTTCATACCGGCGAATGGCAGAGATCCCTTGGTGGGATACTGAGGATCCGGGTCACCTTCGAGGGGATGAGGTAATTCGCATACGCGCTCCAGAATTGCTCGTCGGCGCGCCATAGTGTCTTGGGTGATTTCCGTGCCGCCCCGACGGTAATACTCCTGGCAAAGCCACAGCAACGTGCCTTTCTTCGCTGGCTCAGAAGGCTTGGGGAGGCGCCGGCAAATCTCGGGAAGAGTGCCGGGCCGAACATAAGTGACCTCGGCGCGCGCGCACCGCAGTTCCTCGAGGAACTCGTCGCTGCCGGTCGGTTCACGGAGCCGGACCTTCTTCCGACCCGGTGCGCGAAAATAGTACCGATCATTGCCGTGGCGATCAGTGTCCTTCACTACGCCCTTAAGATCGACCTTCACGGGCTCATCCGTCATGTTCGTGGTTTTCGATCCCAAGGATTGTCTAGTGGCGGCGAATCTTCGTCAAGCTTTGGTGCTCCTCCGATTTGGCGGTGAGGGAGCTTTCGAAACGCCAATACAAGTTCCTCGACGTCCCAAACAATGCGCCCCTTGCTCGGCATTCGTGGCTGCGGCATCCGGCCGTCCTGGACCATTTCATCAAAGGTCGTTGAGCTTACGCCGATGAACGTCGCAGCCTGCTCGCGATTGATTCCTACCGGCGGGAGCGAGGGCGGCAAGACGCTCGGGGTGCGTAGCATCGGTTTAGCGCGTTGAAAGCGCGTTTTTGACGCCTGCCTGTCTTCCTATGTACCTGTCCGAATATTGCAGACGCTCAATCATGTCCTGGCCCTGTGCTTGCAGGCTCACCCTAGGTCTCCAGACCTCAGGATCGCTCAAGACACCGGACTCTTTTCCAGCCTTTGTGTACGATGATGGGTATCTTAATGCGCTCGAGGCCAAGAACTGAATGGTCGGCGACTTGGAAGGGCAAAATGACCGTGGAACCACGAATCTGAGTCAGAGGCGCAATCCAACTGAGGAAAGTATGGCTGTGTTTTCAGACGGTTATGACTCTCATGCATGCGTAACAACCAACAAGAATACAAACAAAATATTTCTGTGGATTACTTTCATTCCTCATGGAATGCGCGACTGATTTGGTCCGACAGCGGCTTCACAAAATAAGAAAGCGCCGTACGCTCGCCCGTCTGGATCATCGCTTCGGCCGGCATGCCGGGCACGAGCGTCAGGTCCTTGAGCTTCGTCAGTTCCGCATGCGGAACCGACAGACGCACCAGGTAATACGAAACGCCGTTTTTTTCGTCCGTCGCCAGATCGGCTGCGATCCGGCTGACATATCCGTTCAATACCGGCGTGGTCCTCAGATTGAAGGCTGACATCCGCAGCACGGCCTTGTGACCAAGCTGGATTTGGTCGATGTCCTTCGGGGTGATTCGTGCTTCAAGCACAAGATCGTCGCCTTCCGGCACGATTAGCATAATCGGATCGGCGGGCGTGATCACTCCTCCGACCGTATGAACTGCGAGTTGTTGAATGGCGCCTGACTGCGGCGCGACAATATCGATCCGTCGCAGCTCCTGTTCAGCCGCCACCTTGCGCTCAACATACTCCCCAACCTGCGCCTGAACCTCTCTGAGCTCCTGGCCGACTTCCGTCTTGAAATCCGGATCGATCTGCAGGATCTGCAGGCGCGTTTCGGCTATGCGGGCTGCCGTCTGTGCCTGATGTGCAATCTTCTCACCGCGTTCGCCGCCGAAAGTGGCAACCTGCGTCTTCAGGCTGTTCAAGCGTTGGTCCGAGACAATGCCTTGGTCGCGCAGCCCACTCAGGGCAGCAATTTCCTTTTGGAGGATCTCGGTGCTTTTCTCACAAGCGATTGCCTGCGCCTTGAGCCCCTCGATCTCATGCTCATATTGAGTGATGCGTTCCGCTAGCTGCGCCTGCCTTCCGTCGCGGGATTGTCTGCGGAATTCGAACAGCCGCGTCTCGCCATGTACTGCCGAAGCTACGTCCGGAACATCTCTGCGGGCGAGCAGCCAGTCCGGGAAGGCGATCTCCGCCAGATCGTCACGCTCAGCTTCGAGTCGTGCCAGGTTGGCGGCCAGCTCATCGAGCCGCTTGGTGACTACAGCGAGAGTGGCGCGCGTCTGGGTGGCGTCGAGCCGCATGAGGATGTCGCCGGCTTTTACTTTATCACCTTCGCTCACCAGGATTTCTCCCACCACCCCGCCGGTCGGGTGCTGCACCTTCTTCACATAGGAATCGACGACAAAGTGTCCGGACGCGACAACCGCGCCGGAGAGATTCGTGAAGGCCGCCCAGGCTCCGGCTCCTCCCACAAAGATCACGCTCGCCAGCAGGCCCGCCACCAGGTGCCGGCGAATGGACCTGGAAACGTCATTGTTCTGATGAATGCCGGACACCGGGATCCTCCATGTCAGCGCGCTCGTTATCCTGTGTAGACTCGATGGCCTTGACCCCAGCGCCTGATGCCATCGCTGCCCCCTTAAGGACTTTGGAAAGCGCCTCATCACGCGCACCGAATGCTCGCTGCCGTCCACCTTCCATCACCAACACCAAATCCACGGCGCGGATGGCGCTCGGCCGATGGGCAACGACAACCGCAATGCCCTTGCGCTCGCGCACGGAGGCGATCGCCTTGACAACCGCAGCCTCGCCTTCCGCATCGAGATTGGCATTGGGTTCATCCAGCACAACAAGGAAAGGGTCTCGATAAAGAGCACGGGCAAGACCGATACGCTGGCGCTGCCCGGCGGAAAGTGCCGATCCGGCCTCACCAATCGGAGTTTCGTAGCCGTGCTCAAATCGGAGGATCAGTTCGTGCGTGCCCGCTGCTTTCGCCGCGGTGACAATAGCCTCAGGGTCAGGATTATCTTCAAAACGAGCGATGTTTTCGCCAATGGTGCCGTCGAATAGTTCAACACCTTGCGGCAAATAGCCGATATGACGGCCTAGCGCTTCCCGGTCCCATTGATCGAGGCTTGCGCTGTCGATGCGAACCTTTCCGGCGACCGGCGCCCATGCGCCGACGATGGCGCGCGAGAGTGTCGACTTGCCCGAACCCGATGCACCGATGATCCCGAGTGCGCTTCCCGCCTGAACGGCAAACGCAAGGCCGGTCACGGTCGGCTTCCTTTCGCCGGGCGGAACGATTGTCACGCCTTCGAGGCGGAGTTCGCGTTCAGGTGCAGGCATTGGCATAACAGGAGCGGTTTCAGGAACCTTTCCCAGGAGGTCCTCCAGCCGCGCCCAACCCTGGCGCGCCATGAGGAAGGGTTTCCAGCTTGAAATGGCCAGATCGACCGGAGCCAGCGCACGCCCCATCGTGATCGAACTGGCAATCATGACCCCGGCCGTAGTCTCCTGCCTGATGACAAGGTACGCGCCGACGGCAAGAATGGCCGATTGCAGCAGCACGCGCAGCGACTTTGAAATGCCACCCAGCCCACCTGCCACGTCCCCGACTTTCCGGTTGGCGGCCAGATACTTGGCATTGGCCTTGTGCCATCGGGCAGCGATCCGCTTTGCGAGACCGAGAGCTTGCACGACCTCGGCATTGCGGCGCGCTGCTTCCAGTAGACCATTGCGTACCATGTTGTGGTCAATGGTATCGCGTATCGGCCCTTGCGAGAGAGTGTTGGTAAGGAGTGTCAGAGATGTGAGACCGATCGCCCCGACAAGTGCCGTCATGCCGATCCAGAAATGAAAGAGGAAGCAAATGCCAAGATAAAGCAGCATCCATGGCAGATCGAAGAACGCTGTCGGGCCGTTTCCACCTAAGAATCCGCGAACATTGTCGAGATCGCGTAGCGGCTGCAAGCCGTCGCCCGGCATGCGCGTTAAAAGCGGAAGGCGAACGATCGCATCGTGAACGCGTCCGGAAAACTGTTCATCGAAACGCTCGCCAATCCGCAGCAGCACGCGGGCGCGCAAAACGTCGAGCAGGCATTGGAACGCATAAAGCCCTGCAGCAAGCACGACGAGCCCCACTAGCGTCGATACGCTGCCACTTGCCAGAACGCGGTCGTAGACCTGAAGCATGAACAGCGGCGAGATCAGCGCAAGCACGTTGACCACGCCGCTGATCAACAGAATTCCCCAAATAGCGGAAGTCAGAGGGAAAGGTCTCAAAGCTGAATCCTTCAAGGAATGGTTACTCACGTAGGTCTCCGTGAGGATCTGGCGACCCAGCTCCCTATATTGCTCCCCGAGCGGCAACCGACTGCATCCGCTCGCTGATTCAGGATCAGTGCTCCCGCCGAATGTGTTTGGTTTGGCATCTAATGGAGCGGGTCAACAACAACACCGTCCGGCTGAAGGTTTGGAAGGGCAACGTCATCGTGGCCGGCCGCAAGGGCCCGAACAGGCTTCCGCCTCCACGCCTTCAGGGAGATTTCGGTGTACGACCAGCGCGACGTGCAGGGCTTCGTCAAGCTGTACACGCTGCGACTGCTCCCGGGCGCCCCGGCCCATCGCAAGTAGCGGAAACGGAAAGCGCCCGCCCAGGGGGCGGGGCGCTGTTCCGTATGGGTTTTCTGGATCAAACGAAGGTGAAGTCCGACGCGGTCAGGCCTAGGTCGGCCACGGTGACCACACCGCCCAGGTGGACGAATTCATGCGCGCTGTTGTCGGCGGTGACATAGGCCAGAGTTGCGACTCTGTCGGTGTAGCTGCTTTGGTAGACAATGATGTCGCCGGCGTGCTCGCCGGAGATCGCACTCGCGGCTTCAGAAGCAGAGTTGAAAGATTCGCCAGTGATTACCACGACGTGTTCGCCGTTCGCACCCGAGGCCGCACCACTGTAGAAGCTGCTCACCGGGTAGCCGGACTGTATGCTGGCGTTGTTGACGAAGTTCGCGCCAAAACCGTCGTTGTAGAGGCCCACCGCATCGAAGGCGAACTTGTCCTCCGCCGGGTTGAAATCGGTGATAGTGGTAATGTCCGGCTTCGACCCGACACTCGGGTCGACCCCAGGCACCGGATTGTGGAACTGGAACACGAACGTGTCATTGTCGGTGCCCCCGGTCAACCTATCCTGGCCGTCACCCACGTAGAGGACATCCTGGCCGGGACCGCCGCTGAGCCTGTCATTGTCCTCACCGGAGATGCGCGCGTTGAAGCGGCCGTTGTCGCCGGAGAGATCGTCCCAGCCATCTCCGCCGAGGATGCGGTCGTTACCCTTGCCGCCAATGGCTCGGTCACTGCCCTGGCCAGCCGAGATCTCGTCGTTGCCGGCACGACCGTCAATCCAGTCATTGCCCTGGAAACCCTCCATCCAATCTTCAAGCTCGGTGCCGAGGAGTGTTTCGGAATCCGGGCCACCCTCGATAATCTTTGCCATCAAAAATACTCCTAATGATGCACCCTGCCTGACGCGTTTCATATTCCTCATCGGATAATTAGAGAAATCGATTGCTTGGATAGACACACATTTACGAGATGGATGCACTCACGTTCACTTCGCCCTTCTGCTGAGCAGTTGCGGGCTCGCTGGCGGCCGGGAAGCTGGTCGCCCAAGCAATCGATCTGAAGATTCGACACTCAAACCGGACCAGGACAACACTTCGTAACGGGGCCGTCCTGGTTGGGCCCCAAACGTCTCTCTGTTTGCTCGACGCCGGCATACCCGCACCGTGAGCGCTGGACGAGGACAAGTTCCGCTGGCGGAGAACGGCGTGATCGGCTTGCCGCGCCGAAACTGATGGCGCTCGTCGAAGGCATGGACTGGACACGCGTTCGAGCCGAACGGCGACGGCGTCCGGCCGGAAGGCGGTGGCGAAGTGACTCAGGCGCAAAAGGCGGGCTTCAGGCCGTGCACAATAAGCTTCTGTCGGCGTCATGACGAGAAGCGCTTCGGCCCGTCCCCACGAAATCGATACGCTCAAGGCGATGTTCGTCGCCATGGCGGCGGAGAAGGCCGAACTGCAACAACTCCGGAGCGAAACACTCAAGGCCGAGATCGTCCGGATGGCGACACTCAACGAGCCTGCCCAGGAGCGGATCGCCGACCTTCATGGGATCGTCAAGCAGCTGGAGCGCGCCGCTTCGGTCGCAGCTCCGAGAAGCTCGAACGTGACCAGCAGGCCTTCGCCTTCGACGAAATCCAGACCGGGCTCGGCGCGATTGAGTCCGAGCTCGAGGCCGCAAGACCGACAGGCGAGCCGCGACGTGCTGCGCGACCGCGCAAGGCGTTCCCGGCGCATCTGGAGCGGGTCGAGATCGTCATCCAGCCCGAGCCATGGGGGAAGAAGCGCTCCCGCAGCCAATGGTCCAGTCCGTCAAACGCGGTCGGCCGCACAGGCTTGCGAAACGGAACAGTCCCGCCCTCGCTTAGATACCGAGGCACCGTGTTGCGCGCGCACCCGAATTCTTTCGCCCGTCGGTTCATTCCCCAGCCAAGCTCATGCAGCCGCAGCATCGCTGCCACCTCTTCATGCTGAAGGATCTGCTCTCCCTGCATCGTTCTCGACAATGCAGGAATCGCCCAATCCCAATCGCCATCCATGCCTCCTCTCATAACCGAGGGGGTCAGTTTCTCAATTCGACCGACAACTGAGACGTCCGGTGCTCTTAGGCGGGGTAATCATACGAGATGCCTCCTGCAACATCATTTCCCGCATCCATAGGCTTGCCGGATCATTATTGTGAAGCGCAGGCCATTGGACGGCCTCCGTGAATGCGGCAGGAAGTGGCGGCGGAAGTTCGACAATCCGCAGGGGTGTTAATTTTGCGAAATGCTGCGCCAGCCGTAAGGGCATTGTCCCGATGCGGTTGGTGCCTGATAGAAGGGGCGGGATCATGCTAAAGCCCTGTACGACGACCTCGATACGTCTCTCGAAACCGTTCTCGAGCAAATACCATTCCTCGATGGAGGGCTGCCGGGTGTCCCCGAATTTAAGCACAACCTGCCCCATCGACAAGTATCGGTCGAATGTAAGTGGCTCTGACAGCTGCTTGTTCGTGCCGCAGCCTACGCATACGAGCATATCTTCGAACAGGGCTGCGCGAGGATGTTTCGACATGAACACTTCCGGCATAATCAGAAAATCAACGTCGCCGCGCCGGAGAAGCTCCTCGGGGTCGTCGGAAATAAGCAGACATTCGAAGCGGACGGCGGGAGCTTCCCGCGCAGCACGCTTTACGATCTTCTTAAAAAATACGAGCGTGAGGTAATCGGAAAGGATGATGCGGAAGCGACGATCCGATCGGGCCGGGTTAAAGGCGTCCCAGGAAATAATCGACAGCTGGATGTGCAGCAATGCCTCCCGGACTGCTGTGGCGAGCCCCTCCGCGCGCGGTGTCAAAATGAGTTCGCGGCCGTTCATCGTAAATAGCTCATCGCTGAAATAGGCGCGTAACCGACCGACGGCGGCGCTCATGGCCGGCTGACTCAGGTTAATACTGCGGGCCGCGGCGGTGACTTTACGCTCCCTGATCAAAGCGTCCAGCACAACCAGGAGATTTAGATCGAGTCCCTTAAAACGCATGTATTGACCTATCCGACGCGTGGATGGGTATCGCCCAAAGAATCAATTTTACGAATGGTGAGTAGCGTCAACGCATCAGCCGACGACGAAATAGAGCAACCGATAGGAAGAACGGCAAAACCGTGTATATGCAAAGCGCGCCGATATGCAGGCCCATGCTGCCGGCCGGACGGCCAAGCATCGCCGGACGAATGAGGTCAATTGCATGTGCGAGCGGCAACAAGGAGGCGACGTCCTGAAAAGCGCCGGGCAATTGGTTGACCGGAAACATCGCGCCGCAAAGGAACAGCATGGGTGTTATAACAAGCGTATTATAAAATATGAAATATTCATAACTGGGCGCAAGCGCCGTGACGACCATCGCTAGACTCGCGAAGGCGAGGCCACTGAGAGCGATGACTGGCAGCAAGCAGAGGATGGATGGCCACGATGTGTAGCCGAGCGTGGTGGCAACAATAGTGATTGCTGTGCCCGCCATCAGGGCCTTGGTGGCTGCCCACGCCAATTCGCCGAGTAAGATATCACCGAGCGTCAGCTGAGTGCATAGCATTCCTTCCCAGGTGCGCTGGTTGTCCATGCGGCCGAAACTCCCGTAAACCGTTTCAGCAGTCGCCGATGCCATCGCGCTTGTGGCAACCATGCCAGCCGCGAGAAACGCAATGTACGAAGTGCCCTCAATAGGACCTATCATTGTTCCGATGCCAAAGCCGAGACCGAACAGATAGATCATCGGATCGGCGAGGTTGCCGAGAACCGATGCAAGCCCGATTTTCTTCCATCCAAGATAGTTGCGGCGCCAAACCGCGACCCAATTCCACGCATTGGCGGGCATGGCCGCCGCATAACGTTCGCCCATTGTTCAGTCCTCCATCTCGCGCCCGGTTAGCCGCAAGAACACATCCTCGAGATTGGGGGGGCGCTGCAGAAGGCGCAGACCCGCGCGCCCGCGTAGCTGCACCAGCACCTGCTCCGGATCGGGTGCATAGCAAAAAAGCGTCTCACCGCTCACCTCGATGCGCTGTGCGTACGGCCGGATCAGCGCACCCAGTTCATGCGGATTGCCGCCGTAGACCTCGACCACGTCACAGCCGATCTGCTCGTCAATGAGTGCGGACGGGCGGCCTTCGGCGATCTTGCGCCCCTCCTCCATAACGCACAGCCGATCGCACAGCCGCTCGGCCTCTTCCATGAAATGGGTAGTCAAAAGAATAGTCTTGCCCCGCGCCAGCAGCGATCGCAGCCGTTCCCAGATCAGGTGGCGGGCCTGCGGATCGAGGCCGGTGGTCGGCTCGTCCATCACCAGCAAGTGCGGGTCATTGATCAGCGCACGCGCGAGCGTCAGGCGCCGCTTCATGCCGCCGGACAGTTCGGCGACGCGCGCATCCGCTTTGTTCTCGAGGCGGGCGAACTCAAGCAGCGATGGTATGACCGCTTCGATCTGGCGTCTGCTCATCCGGAAGTAGCGCCCGAACACCAACAGGTTCTCGCGCACAGTGAACGCGGTATCAAGATTGTCGAACTGCGGGACCACGCCGATGCGCATACGTGCCAAACGGGCGCGCGCCGGCACTGGAGCGCCGAGCACAGTAATCTTCCCCGCATCAGGCGATGTCATGCCGAGGACCATACGCGCAATCGTGCTTTTGCCCGCACCGTTCGGTCCCAAGAGCCCGAAGCATTCCCCCGCCGCAACGCGGAACGACAGTCTGTCGACAACGAGCTTGTCATAAGTTTTGCTTACCTCAGTAAGATCGATCGCTACCGTGGACATGGGTTCATTTTACCTAGAGGGTCGCCTCGACCGGCGGTTGCTCGGTTGCCTGCCGGACCTGAAACTGTGACTCGTCTTCGCCATCCCAGCCGTCGATAAAGAACTGATCGACATCACAAGGATTTAGCCCCTGTTCCGCCAAAGCGGCGACAATTGCGTCGAGATTATCGATGGTTTGGTAACGCGGATTGTTGTGCCGCTTTTCCTGCTCAACGCAGGAGACGAGCCGTCCATCCTCGACAAGGGCGATCGCCCCATCATGGGTCAGCTTGGTACCACAGATGCGCATAGTGTCTCCACGTTAACGGCGATAGATTCGATTCATCAGGAAGCGGAAAGCGGGTTCCGGAAACGGACGAGCAAGCAGTCTTCGTTGACCGACTCGCCCCGACACTCAAGACGCTCTACCTCGATCAACGTTTCGTTCAGCATGGCGATGACCGGCTCAGCACCAGCGGCGTGACCCCAGCGACGGCAATTAGCATCCCTTGCCGATCCGAAGATCAGATGCCCGCCTGGCGCAAGCACCCGCACCAGGTTTTTGACGGCCGCGCGCATCTCGGCTATGTCTTCGAGGTAGTATAGGACCTCCGCCACAACGATCAGGTCAAACAACTCGTCGGTCGAAAACTGTTGAACATCGGAGACTATCCAGTTGATGCGCGACGGCTCCTTTATCCGTTGACGTGCTCGAGCAATCGCTTGCGCCACGACATCGATGACGGTGAGCCCTTGGCAGTAGGGAGCTAGCTTTTCCGTGAATGCGCCGGCAGCGCACCCGACTTCGAGGGCATTTGTAATGGAGCCTTGGGCAAGCGCCAGCTGGAGCATTTGCGTGTGGCGCTCCCGCTCGAACGGATTGCCGTCGAGGCGCCACGGATCGTCTGCGGCCAGTTCCCGATCGAGCAACTGATGATTCATGTTCTGGGTCAAACTCGTCCACCTCTCGTCCACCTAGGTAATTAGCGATCACTCGTCGCCGCAGATGTTGCTCGACAGCGCTAATCCCGAAGAATCCGCGCAAGATTGAGCCTGCGAAGCGGAGCCGCATGCGGTGAGAATTCTGCCCTGCTTGATCCAGTGATCGGAGTTTGGGTGGGGGCCTGTTTTCCCCCAGTGTTCGATGTAGCGACAGCAGAGCTTCGCGACAGCCAATCGCTATTGCTCAATGTACACAGCGCGTAGGCCTTCAAGGGAAGTAAGAGAAAGATGTTGATGAACGTGTGCAGGGAAAAGCCCAGAAATCGAAACTGTCGAGCACGAAATGCTACCACGCAGCATCGGAGCATGGTCATGGACACAATCATCAGTCCTGTCCACCAAGGCACAGTGCCTGTCAGTGCGAAATGTGCGAGGCCCGTTAGTACCGATAGGGCGAGGAGTAGCGGCCCGAGATTCTGTCCGACCACGTCCAACGTGAGATAGCTATTGAGGCCGGGCAGCAAGCGCAGCCCAAGCAGCGTGTCCCGGAATGTGCTTCGTGCCCAACGGAGTTGTTGGCGCAGATACGGTCCGAGTCTGTTCGGAACGACTGTGGCCGCGATGGCGCCCGGAACGTACTCGGTTCGAAAGCCTGCTTTCAGCATGAGGATAGTGAGATGGCGATCCTCCCCGAAGTCGCTTGGCTTGCCCCGAAAAAATTGCGACTCGTACTGGTCCAGTAACAAAAGGAGCGCAGACCGGCGGTACATGGCACATGGGCCGCAACAGCACATAACGGCACCGAAGCGAGCCTGTGCCGCGCGCTCCTCGTTGCAAGCCAGCCAGTACTCCATGTCTATCAGCCTTGTCAGCCAGCTCTCGCTCCGGTTACTGGCAATCAACTGACCCATGACTGCGCCGACCGCTGGATCTCGCATCTTCGGTACAAGCTTGGTGATGACGTCGGACGCGAGTATCGTGTCTGAATCAACGTTAAGCACCAAATCCCCGGATGAGCGGCGTATCGCGGCGATCTGCGCCTTGCGCTTTCCAACATTCTCGGGAAGCAAAATGATGTCGAACCTAGGGTCGCGCGCGTAGGTTTCGTGGACAGTTCCTACGGCTTCGCGATTTCCAGAACCGTCATCAACCACATAGACCCGAAGTCTTCCGGCGTATTCTTGGTCTGCAATGGACGCCAGGCACTCTGAAAGCGTGCGCGGATCCTCGTTGAAGCAGGGGACGATGACATCCACGCTGGGCAGTTGATCGGAGCCGACGAGATCCTCCAACGCCGATGAGTCGTTTGTCGGCAGAGCATAAATCCCCTGCATGCTCTTATAAGCAGTCGAGAGCAGTGCATAAAGCGAAATGGCCACAGTGCTGGTTGTACCAAGAAGAGTCATGGGATCTCGTTTGTTCAGTGATGTTGAGGAAGTGAGCGGATTACAAATCCGCGCTCATGAAGTGCTGGAATCAGCCGGGACAGCGCCGTGACCGTCTGGTCGCGCAGACCGGCGTGAGCGCCCTGGCTCAACTCGCCGGGAGGGCATCCGTCGTGCAAGAGTACGATTGCGCCCGGCCGGACAGAGGCGAGCACGGTATCGATAATCGCGTCGACCCCAGGGCGAGACCAATCTCGAGGGTCGACGGACCAATGGAGGGCCGTCAGCCCGGCGATCTGTGACGCTGTGAAGACTTCTTCGCTCCAGGCCCCGTAGGGCGCGCGAATATAGCGCACCGAGGCCTGAGGGCACGCCCTCATGATGGCGCCGTTCGCTTCAAAGATCTCACGTTGCACTTCGCCGAAGCCGCATTTGTACAGATCCGGATGAGTCATCGTGTGGTTGCCTAGCTCGTGCCCTTCTGCAAACATTCGTTGGATTAGATCCGGGTGCTCTAAGGCGTAGGCGCCGATGACGAAGAAAGTCGCCGGCACCCGCTGCTCTGCCAGCACATCCAGAATCTCCGGTGTGAAAAGTGGATTGGGACCGTCGTCAAACGTCAGATAAACGCTGCGACGGCCGGTGCCGTCAGAGCACTCACGGCGCACTTCGTACAAGCAATCGGGACGGCTCATAGCTCTGGTCCGTTCCGATCGATCATCGTGCCCGTGGGCCATTCGCTGATCGGCCGTCCAACTGGCAGAACAATGGTGAGTGCGTCATCGATGCGTGTGGGCGGCAGGTCGAGGCGCGCCTCTGGTCGGGTGGAGCGCACGCGAATTCCCGACAAAACGGCCAAAGGGCTGTATCGCCGCGCGAACCTCTCAACATGATTCCGCAGCGCGTCCCGGACGGTTCCGAAAGCGAATGGAACGCCAAGCTCCTGCAGTATTGGAAGCATGACATGGATTGAATGGGCGATTCCGAGACCCTCAAGATCCGGACGTACCCCGTACAGGCCCAGCTCAGCCACCAACAGATCGACCGCGTCAACCTTGATGAAACGGCGCAGTATGCCCATGTGAGCCGCTACACCGCTCGAATCATAGGCGATTGCGCGGAGTTCAGGCCTGGCTCCGGCCCAGCTTCGACTACCTTCGAACGGTTCTGCGTTGGACGCCCCAGTCGGCCCGTAGGTATTACGAAAGAACTGGGCGAGCTCGACGTGGTCCGAGAGCTGCAACTCGTTTTCCCAGCACAATTTCCACTGCACCTGAGGGCGCATTCAGGACCTCTCTTCAAAATGGTTTCTTGCGGGCCGCATTACCCGGCCAAAGCGGCGGCGTTGTTGGCTGCACTCAACCGTTGTCGTTAGCGACGGTGAGCCAGCCGGTGGGGGCTCGCCAATGAGCTCTCTCGATGTTCCCGCCCGTATGGCGGCGCCGTCGATTTGAGCTTGACGTCGGTCATTTACGTTCCTCTAATGCATGGTTCGTAAATTCGTAAAATTGATTGTTTAGATGATGCCCATCCACACGCTGGATAGATCAGGATATGCGGTTTAAGGGGCTGGATCTGAATCTCCTCGTTGTGCTGGACGCTCTGATCAGGGAGCGTAAAGTCACTGCCGCGGCCAACAGTATTAACCTGAGCCAGCCGGCCATGAGCGCCGCCGTCGCTCGGTTACGCGCCTACTTCAGCAATGAGCTATTTACGATGAACGGCCGCGAGCTCATTTTGACACCGCGCGCGGAGGGGCTTGCCCCAGCAGTCCGGGACGCATTGCTGCACATCCAGCTATCGATTATTTCCTCCGACGCCTTTAACCCAGCCCAATCGGATCGTCTCTTCCGAATCATGCTTTCCGATTACCTCACGCTCGTGCTTTTTAAGAGGATCGTAGAGCGTACTGCGCGGGAAGCTCCCGCCGTCCGCTTCGAATGTCTGCCTATTTGCGACGACCCCGAGGAGCTTCTCCGGCGCGGCGACGTTGATTTTCTGATTATGCCGGAAGTGTTCATGTCGAAACATCCTCGCGCAGCCCTGTTCGAAGATATGCTCGTATGCGTAGGCTGCGGCACGAACAAGCAGCTGTCAGAGCCACTTACATTCGAGCGATACTTGTCGATGGGGCATGTCGTGCTCAAATTCAGGCACACCCGGCAGCCCACCATGGAGGAGTGGTATTTGCTCGAGCACGGTTTCGAGAGACGTATCGAGGTCGTCGTACAGGGCTTTAGCCTGATCGCGCCCGTCCTATCAGGCACCAACCGCATCGGGACAATGCCCTTACGGCTGGCGCAGCATTTCGCAAAAACAACACCCCTGCGGATTGTCGGACTTCCGCCGCCACTTCCTCATCCCGCATTCACGGAGGCCGTCCAATGGCCCGCGCTTCACAATACTGATCCGGCAAGCCTGTGGATGCGGGAAATGATGTTGCAGGAGGCATCTCGCCTGGCGCCTTTGCTTGAAAGCTATTGAGTCTCGGGCTTCCTGGAGGCGGTCGCGATCGCGTAGGAGCGGTTGCCATTCGGGCGTCAGGCCTTTGGCTCGGCAGAGCGGCGCAGTTCCTTGCTGAGTACGAGGGCCAGGAACGAGCAGAACACATGCCCGGGTTGGTGCTGAGTTGACTGCCGCCTCCGATTTCGCGTGCGAAGTCCCAGAAGATGTCTAGCCCCACTCAAATGCCAACTTTGCCGGCCTTGCCGCGGCTTTTCACGCGCGGCCAGGCGAGGAGATGCCGGTCGACGAGGTCAATCCCAATGGACTGTGCCGGCCTCGCTCGGCTACTGGCGTGAGGCATTCTTGACGACACCGCCCTGCACCGACAACGTCGAGATGTTGGCAATGAAGCCGGTCGCGGTCGACGCTGCGGATGTAGGCAATTTACCTCGCGCTTCCGCCTGAACGCGTGGCCGATCCGTTCACCCAATCGGCGCTTCATCCTGGGCCGCGGCTGAGGCCTGTGGGGTGCGGCTACCCCGCGTGGATGGGATCATCAATCAACTTTCTCTCATTTATGAAAGGAAACTTCCCCGCTTACGATAGAAGCCATCAGTTTCATATATTTTCCGGCAGATGAATGTCGAACGGCAGAAATGTCTGTCCTGGTGTTTCAGCAGTGCCGGTCTCGATAGCCCGCGTCATCAGCGTTATCAGCTCCTGGGAAAGCCGGCGCATTGGCGTGGCGACCGCCATCGTGATGATGTTATCAGCGAGTGCCGCCCGAGATTCCGGCGTGATTTCATTCACGATCGCGACGAGATCGCGACTTTTACCCTCTTCCCGGACCGCGGAGATGGCGCCCTCCATGCCGCCCCCGGCGACATAGAAGCCGACGAGCTCGGGTTCCCGCTGCATGAGATCAAGCGTTGCCTCGTAGGTGACCTGCCGTTTCTCCAGGTTCACAAGCGGATCGAGCACCTCGAACGTCGGCGCGTTCTCACGGCAATAGGAGCGAAAGCCGACGTCACGGAGCTCGTGCCCCTGGAAACGATGGCTACCGACAAACACCGCCACCTTGCCGGGCCGTTTTGCGACCTTGGACACCATCCAAGCGGCCGTGCGCCCCACCTTGCGGTTGTTGAGGCCGATATAGCCCTGTCGCACGCCGGCGGCGAAGTCGGAAAGCAGCGAGAAAACCGGAATGCCTTTGGCCTTGAGGTCCTCAACCGCTGCTGTAATTTTTGGGTGGTCCGGTGCCACCATCGCGATCGCATGGCAGCGTGCGCCCAAATCCTTGAGCGGTGCGATTAGGTCGCTCGGCATATGTGACGGGGCGAATTGGATGAGCGGAATGCCGTGGAAGGACTGGGCCAAATTGACCGACGCTTCGACCTCGCGCGCAAAGTCTTGGTAAAAATGCTGGGCCGGTTTTCTCAAGATGAAGCCCAGACGGTAGCACGGTAGGTCTCGCCGCAAGCGCTGCTTGATGAGCCCGGCAGCATGATAGCCGATCGCGTGGGCGGCGTCGTGGACCCGCCGCGCGGTCTCCTCGCGCACCGGATGGCGGGCGTTCAGAACCCGATCGACCGTTGCTACGCTGACTCGGGCTTCGCGGGCGAGATCGGCAATTGTGGGGCGCTTGGTCATGGGTCCTATTCTGATTGGTTTTTGACGCAGGCTGGCTCTCTGTCACCTAGCGCGATTCGACAATGGTTTCGGGTGGGCAAAGTGAAGACGCCCGCATACTGAATGATCGACAGCGTATTGGACTACTCCAGACGTAGACCGGCCGGGTATAACGGAAGGTTCATTCGCTTAGGGCGGCGACGATTTGCACTCACACATTTAGCGCTTCTGATACATGGTCCGTGAGGCGCCGTTTAGAGCCTGCGAGTCGATCGTTCAGGTCATGTGACCAGCTTGGCGAAACCGGTCGCGGTGCGTCGCCCTTACTCGGCGGAGGATAGCCGGTTTGATGCCTCGGCAAGCTGATGACCGCAGAAGGCGGCTTTCATCTGCGCTCGGTCCAATTCTCCTTCCCAGCGGGCAACGACGAGGGATGCCACTGCGTTGCCGACGCAATTCGTCAGCGCCCGGCATTCGGACATGAAGCGGTCGATGCCGAGTATCAGTGCCATCCCAGCAACGGGAACACTCGGAACTACGGCGAGCGTAGCAGCCAAGGTGATGAAGCCCGCACCTGTTACACCTGCAGCGCCCTTGGAGGAAAGCATCGCAACGAGCAGCAGCAGCACCTGATCGCCGATTGACAGATCCGTGTTCGTCGCCTGCGCGATGAAGAGGGCCGCCAGCGTCATGTAGATATTCGTGCCGTCCAGATTGAACGAATATCCGGCCGGGATGACGAGACCCACAACCGAACGCCTGGCGCCCGCCTTCTCCATCTTCTGCATGAGCGAGGGGAGCGCGGCCTCCGAGGAGGACGTTGCGAGGACAAGCAGCAGCTCTTCCTTGATGTAGCGAATGAGAGAACAGATCGAAAAGCCGTTGTAGCGGCAGACCGCGCCGAGAACCCCGAACACGAAGAGGAAGGCGGTGAAATAGAACGTCGCGACCAGCATCGCGAGGTTGACGACCGAACCGATGCCATATCTGCCGATGGTAAAGGCCATTGCGCCGAAAGCGCCGATCGGCGCGGCTTTCATCAGAATGCCGACGAGCTTGAAGACAGGCGCGATGAGCGCCTGAAGGAAGGAAACGACAGGCTTGCCCGTCTCTCCGGCCATCGCGAGCGCCATGCCGAACAGAACCGAGAAGAACAGCACCTGCAGGATGTCGCCTTCCGCGAAGGCACCGACTATCGTTGGCGGGATGATGTTCATCAGGAAGCCGGTGACCGACTGCTCGTGGGCCTTTGCGGCATAGGTATTCACGGCCTGGACATCGAGCGAGGCCGGATCGATGTTGAGGCCGGCGCCAGGCTGGACGACATTGGCGACGATCAGGCCGACGATCAGCGCGAGCGTCGAGAAGGTGAGGAAATAGACCATTGCCTTGCCGGCGACCCGGCCGACCTTGTGAAGATCGTTCATGCCGGCAATGCCGGTCGCAATTGTCAGGAAGATGACAGGCGCGATGATCATCTTGACCAGCTTGATGAAGGCATCACCCAGCGGCTTCAGGCTCTCGCCGGTTCCCGGATAGAAATAGCCAATTGCGACGCCGAGGGCGATGGCGGCAAGCACCTGCGCGTAAAGCTTGGCATAGAAGGGTTTGCGGGGCGCGGGACTCGCGCCGCGGACTTGTGCAGCTGACACTGTTTCTCTCTCCCTGACCGGATCGAGGTGGCGTGACTTCTCCCGGGCTTCTCCCTATCGCGGCGCTCCGGTCGAACGCTGCACCAACGCCGCCGCAATACCCATGCCAAATGGATCCGCATGACCTGAACTGACGTTGGGCTCGCCAATGATGGGATGAATGCGGTGGCACAAGACGGGAATGACAAGGCCGCCGTCCAGCACGCGCTTGATGTTCTCCGGCAGATTGCCGGTCGATCTCTCTGGCTTGCGGTTTTGCTGCACATCGTGGTGGGCTCCTCGGTTTGCCGACTTTGGGAAGGGCCGCATCGCTGGCACCAGAGCGGAGAATTGCCGTGTTCTTTGCCGCGCTGCCGCTGCAGCGACAGCTTGAAAGCGACGTCGAGACGTAGGGATTGACGCCGCTGGTGCTGACCGCGACGATGCGGTTCAGAAGTTCCGAGCACCGCCGAGAAAGCCGCGCTCGACCGCCAGCTTCGCGCCTTCACACGCGACGCCGCCGCGTTATGGGCGTCATCAATATCGAGGAAATGGCGGTTGCCGCGACCGACCAGTGTCGTCGGCAGTGATTATCGCTCCCGCCCCTGGTTCGCAGGCGCTGGTGAATGGCACGGCCCGGCAATTTATACTCGGCGCGGTCAGCCGCTCGGGCACCGCATCGCCGGCGCCGTATTTCTGTCGTTCAACATCGCCGACAAAAAATTAGAACTGATGAATTCTATCATAGGCCGCGAGGTTTCCTTTCACGAATGAAAGAAAGCTCGATTGACTATCCCGCCTCGCTCCAGTCTTTTGAAAATCAACGTGTGGTTGCCCCCGTGCAAGCCGAGAACGTGGCCAAGCTTCGTGGAGGGAGAGCCAAGCGATGCGTCAGGGGTCGACCCGCTTTGCACTCGACCACACGGCGGTGGCACGAGTTCACGTCAGAGCATTTTCGCGCTTGCCCGCGACGTCGCGGGCGCACATGCCGCCGGCATGCATATCATGGCGCGAGATCGAGGATCATATGCACCACAACATTCCCAAATCAGAACAAAATGCCAGCGAGTGCCGCATTTCGCTTCCGGATGCGAAAAGGGCTTACCCAAACTCCGAGATGAACACCGCGGTCCCTTTTGTGCCATCGCACGAGCACGCGCTTACCGGCATCTTCGAAATATCGAAAGTACTCACCGACCCCGCCCGGCTCGAAGTCACGTTGGCCAAGGTCGTCGATCTCCTGCCCTCGTTTGTGCAGATGCGGCACGGCATCATCGCTCTCTTCGACGCTGAGGGCGTACTGGACATCACCGTAGTCACCGGCTGCGACGAGAACAGCGATGAGCGCTCCCGGATGCGCCTGCCGCGCAAGGCAATCGATCTGATTGTGACGACGGACACGCCGCTCGTCGCCGAGAACATAGCGGTGCATTCGGCCTTCACTGCCGCTGACATAGAGGTGCTTGGGGCCTCCGACACCGTGTCCTTCATCGGCGTTCCCATTCGTGTTGATGGGAACGCCGTAGGCACGCTGACTATCGACCGCGCCTTGGACAGCAGGTCAACGTATCGGCTCGATTATGATGTCCGGCTGCTCACCATGATAGCCAACATGGTGGGACAGACAGTCAAGTTGCACCGCTTCTCCGCGGGCGACCGCGAACGACCGACGGAGGTGGAAGATCGGCTGCAAACGCAATTCTCTGATGTCAAGCACCCTGCACCGCAGCGCAAGAAGGTTCACGTCAAGGGAATGATTGGCGATAGTCCGGCGCTAAGCGCGCTGCTCGAGAAGATCGCAGTTGTAGCTAAGGCAAAGACCACGGTTCTGTTGCGAGGCGAATCCGGTACCGGGAAGGAGCTGGTCGCCAAGGCAATTCACGAGTTGTCGCCGCGCGCCAAGCGGCCCTTCATCAAACTCAATTGTGCAGCGCTGCCAGAGACAGTCCTGGAATCCGAATTGTTCGGTCATGAGAAGGGTGCCTTCACAAGCGCGTTCAATTCCCGCAAGGGTCGCTTTGAGCTCGCCGACAAGGGGACGTTGTTTCTGGATGAGATCGGCGAGATCTCGGCCTCCTTCCAGGCAAAGCTACTGCGCGTGCTGCAGGAGCAGGAGTTTGAGCGCGTCGGCAGCAACCAGACCATCAAGGTCGACGTTCGCGTGATTGCCGCCACGAACAGGAACCTTGAAGAGGCGGTTGCAAGGAATGAGTTCCGCGCCGACCTATATTATCGCATCAACGTGGTTCCCTTGCTGGTGCCGGCATTACGCCAAAGGCGCAGCGATATTCCGCTCCTCGCAGCTGAGTTTCTCAAGAATTTCAACGATGAGAACGGCCGTACGCTGACCTTCGATGCGCGTGCGATTGAAGTACTGATGAAATGTGAATTTCCCGGCAACATTCGCGAGCTTGAAAATTGCGTGCACCGGACAGCGATCCTGGCGGAGGGACGATCAATCGGGAGAAACGACTTTGCGTGCTCCCACGACCAATGCTTTGCCGAGGCGCTGCGGAAGAGCAGATCGGGCAAGGCCGCGCTGCAACCAGCGCCGATCCTCCCAGAGGCAGTGAATCCGGCCACGCCGCCGGATGCGGCCGCTCGTTCGGCCGCCACCACAGTCCCGCCTGCCGGAGCAACCCACTCATTGGGCGCGAGGACCACCGACGCCGAGCGCGTCATTGCTGCCATGGAAAGATGTGGCTGGGTGCAGGCAAAGGCGGCGCGCCTGCTTGGACTGACCCCGCGCCAGATTGGCTACGTGCTGAGGAAATACGGCATCGAGGTCAAGCGTCTGTGAAAGCATGACTCAGGCCGATTAGCTGAGACCGCTTAGCGGCTTGGCCCGCGCAGGGATGCAGATCCGCGTCCGCGTCAAGTCGATCCGACCGAGGACAGCCTGGCCGAATTCCCGTGGCAGCCGGCGTTGCGACCATCTTGTGAAAGGCGACGCTGCCATCGTCAATCCGTCCGCCATGTTGCTCTCGTTGCGAGCTCATACGGATGCCCTGTGCGACTGAAACGGAGATAAAATATGTCCGATGCAAAACTGCAAGCTGTGCTTTCGTCTCTTCCGCAAGGGACGCGACAGTTAGATGCTCTGCCGTCCAACGGACCAGCGCCGGACAGAAGTTTTGTCAAGCTGAATACGAATGAGAACCCGTTTCCGTTGCCGCCAATCATAATGCAAAGTGCAGTGGCGGCCCTCAATCGCCAGTATCTGTATCCGGACGACGATAACATCAGCTTGAGGGAAGCAGCGTCCAATACCTATGGCGTATCCACGGATCAGGTCATCGCAGGCAACGGGTCGTCTGAACTGCTCGGACTCATCTACAGAGCTTTCCTCGCCCCTGGCGACAAGGTGGCGATGATATCGCCAGGGTTTTCGTTCAACCGCAAACTTGCCATGTTGCATGGTGCTGAGTTTCTCGAGATCGGATGTCAAACTCATTCGCTGCCAATGGAGCAATTGCTTTCCGGTCCGGCAAAAGACGCCAAGTTCATTCTGGTGGCCAATCCAAACAATCCGACCGGAACATTCCTCTCGATAAGCAATATCGAACGCCTCGTGGCACAATCGGATCGCCTGGTCGTCCTTGATGAGGCCTACGTCGACTTTGCACCCGATCACGGGCTGCGCCTCATCAACCGTTATTCGAACCTTCTGATCTTGAGAACATTTTCGAAGAGCTATGCCGCCGCCGGCATTCGCGTCGGTTTCGGTTTCGGTCACCCTGAGATTATTGGCAGGCTGCGCAACATCCAGAACGTCTTCAACATGAACGTGATCGGGCATGCGGTTGGTATCAGCGTGCTTGCGCATCGCGGCGCCTACGCAGAGAACCACAAGCACATCAGACATGAACGACAGCGAGTGACAGCCGCACTGTCGCAACTTGGATTTTCCGTAACGCCCTCCCACGCAAATTTCTTGCTAGCCCGTGTGCCAGCGGGACAGGACGGCTCATGGTGGCAAGCAGCCTTGGAAAGGCAAAAGATACTCGTTGCCTACTTTCCGGACAATGGTTTGGAACATTGCATCCGCGTCAGCATCGGCACAAAAGAGCAATTGGATGCATTTCTTGCTGCCGCTCGCGATATAGTTGGAAGCTTAAACATACCAAGCACCACGGGCAGCGGAGCGTCAGGCTCTGCTCGTTCGGTACGCTGACGCTAATCCGAGATCACACACTGCTATCTTTCGGCTTGCTTGGTCATCCCAGCAAGAGAACAGCCTGCTTTAAAATCGGGGACAATATCGAGTGACAAACGTCTTTCCTTCAAACCTAGCCTTCGGCATCTTCGATCATCTGGACGAGGACGGCCTCGATATCGCCCGGCAGTACGAAGATCGCCTGATATTAGCAGAGGCGTGCGATCAGCTAGGGTTCTATGCCTATCATCTCGCAGAGCACCACTGTACCCCCCATGGGAGAGGTCCGTCGCCGAATCTGTTCTTATCGAGCGTCGCCCAGCGCACCCGGCGCCTGCGTCTCGGACCCTTGGTGATGCTGCTTGCGCTTTATCATCCGCTGCGTGCGTTCGAAGAGATCTGTATGCTGGACCAGTTGAGCGGTGGCAGGCTCGAACTGGGCATAGGGCGCGGTGCTCTCCCGATCGAATTGGGTTACTTCGGGATTGGTGCGGACGCGGTGCCCGGCCGCTATGCGGAAGCCAGCGAAATTCTTGTTGAAATACTTGTTAATGCCATGAAGGTTGGCACGCTGTGCTATCAAGGCCGCCATTTTGAGCTCAATGACGTTCCTTTGACGCTAAGACCTCATCAGCGTCCACATCCGCCGACATGGGTCGCCGCCAATCGACCCGAGTCCGCAGCCTGGGCCGCTGCGAATGGAGCAAATATCGCGTGTGTAGGACGTTCCTCTTCTGTTCGCAAAACTACTGATGCGTTCCGCGCCTATCAAGAGGACAACACTGGCGCGGGCGATCGAGCGCCATTTATTGGATTGCTCCGCATGGTCGTGGTTGGGCGTTGTGACACACATGCCTATTCGCTCGCGGCACCTGCTTACGAACGATGGCTCAAGAGCTTCCAATTCCTTTACGAGCTTAACGCTATCCCCACTCCACCCAACCTGCCGCTGACCTTCGATGCGGCAGTCGAGAGTGAATTGTGCGTGGTAGGATCAGCAGCGTCTGTGCGAGAAGCTCTGCTCAGTCAGTTGGAAGAGGCAGGTGCTAACTACCTTCTTTGTCAACTGGCATTTGGGAATCTGCCGCTAGATGCTTCCCTATACACCGCGACGACCATTCAATCCGAAATCATGGCTCGACTTGGCTGACCATGAAATTCGCGGTCTGATCCGAAGGTAAATCGTTGTAACAGCGCTCCCTCACATTGCTCGAGCGTGCACGTGGTGGGGATTGGGAAATCGTGAGGGAGGCCAAACTGACGACGAGCCGGCGGCACAGATTACCAGGTTTGTGCGTTGGCCGGCATCTGGGCACGGTGTGAGACTGCACGATCCTAAGGAGATGATGGCCGAGCGCGTCACGATGCCGGCACGCATCTGCTCGTCGCGCTCGCGCTAGTCGTTGCCCATAGCCCGCCGCAAGAGGTTCTTCTCGACCGGGGCGGCGCCGGTGGCGGCTCCCGCATCCAGCTTCATCAGCGGCTCGGCGGTAGCAAAGCCGTCACTCGCTACGGCGCTGTTGAGGGCGCGCTCGCGAGCGGCTTGCTACGCCGAGCGACACCACCTGGAGCGAGTTCGCCCGATGTCGCGGCGTGCACCGCGGTCGGATAACGACGCTGGAGGAAATCGTTCGCAGCCGGTCTTCACGATCCGCGCGAGTGCTTTGCATGAATGCTGCCTGCTTCCTCGTCTGCGGCGGCCTGAGTGTCCGCCGGCACGCCCGAAGTCAATGTCAGTACCACAAGCCCGCCAAGACGTCAGGTCTGGGAGCCGGCTTGTACGGTCGTATCGTGTTCTGGAATATCGTCAAAGGAGGCGTAGTTGAGATTGTAGAGTTTGGAATACAGGCCCCCCATGGCTATTAGCTGATCGTGGTTGCCAGTCGCAATAACTTGGCCATTCTGAAGCACGATGATGCGGTCGGCACCCCGGATCGTGGCAAGACGGTGGGCGATGACGAGGCCAGTGCGCCCTTCAAGCAGCTTTATCAGAGCCTTCTGAATCTGCATTTCCGTGTAGCTGTCGATGTTGGCGGTAGCTTCGTCGAGCACGAGGATCTTGGCGTCGGCGACGAGGGCGCGGGCGAAACTGATAAGCTGGCGCTGGCCGAGAGATAAGTTGTCGCCGCGTTCGCCAAGTTGGGTTTCATACCCGTCGGCGAGGCTCATTATGAAGTCGTGGGCGCCGACCGCCTTGGCGGCCTCGATCACCTTGTCGCGCGTGGCTTCCGTCTTGTGGTATCGAATGTTCTCGAAGACCGTCCCGGTGAACAGGAACGGCTCCTGCAGCACCATGGCGACCTGGCGGCCGAGCGATTCCTGGGTGAGATCGCGCACATCATGTCCGCCGACCAGCACTTGGCCCTGTTGAACATCATAGAAGCGGTGGACCAGGGCCATCGCGCTCGATTTGCCAGAACCGCTCGGCCCTACCAGTGCGACCGTCTCGCCGGGATTGACCCGGAAGGAGACATTTTTCAGCACCGAACGGTTCGGATTGTAGCCGAAGGTGACGTCCCTGAACTCGACCGAGCCGTCCATTTCGGGCGAAAGCACCTCGGCATTGGGTTTGTCCTGAACATCGATCTTGACGTCGAGCACATCGGTCAGGCGCTTGCCTGAGGCCATGGCGCGCTGCATGACCGAATATTGCAGGGTGAGTGAGCGGATCGGGTCAAAGAAGCGCTGGATGTAAAATAGGTAGGCAACCAATACGCCCACATCTATGCGGCCATTCATGACCATCGAGCCGCCAACCACAATAACGGCGGCCATGGCGAGGCCGGTGAGGCCATCGACGATAGGCACCATGACCAGTGCATATTTGGCAGCGATCAGGTGGGTCCTGAGGTTGGCATGGGCCTTGTCGTCAAAAAGGATGAAATTCACCTGCTGGCGGTCCATTGACTGGACGGTGCGCACGCCGTGAATGGCTTCGGCCAGCGCGCCGTTGACGACGGAATTAGTCTCGTGTGCGGCCATGAAGGCGTCGCGGGCACGCGGCAGCCAGACAATGCGGACGATCACCAGGACCGGCAGAACCGAGAGCGTCAGGAGGCCGAGGCGGAAGTCGAGCCACAGCATTACGAAAACGATGCCGAAGAGAAGCGCAACATCGCCTACGGAATATACCGAGGTTTCGAGGAATTCCTGTATGGAGTTGACGTCGCCTTGCAGGCGCGACATGAGGCGTCCGACCTCGGTCTTGTCCATGAAGGAGAGCGAAACCTTCTGCAGATGGCCAAACATGGCGCGGCGGATGTCGAACAGGACAGTTTCGGCCACTTTCCCAACCACGGTTTCCTGCATGTAGCCGGCAGCGAAATTGACCAAAATCGCCAAAACGAACGCGCCGACGGCCGCGAGCTGGGCTGAGCGATCGGTCCTTGCCGGGTTCATGCCCTGGTCGAGCGCGTAGCGGATGATCAACGGGATGAGAAGCTGCGTCCCGGTGAAGATCAGCATTGCTGCAATCGTGATGACTACCCTGGCCCGATAGGGACGGACGAAAGCCCAGATGCGCCGGAGGATGCTCTTGTCGAAAGCCCGGCCGAACATCTCCTCCTCGATGCGGTGCGAGCCGACAACCGCGCGCGGAGGGCGTCTACCGTCGTCACGTTCGGCTTCGACTTCGCCGGCGCGGCCCTGCGCCATCAGCGGGCGCCCCCATACTGGTTCATATTGTCATCACCCGGGCGCGTCTGGAGATCGTAAAGGGCCCTGTAGCGTCCCCGCTTCGCCAAAAGCTCTTGATGCGTGCCGCGTTCTACGATTTCGCCGTTATCGACAAAAAGGATCTGATCGGCATGCACAAGCGCACTCAGCCGGTGCGCGATGATGATCGTCACCCGATCCTTGGCGAAGCGCCGCATCGCCGCGCGGATGCGCTGCTCGGTGCCGGCATCGATCGCGGCCGTTGAGTCGTCGAAAACGACGACGGAGGGGCGCAGCATCATGGTGCGAGCAATCGTGAGACGCTGGCGCTGGCCGCCAGAGAGAGAGACGCCGCGTTCGCCCACGACCGTCTCGTAGCCCGCTGGGAGCCCGAGGATGTAGTTGTGGAGCTGGGCGAATTCGCCAGCGCGTTCGATTCGCTGTCTCTTCGCCCAGGGATCGCCATAAGCGATGTTGTTCTCGATCGTGGTGGTGAATAGGAATGCATCCTGCTGTACGACGGCGACCGCCTTGCGAAGCGTCGCGAGGGTGACATTGCGGATGTCCTGGCTGTCCAGCGTGATGGCGCCACCGGTCACGTCATAAAAGCGGGGGACCAGATGAGCTATCGTCGATTTGCCCGAACCCGGCGGACCGACGATCGCGATCGTCTCGCCTCTACGGGCCTCAAAGCTGACGTTCTTCAGAATGGCGCGGTTTTCGGCGCTGGGGTACGCAAACGAGACATTGTGGAAGCGCAGAGTGCCGTCGCTTATCTCGAGCGGTCTGGCCTCGAGAGCATCCCTGATTGTGATCTCCTGGTCGAGGAGACCGAAAAGCCGCGAACCGCAGCTAGAAGCGCGGGCAAAGGCATTGACCATGAGGCCGATCTGGCGGACTGGCATTTGCAGGATTGTCATGAAGGTCAGGAAGGTCGCCACCGTTCCGACGCTTATCTCGCCAGCGACGAGCTTGCTGCCACCGATCCAGAGCACCAATCCCATTGCGAAAAAGAAGGACAAGGTCATCGCCGACGTGCTGGGCACGTAAATGTCGACGCGGTCGTTGGCGAGGTCGAGCGCGTTCTTGGAAGCGCCGTCGAACTTCAGCATCTCATAGGCTTGAGCCGCAAAAGCGCGGACCACGCGGATGCCTGCGAGATTTTCCTCCATCACGCGGCTTAGTACCGAAAGCCGCTCATGCAGGTCGAGCCAGGTGGCGCGCAGCCTAAGCTGTGTGGCCGATGAGCGCCAGGCGACAAAAGGCACGAAGCTCAGCGCGACCAGGCCGAGCATGGGATCGGTCGAGATCATCATGTAGGCGCCGATCCCGAGCAGCATGGTGAGCAGGACCACGCGAACGAGCGCGGTGGAAAAATACATCCGCACGCCTTGGAGATCGAGCATTCCGATGGTGATCAGATCGCCTGAATGGACCCGGTCGTGAAAGGAAAAGCTGAGACGCTGGATCTTGTCGTAGTAGGCGAGCCGCAGTTCGTACGCGACATGATGCCCGACGGCTTCGGCAAAATAGTTCTGCGCCATCGTGAAAAGGCCGCGTAGCGCGCTGACGGCGAGCAGCAGGAGAGCCGGGGTCCAGAGCGCTTGTCCTGCGGCGGCCCCCGCGACACCGCCCCCGATGGCTGTCTGGGTCTGGTCGACAGCCCGGCCGAGAAGCTGGGGAATGAGCAACTGGAGGATTGCCGCCATGATCGTCGAGCCCATGGCGAAGGCGACCTGCCAGGGATGCCGCAAATTCATACGCGTGATGCGCAACAGCGTACTCAAATCCCGGCCCCAGCGCGCCGCTTCCACATGGGTCAACGAATTCAGAGCGTTCGTTGCGCTGCCGATAGCATCACTGCTCACGGGTGTATTCCCGACTGCATTTTGCGTCTTCGAGGCAAGCCGAAGGACCAATCATCAAAGGGGCCCGCCATTGTTAATCCTGTCCACCACCTGCAGCAGTGCCCGTTCCTATAAGCCGAGCCGCGGTTTCACTTACTGGCATGTCGATCACCGTGATTCCGCTTGCCGCAAGGAAACGCGCTTCGTTTCTGGTCAGCGTTTCCGCGTCCATTACCGCGCAATGTGGACCTCGGGAGCGCTTCATGATCTGCCTGGCGTAGGTGCGCAGCATCTGATCGTTGAAGCGGCAGCCAACGAAGAAAAATCCACGGGTGATGCGCCGTTCCTTCACCACGTCTGGGATCGGTGTCTGGATATCGATTTCGGTCAGGACTTCGACATAGTCGGAATCTGCGACGAGAAAGTTTTGCGCCGGCCTAATACTCCCGTGAGGTGTATAGAGAACCGTCTTTGCCCCCGATCGGGGGTCGAGTTCCCTCCCGGACAAATCGTAGGTTTTCGTCCAAATGTTACCGATTTCGTTCGCCCGCGTGACGCCTTGTATCTCAACGACGTCCGTTCGGCCGGTCTCTACGAGAGCCGTGCGCATCGCGCCGTCGTACCAGCTGTCGACGATGAGGGAGAGCGGCAGCCTTGCGAGCCAGGCGTGGAGGAGGGTAGGCGCCACCGGCGCTGCGAATATGTCGGTCATCCAAGCTTGAAGCGTCCGGCGATGCCGGCGCTGTTCGATGAACTGCGCAACCGACCACATATTGGTGCGGATCCTGGAAGGGGCTGGCGCCCGTGCATTGAGTGCCGCGGCAACGACCTCGGGCGTATGCGGCACAGGCGGTTCCGCACAGTTGAACCCAAGAAGACCCGGACCGAGATAGGGGATCACCTGATCGGCGGCGAGCGCTTCCTTCGCCAGGTCAAGCAGCTTTTCGGCAAAACTGTCCCGCACGATGACGAGGTGGCCCGATGTCAGGATCGTGTTCATGCTCGTTCCTCGCGACGCACCTATCAAGGGGCAGCATCAGTCCTCTTCGGAAACCTTCCTTGCCTCGACGGTGATCGGCAGACGCGTATCCCGTGGAAGATCGGGTAGGAGGAGCCGCCACCCGTTCCTGAGCGTCACAGTTCCGCCCCACAACTCTTCCTTCTCGAGCTTGATGATCGGCTCTTCGAGGTCCTTCTTCGGGACATACGCCGACAAGCCAGCATCGGTCCTGCGGATCATGACTTTCATCTGGCCGTCCCTTCATTGGTATTGCTATCAGCACTGCAGGGCGCCTCGGCTTTGTCGAGGCTCATCAGTTCACGCGCTCGCATGCCGACGACGGTGCCACGGTCGATCCATTCGACCGCATAGATGAAGAACTGCTGGAGAAAGGTGCCAATGTCGCGCACATATCCCTCGTCGCCCTTCCGCACGAGATTTTCGCCGATCTCCCTGCCAGGATAGGTGCCGTCATTTTTTATATGGCGAGTGGCACGTACCCGCTCTCCCGGCATGAATCGTGGAGGCCTGCGGATTTCGACCTCCTCTTCGCGTCCGAGCGACATGTCCGTTCCCTGATTTCCCTTGAGGCTGCAGATTGTGAACAAGGCGTTCCAGGCGTCCTGCGCAGGCAGCCCCGAGCATGTCGGCAGCCCAATGTCCGTCACGCAGGAACGCAGGTCTTCGGCACCGGGCATACCGAGGCACATTGCTGCGCATCGAAGACCCCCTCGCACTCGGTGCACTTGTGGGGCTCGATCACGTAGCTCTCGCCTTTGAACTTGATCGCGCCGGAGGGACATTCGAATTCGCAGGCGCCGCATTGGGTGCATTGGGATGCGATGATCTTGAAAGCCATTTTAACTCCTGGTCCGAATGAATGAGACAGCTCAGGCCGTCGCCGCGAGTGCGGGGGTCCCACACGCGGCGGCGTAAATCGCGCTGATTGCGGTCTCGATATAGTCATGGGCATAAGTGTCGGTGGCTCGGATTCCAGCGTCCGCGAGCTGATCCTGCGGGCAGTTTCCGATCTTGGCGCACAGCACGATATCTATGCCTTCAAGCGCTGCGATGACGCCATCGAGGGCGGCTTCTCCGCCCCAGCCGCCGAGGCAATACTGCTCGACCTTCCGATGCCCGACAAAACTGATCCCTCTCGGCGAGGCTTGATAAACCTGGAATTCCTTCGCATGGCCGAAATGTTCATTGACGCGGCCGCCGCCCTTGGTCGCCACCGCGAAGAGAAGGGACTTGCCGGGGCTCGCTGCCTTGACCAATCCGATCGCTTCTCTCCTAGCCGCCATGTGATCACGGCGCTCCTCCGCGACCAGCTCCCGATAGGCCTTGCGATTGCTGGCATCGTAGGTGACCTCGCCGGGGATCCGCTCGAGTGTGAATTCCTGGCCACGATCCTCACCGAGCAGGCCGACGGCATCTGCCCGGCACTGCCGGCAGTGGCGCATCAACTGGGCGCCGCCTTCGACACGATCCTGAAGAGCCTTCATCTCCATTGCGTTTGGGCCGCGTTGCCCGCTCAGTCCGTAGTGCGTGCCGTGCGCCGGGTCCGAAATCAGCGGCATGAGGTTGTGGAGGAACGCGCCTCGCTCCTTGACCCATCTATTCACCTTGATCAGATGCTCATCGTTCACGCCGGGGATCATCACCGAATTGATTTTGGTGAGGATGCCGCGCGCCGTCAGCATCTCCAGACCCAACATCTGCCGCTCGTGCAGGATCCGGGCGGCTTCGATGCCGACGTAGCGGCGATGGTCGTAAAAGATCCAAGGATAGATCTTTGCACCGATCTCAGGGTCGACCATGTTGATGGTGATCGTCACGTGATCGACATTCATGTCGGCAAGCTCATCGACATGGTCCGGCAGCGCGAGCCCATTCGTGGAGATGCAAAACTTGATGTCTGGGATTTCCCTGGCGACTCGTTCGAACGTTGCCTTCGTCTTCTTCCAGTCGTAACAGGCATCGCCAGGTCCGGCGATGCCGAGCACGGAAAGCTGCGGCACCTCGTTGGCGACCGCGATCACCTTGCGTAGCGCCTGGTCGGGCGTCAGCTTTTCGGAGACCACCCCAGGCCGGCTTTCGTTGGCGCAGTTATATTTGCGATTGCAGTAGTTGCACTGGATATTGCAGCCGGGCGCGACCGCGACGTGCATGCGCGCGAAATAGTGATGCGCCTCTTCTGAAAAGCAGGGATGATCCTTGATCTTGTCCCAGACAGCCGGATCCATGTCGTCCGGCTTTATCGACGAGCCGCAGGACGAAGACGCGCAGCCACCGGCTTTCACGGTGGCAAGCAGCTGGTCATTGAATGTCGTGCTGAGGCTCTCAAGCGAAATTGCCGGTGCGGACATCGAACGGCTCCGTTGCTGGGTGAATGTCGCAGTTCAAACCGCAAGAGCTATGCCAGCTCAAAGAGCGGTTTTGGTTCACGAATTGGCTTTCGTGTCGGATTCCGTCGGATTGCTCCGACACACCTTTGTCGGGCTTCCGACAGTGGACAAGCAAATCGGATCGCGAAGGTTACCAGCCTTGGGCGCGCAGAGTGTGAGGGAGACTACTCCGGGCTTACGTTTGACGTCATCACGACGTCTAGAATTTCTTCACCTCGATACCATGCCGGCGCAGCGCGTAGCCGATTTGCCGCGGCGTGAGGCCGAGGATACGAGCCGCCCTGGCCTGAACCCAACCGGCCTTGTCCATCGCGTCGATCAGCCGGTCGCGTTCCGTCAGACGCGGGGGACAAGCGGGATCGTTCGGATCGCCGGCCGCAAGGGGAGATACGTTGCCTGCGGAGGCACCGATGCGACTGGCCGGCAGCCGCAATCCGACCGGCACTGCGTTGACCCGTGCGAGATCGTCGATGGTATTGCCGCCATTCGAGCGGTCGGCTCGCTTCCAGAGGAGCCAGGAAAGGCACTGGCTCTTCTTACAGGCGAAATCGGATGGCGTGATCGTCCTTGAACGCGCAAGTGTCGCCGTCCTTTGGACGCAGTTCTCCAGCTCGCGGACGTTACCAGGGAAGTAGCATTGCGAGATCAGGTCAAGCGCCGACGGCGCGAAGGCGAGTGCGCGATCGTTCTCCTTGTTGAATCGGTTGAGGAACGCGTTCGCAAGGCGTGGAATATCGCCGGGTCGCTCTCTGAGCGGAGGCAGGATAATTGGCACCACATTGATGCGGTAATAAAGGTCGGCCCTGAACTCCCCTTTTATGACGGCCGTCTCGAGGTCCTTGTTGGTGGCGCATATGAGGCGCACGTCGACCTGTAGCGTTTTGGTGCCGCCGACTCGCTCCAACTCGCCTTCCTGCAAGACACGCAACAACTTGGCTTGAAAGGCCGGCGAAATCTCGCCGATTTCATCAAGTAGCAGCGTTCCCTCATTTGCCAATTCAAAACGACCGGCGCGCTGGGAGATAGCACCCGTGAAAGCGCCCTTTTCATGCCCAAACAGTTCTGACTCCAGAACGCTTTCAGACAGTGCGGCGCAGTTCAATTTGACGAAAGACCTCTTCCTCCGACGTGAGAGCTTATGGATGGCTTGCGCAAAGAATTCCTTGCCGGTGCCGCTTTCACCCCGCAGAAGCACGGTGGAATTGGTCCCTGCTACGACCGAGACGGTTTCGAGCACCTGCTTGAGTGCGGGGCTTTCCCCGATGATCCCGTCGATTTTGACATCCGCACGCCGGGCAGGGTCGTAGGTCCTCCCCTCGTTGGGCGATTTCTCCGGTCTCTGCTCATGGACAGACCGCTGACGATCTGTACTCAGGATGCGATGGAGACGGATCGTCCGGCCGACAAGGTTGGCGACCATCGTCAGGAAGTATGTGTCCTCGTCGTCGCGAAAGTCGGTGGCGCCGTCTCCGGCGCGGTCGATCGACAATGTCCCAAGGATTTTATGATCAGCCTTTAGCGGGATACCGATAAAGGCAATTGGGATGGTGCCGCTGCTCGAAGATGTTTGAAGGTCAGCCTGAAATAGTTGGGACCTGCGGACGTCCGGTATGAAGAGCGGCGTCCCCGTAGCGACGATTTGATCTGTTATGGCCTGTGGTATGACGCGGCGAGTGCCTGATTGAGGTGCGTGGGTATCGCCGGCAGTTGCGGCAATCTCCGGCTCTCCTTCAGCGTCCAGGACGACGATTGCTCCGTGACGCATGTGCAGAAACGAAGGCAGGATGTTCACGACATTGGCGAGCGTAATCTCCAGCTCGCTGGGGGCGGTCAGCACCTTCGATATCTCGTAGAGTCCCCTGAGCGCGATATCTGCTTGGGGCATGCTTTTGATGGGCGGTTCAGGGCGGGTATCCCGAGGTGCTACCTCGTCGACCCGATCTTGCGGTACGTGAGCCATGGAAACACCTCAGCGGTTGTCGTCCAGAGTGCTCCTCCTTTTGTGTCTGAGTCTGAATTCTGAAAGCACAGTATTCACGAGCTTCTCTTCGTGGCGCGGCAATTCAAGCAAAGATAGACTTGGCGTTGGTCGCGACCTCAGGTGTACCAAGATTGACCCTCTTGATACGGTGCGTGCGTCCTCATCCGAATTTGAAGAGGACTCCGAAGCCGCCGCGTGGATAGTTCCACTCGATCTCGCCACTGGTCTCGCACAAAATCCGGCAGGTGCCGCACTCCATGCAGCCGTCGGCAGTGATCTCCACTTGACCTTTGTCGTTCAACTCATAACATTTCGCCGGGCAGACGTGGGTCAGCGCGAGCAAGTTCGCGCTTGGCCTCTCGTGCGGTAGCACTTTGATATGCGGACGGCCGGAATCCACCAAGTAGCGGTTCTGGTAAAGCTTGTCCTCGACACGTGACTTCGTCACTGCGATCGTCATTTCGTCTCCCCTCAGCGCCACGCCAATGCAAGGCGGACCGCGTCGCTGACCAGCCCCCAGCGCGAGCGCGCCTTGATGAAGGCCGCCGTGGTCGCCTTTTCCTTCTCGATCTTCGGTGTGCCGTCGACACGCATGAAGTTCTGCGCGGCTTGCGACATCAACCGCGGATAAGTCGTGAAGTAATTGCAGGAATTGGTGTGGAGCAAGGCCGGCATGTCTTTGTATTTCCTTAGGTCCTTGACCACGAAGGACTTGTCTAGCATGGCTTTGTAAAGAGCGAGATTCCGTTTGGTCATAGGACCGTTGCGGCTCTTGACCTCGATGATTGCCTCAGCCGCGATGCGGCCGGAGGTCATGGCGAGGTTCGAACCCTCGCGGTGAATGGCGTTGTTCAGTTGCGCGGCATCGCCGACCACGACCCAACCGTCGCCAAAGAGCTGCGGAATAGCCTTGTAGCCGCCTTCGGGAATGAGATGCGCGGAATATTCTTTCACTTCCGAGCCGGCAATCAGCGGCCGGATCGAAGGATGGGTTTTTAAGGCGTCGAGGAGGACGTAAGGGCTCTCGACCATCGCGGCGAAATCGGAGACGAGGCAGCCAATGCCCAGTGAGATCGACTCCTTGTTGGTGTAGAGGAAGCCGAGCCCGGCCATGCTGCGGGAGGTCGTGCCCACCGCCTCGATCACGCAGCCTTCATCGCCTTTGAGGCCGAACCGCTGCTCAATGACCTCTTCGGGCAGGAAATGCATTTCCTTGACGGCGAGCGCCACGGTTTGCGGCTTCGGCATCTCGCGCAGGCCGGCCCGCGTGCCAAGCAGTCCGCAGACACCTTCTGCGAGGACGACCACGTCCGCGTAGATGGCTCCGCCGGCCCGGTCTGTGCGGACGCCGATCACCCTGTCCTTGGCGTCACGGATGAGTTCCGTCACGGTCGTCTCGCACAGAACCGTCGCGCCGGCCTCGCGCACCTTACGCGAAAACCATTTATCGAACTGGGCACGGATGATCGTGTAGCGGTTGGGCTTCGCCTCATTGAAGTCGTCCGACCGATAGTGAATCCCGGTGTGGGACGTGTCGTCCATCACCCAAAGCCGCTGTTCAACCAAATGCCGCTCAAGAGGCGCATCGTCCCGGAAATCCGGGATGATCTTCTCCAGCATGTTCGCGTACATGATGGCACCCTGGACATTCTTGGACCCCGGATATTCACCCCGCTCCAACTGCAGCACCTTCAGGCCGTGGCTGGCCATGGTGTAAGCAGCTGCGTTTCCGGACATGCCGGCCCCAATAACAATGGCGTCGAATTGTTCCTCGATCATGTCCATCCCTTAGCTCGCAAGCTTGTCGCGACTGTGGGGCGACAGCCGCCGGGTGAAGGCTTCGGTCAGTGCGGGCAGGAAGCGGATCGCGTCGGTGACGATCCCGAGGTGAGCGAAATCGAAAATCGGCGCGTTCGGGTCGGTGTTGATGGCCACGATGAGATCCGCCCCCTCGACGCCAACCCGATGCTGGACGGCGCCGGAAATCCCGGCCGCTATGTAAAGCTTCGGCCGGATGGTCTTGCCAGTTTGGCCGATCTGCCGATCAGCTGGCATCCAGCTCTTCTGGACCAACGGGCGCGAACAGCCATGCTCGGCGCCGATTGCCCGCGCGAGATTCTTCACAAGCTGCAGGTTCTCCGCCGCGCCTAGACCGAGGCCTCCCGCAACCACGACGTCGGCATAGGCAAGATTTGCCTTTGCCGACTGACTATCCGGCAGGAAGCCGAGGATTTTGGTAACGATCTCGTCCTCGGCTACCGAGAGCTTGTGCCGGATGACACGCCCGACCGGTTTATCCGCCCGCTGCGGCATGGGCATGACCCTCGGTCGCACTGTCGCCATCTGGGGGCGGAAATTGAGCGTATAGATCGTGCACAACAAGGAACCGCCGAAAGTCGGACGAGTGGCGGCGAGCGAACCGTCGGTATCCACATCGAGTTCGGTGCAGTCGGCCGTGAGCCCTGTCTGCAAGGTCGTCGCCACGGAGCCGGCAAGATCCCTGCCGAGTGTGGTGGCGCCGAGAAGAAGGATCTCGGGTTTGTGGGTATCGACCAGATCCGTCATCGCCTTGGTGAATGGCTCGTTCCGATAGTCGGCGAGCAGCGGCGCCTCGACGATGTAGACAAGGTCGGCGCCATAAGCGAACGCTTCGGCAACGGCGTTCCCGATGGCCTCTCCCGGCGGTCCAAGCACGACGCCCGCAAGCTGGACCTGAAGCTTGTCTGCTAACTTGCGGCCTTCGCCGAGCAGTTCGAATGATACGGGATGGACCTGGCCGCGTTCGAGCTCGATGAAAACCCAAACGTGCCGGTAGTCTTTGAAATGCGCGGGCAGCTCCTTCTTTATGCCGGCACGGCCGGCTGCAGGGCGAGGGGTTTCTCGGTTCGCGTTCGACATCGTCTGATCCTTGCCCTCTCACGCGCCGCCGTTGAAGGCGAGCTCATGTTCCAATGCCGGCTGGCGGGTGAAGATTGCCGTGATGAGTTCGTCAGCGACATCGCGCAAAGCCATCTCGGCGGTGTCGATTTTTGCCGCCTTTTCCGCCCGCGCAGGAGGGGCGAAAACGCGCTTGACGACCGTCGGTGAACCGCGCAGGCCGCATTTGGTGAGATCCTCAATGCCGGCGTCGGCCGCACTCCATTTCAAGACCTGGCTGCGCGCGGCGCACAGGACGTCCTGGATCGAGCCCCGGCGGATCTCGTTTGTGCCTTCCAGCATGGTGATGAGGCAAGGGAGCCTGCTCTTCAGCATCTGTGTGCCGCCTTCGGAGCGGCGCTCGACCTTGATCTCGCGTGCAGCAAGGTCAATAGACGCGATCTTCGCGACATAGGTCAGTTGCAGGAGTCCGAGGCGCTTGGCGATGCCGGGCCCGACCTGGGCGGTGTCGCCATCGATCGTCTGCTTGCCGGTGAAGACGAGGTCTGGCGTGCCGAACGTCTCGCCAACCTTCGCGATTGCCTGGGAAAGGGCGAACGAGGTCGCCAGCGTGTCGGAGCCGGCAAAATAGCGGTCGGTCAAGAGCACCGCTCGGTCGGCGCCGTAACCGAGCGCCTTGCGCAGCGCGTCCTCTGCCATGGGCGGGCCCATAGTGAGCACGGTGACTTCGCCACCATAGGCGTCGCGCAGTCTGAGGGCTTCTTCGAGGGCGAACAGGTCGTAAGGGTTGATGATAGTCGGAACACCCTGGCGCATGATCGTGTTCGTCACCGGATGGACCCTTATCTGTGCCGAGTCCGGCACCTGCTTGATGCAGATTACGATGTGCATTGGCGGTTTCTCTAGGCTCCTGTCCGGATGCGGGCTTGCGGTTATCTCTTTGGTGCGCATCATTCGTGCCAACTGTTTTGCGCTGCCCCCTATTCCTAGAACTTCGCTTGGTTGCTTCTGGGGGCGCCGTGGTGATGACCGGATTTGTCGGCTTCTCGACATTGTCGCGTCGCAACCCGTGTCGCGGTCATTCCTGTCCGAACCGCTTCAGTACGGAGTCGAACGGGACAAAGGTGCGGCCCGGCGTGGCAGGTTTGTTCGGATCGTGGTCTTTGAGCACCTTGAAGACCCGATGCGTGAGCGGCGAGGAAATCGCGAAGTCCTCGTAAGCGCGTTCGAGCGTCGCGCGCACCCGCGCGGCAATCACCTGGTCGGGCAGACCGGAGAAATCTTCTTCGGCAAGGTATTGGCCCACGCGCTTCATGATATGGAGCCGCGAGACATTCAGCACTTTCGGGTCATAGGAGACGCCAAGGACTGCAAAGAACTCCTCCGCAGCCGACAGGCGCTTCAGTCGTGCGAGGATGTCGGTGACGTCGATGGGGCGGCTGTCAGCGGAACAATTCATTGCATTCTCCCTGGTCGGAAAACTGTGGTGTCGGTGCGCTCGCGCACGGCTGACCTGGACCCGCACAGCTCCGCGAGGGATGCCTCGCTGCACATTCCATCGTAGAGCTCGACCAGTTGAGTTGCAGTGACGGTCGATTTGGTCTCGGCCGCCTCGCGCCGGACGCGGGCCACCATCGCGGCTGCCAGATCCGGGTCGAGATCGCGACCGCTTTCGCTCAGCACATGGGCAATCGCAGTGGCGCCGGAATGCTTGCCGATGACGATACGCCGGCAGCGGCCGACGAGAGCCGGATCGAGCCCCTGATAAGTGCGCGAGTCCTTCAGCAGCCCTGCGACGTGAATGCCGGATTCGTGCGTGAAAACATCGGCGCCGACGACCGGTTTAATGGCCGCGGTCTGCCGGCGGGCGGCCCAAGCCACCTGGGCGGCGAGGTCGGGCAATGCGGTCAGCTCGATGCCGGTATCCGCGCCGTCGAGGACCGCCATCGCGGCGGCCACCTCTTCCAGCGCGGCATTGCCCGCACGCTCGCCGAGCCCCAGGACGGTGACGGAGGCATGGCGCGCGCCTGCGCGGATCGCGGCCAGCGTGTTGGCGGCAGCAAGTCCGAGATCGTTGTGCGCATGAAATTCAAGGTCGATTGGAGACTGCGCCACGAGCTGGGCGACAAGTTCGAAGGTCGAAAACGCATCGAGAACGCCGACTGTGTCGGCTAGCCTGACGCGGCTTGCGCCGGCGCGTGCAGCCGTCTCGATGACGCGGGCGAGATGATCCCGATTGGCCCGCGAGGCATCCTCGCAGCCCACCGCGACGAAGAAGCCGGCGGCGGCTGCGCGTCTGACCATATGTTCGATGACCTGGAGCGCTCCCGCCTTATCGAGGCCGAGCTTGGCGGCAAGTTGGATGTCCGAGGCAGGCAGCGATAGATTGACGGCGTGGACGCCGCTCTCGATCGCTGCATCGAGATCCAGCAACGTCATCCGGCACCAGGCCATGAGCCGAACCGGGAGACACCGCGCGACCACGGCGCGAATTGTTTCGATCTCGTCGGCGCCCATGACCGGCGTGCCGATCTCGATCTCTGTGACGCCGGCCGCCGCAAGAGACTCGGCGATCTCCAGCTTTTCCGTCGTGGTAAAGACGACGCCGGGCGCCTGCTCGCCATCGCGCAAGGTCGTATCGTTGAGAAAGACATGACGGGTCATGGACGGTAGCCTGTTCTGCCGCCGCTCAGGCATAGACCGGATTGAACGTCTTCGGAGCTTCGCTTACCCGGCCCAGAACTGGGAAAGCCACGCAGCTTCTCCACGATTGCCGGCATGACCTCGAGCACCCGGTCGACGTCCGCTTCGCCGTTGTCCCGCGCCAAGGAGAAGCGGACTGCCGCGTGTGGCGTTTTCATCGCGCTCAGGACATGGCTCGGTTCCAGAGAGCCGGAGGTGCAGGCGGAGCCGGAGGAACACGCGATGCCCACGCGGCTGAGGAGGAGTGGAATTCCATCACTTTCGAGATGTTCGAAGGAGATGTTTGCGGTGTTGGGCAACCGTTCCAGGGGATCACCAGTGACACAGGTGCTTGGGATGCGCTGGAGAATCCCGTCCTCTAAACGGTCGCGGAGCGACTTTACCCGTGTGGTCTCGTCGTCCATGAATTTCAAGGCGAGTTCGGCCGCCATGCCGAGCCCGACTATGCCGGGCGTATTCTCGGTGCCAGCACGCCGGTTGTGTTCTTGGTGGCCCCCCTTGATCAGCGAGTGGAAATTGACGCCACGTTTTACGAAAAGCGCGCCGATCCCTTTCGGCCCGTGCAGCTTGTGGCCGGAGAGCGACAGCATGTCGATTGCGGTCGACTTCAGGTCCATCGGAAGCTTGCCGACCGCCTGCACAGCATCGGTATGGAAAAGGGTGCCCACTTCCTTGGCCAACTCGGCAAGCCTGGCCACGGGGAAGATCACACCAGTCTCATTGTTCGCCCACATTATCGAGACGATTGCGACCTGTGGGGTGAGGGCGGCCATATAGGCGTCGAGGTCGAGCCGGCCACGGCAATCCACCGGGATCCTGTGCACCTTGACGCGGCGGGTCTTCTCAAGATGCGCGCAGAGCGTCAGCACGGCGGGATGCTCGACCGCGGACGTCACGATCTCGGTTCGGTTGGGCGCCGCCTCGAGCGCCGAAAGAAGCGCTGCATTGTCGCTTTCTGTCCCACCCGAGGTGAAGGTGATCTCATCGTCGAACTCCGCGCCGATCAGAGCTTGCAACTGCCTCCGCGCCTTTCTCACCGCCGCACTGACTGAGGCGCCAAGAGCGTGCGCCGACGAAGGGTTGCCGAATTGATCCCTAAAGAACGGCAACATCGCTTGCACGACCTCAGGATCGACCCGTGTGGTTGCGTTGTTGTCGAGGTAGACAGGTTTCATGTGCGATCCTCAGTTGACCGGAATGACGCGAGCGCGCGACCGCCTCATTGAGCCTCTGGCGTATGCCGTTGATGATGATGGGCCCGAACTGGCAGCCGGCGCAGACGCCCGAGAGTTTGACGTAGACCGGATCGGCGTCGACATGGACAAGTCCGCAGTCGCCGCCGTCAGCCCGCAGGTAAGGACGCCCGAACACGACAACGTTATCGATAAGCCGAATTTGGCGCAGCGGCGCGATTTGGCGGCCAGCAGCTTGGGTGCCACCAGGAACCGAACTGTTTCGGGAGGCGACGTTCTTTGCGTCCTACCTGAAGCGATTGCCGGTCCCAAGATCGGCTTCGACCTTGCCTTGTTCTTGAGGACAGGGACATCTGTTGTGCCGGCCATATAAGCCTCCTCTGCCGCAAATGAGTCCGTCCGCGGCAATCGCTTCATGGACCCGCACAGGCGCTTCGGGCGATCAACTGAAGGACTTGCCGCAGCCGCACTTCTCGCGCGCGTTGGGGTTATCGAAGACAAAGCCGGAAGATTCGAGCCCGGTGAGGAAGTCGACGGTCATGCCGGCAACATGCGGTTGGGAGCCCGCGTCCACGAACAGCTTGATCCCATCTGTCTCGGTGATCGCGTCGCCCTCGCGCGACACGCTCTCCAGGCCCATTAAGTATTTGAAGCCGGCGCAGCCGCCGGCCTGGACCATGATGCGAAAGCCTTCCGCCGGCTCTTGGGCGCGGGAAAGAGCAGTCTTGATGGCGGCAACAGCGTTGTCGGTGAGCGTAATCATGGCTCCATTCTCCTCAGTCCGGGACCTGCTTGCGCATCACGCTGCATGCACCGTGCCAAAGCGAAAACCGTTTCAACACAGCGCGGCATCTCTGACCCTGCGGTGATTCTTGTGAGTCCATTGCTGCGAAGGTGTCGGCCAACCGACACGTACTGTCGGGTTTGTCGGGTCCGCCACGCGGGATGTTGGGCCTGAGTTGTTGGCTGAACTCACATTAAACCAATGACCATTACAGAAGACTCCTTCTGAGCTTGCTTCGGCGCAATTGGCACGGTTTTTGAAGCTCCACTGGCGAGGTGGCAAGAGACTGCCGATCCACAATCGTGTCGTGGGTGCCCTCGCGATCGATGCGGCGAAGCAAGGGAGCAACATGTCAGGACTGGGTCAGACACGCTTTGTTTGGCGAAGCAGCGCCTCCCGTGGCATCCGAATGACCGATTGGCCGATTGCGACAACACCCACAATCGCTCACCACCGCCCGGTGGCCACCGACCGGCTCGATGAGATTCCATCGGCATGTGCCTGCTCGTGTCACTCGGGTCTCGCCGCTCCGATAGCACCCCCGGTTTTCGCGCGGGTGCGACGACGTGCGCACGCTGTCCAGCGACACTTTGTTCACGGGCCAGCAGCAGATCAGGGTCGAGCATTACGGCGCGCCCGATCGGCTGAAGATTCACCGGCAGGGCAGCTGATCCTCACACGTAGGTGGAAGCAGGGGTAAGACATGGACCAGCGCGAGAAACCGTCGCCGGACGAAATCCGGCGGGCGTGCGAAGACAATCCGAAAATCCGGGAGCATGATCTCGCCGCTCGATTGGGCATTTCGGAAGCCGAATTGGTCGCGGCGCATTGTGGTCACGGCGCGGTGCGCATCGAGCCGCGCGTCGATGATCTGCTGACCGGCCTCGAAGCGGTCGGCGAGGTGATGGCGGTCACCCGCAACCAAAGTGCCGTGCACCAAAAGATCGGCGTCTACGACAAAGTGGTCACCGGCAACCCGCATGCCATGGTGCTCGGCGACGAGATCGACCTGCGCATCTTCCCGAAAGCGTGGGCGTATGGCTTCGCCGTCGAGAAGCGCGAGGGAGCCGAGATCCGCCGCAGCCTGCAATTCTTTGATGCCACCGGCGAGGCGATGCACAAAGTACATCTCAGGCCCGCCTCGAACCTGCACGCCTATCAGAATCTGGCGGCAGAGCTTGTATCCTCCGACCAGGAGCCGATCATATCGGTCGAGGCGAGCGGGGCGCTCGATAATGCAGTGAGTCCAGACCAAGCCGCCACGGTCGACGACCTACGCGAGCACTGGAGCCGGCTGAGCGACGTGCATCAGTTCTACCATATGTTGAAGACCCTGAAGCTCAGCCGCTGCCAGGCGATGCGTATGGCCGACGAGGATTACGCCTGGCTGCTCGACAATGATGCCGTTGGCGCCCTGTTCCAACAGGCGGCCGAAGACGAGATGCCGATCATGTGCTTTGTCGGCAATCGTGGTTGCATCCAGATCCATTCCGGCCCGATCAAGTCGGTCAAGCAGATCGGGCCGCGGATCAATGTGCTCGACGAGAACTTCCATCTCCATCTTAGGACTCATCACATCCGCGAGGTCTGGGCCGTGCGCAAGCCGACGAGGGACGGTCACGTCACGTCCGTTGAAGCCTATGGCGCCGACGGCAAGATGATCGTCCAGTTCTTCGGCACGCGCAAGGAAGGCGAACGCGAGCGCAGCGACTGGCGGTTTCTGGCCGAGAGTCTGCCACGCGTTCCCGGTCCGACCGACCGGGATGTGTAGAGTGCCGACAGGCCCTCGGATTGAACCGGCCGCCATAGGACTCGGCACCACGTTCCGACAGCGGCTCGCGAGGAAATATAGGTCCATGTGCGATAGAGCTTGCCGTGTTAGCGCATACGCACGGTCAGGTGTGCACGCCGGAATTGACCGCATCGATACAGTCAGGCTCGTCGCCGGCCGGATCGCTGCGCACGAGTGCATCGCTCGTCTGACCGGAAATCCTTGCAGCGGCTACAACAACGCATATGCCATCAGCGCCGAACCGAAGCGGAAGCGCGGCCGGGTCTTGTCGGACCGCACCCGAACCTTGCGCTGGATCGCGTCGTTGCTCAATCCGGGCCGTGCGAGCGATCTCCTCGCTCGTCGACCGGAAGGCTGTGCAGCAGCAGCCAAGCCGAACAGCCCGATGTCGCGGACTCGACAAAACCGACCACGGATGTCGGTTGTCGGACGTTGTCCTAAGAATGATGGACAGGTGATCATCAGCGGCGGGCCTAGTGCAGGCTGGCATTGCTTGGTGCAGCGCCATGGGTACGCTTATCCGGCACGCGACTTGCTTCGACAATTTGATCAGCAGGGCATCAGCAGTGCGTCACGGAGCTCAGAGGTGATTGACCAGCTTCTCAACCCTAACGGGGATAAGCGGCGGCTTTGCTTCATGACCGCAGCGCGGCGGAGATGCCCCTTCTGATCGACTTCGCAACCGATCTCATCCGCGCTGGTGCAGGTGGGCTGTATCAGGCGACAGAATCTAGAAGGCGCCCGACAAGAGACGTGCCCATGCTGGAAATCGACTTTATGAACAGCGGTGCAATCTCAATCGAGCCATGAACGCCAATGTAGAGAAAACAAAATGGCGACCAACCCCGTTCCAGATCATGTCCCGCCCGAAATGGTGAGGGACTTCAGCCTGTTTACATCGCCAGGGATGCCACCAACACCCAACGGGGATCCACACGCAGCTGTCGCTTGCGTACATGACGGGCCTCCGATCTTTTACTCCCGCTACAACACGCAAGATGGCCGGGGTACCTGGGTCATCACCCGTGCCGCGGACCAGCGGAAGGTGCTGCAGGACGCAGAGACTTTTTCCAGCCATCGCAGCATCTTCTCCTCCATACTGGGTGAAAACTGGCCGACGATCCCGCTTGAGCTCGATCCACCGGCCCATGGCGTCTTTCGCTCACTGCTCAATCCGCTGCTTTCGCCAAAGCGGGTGTTGGCTTTGGAACCGGCTGTCCGCGAACGGGCGGTCGAGCTGATCGAAAGGATCGCCGCGTCGGGCACAAGCTGCGACGTGATGAAGGATTTTGCCTTTCCTTTCGCGGTGAGCACCTTTCTTCGCTTTCTGGGGTTGCCCGATGACCGACTCGATACATTCGTCGGCTGGGGGAAAGATCTGCTCCACGGCGACGATAAGGAACGACCTGTGGCTGCCCGGACGATCGTGGCATTCATCGACGAACTTGCAGCCATGCGCCGCCAGGAGGCGGTTGACGATTTCATGACCTTTATCGTGCAGGCACAGGTCGAGGGCCGCCGGCTGACGGACACCCAAGTCCGCGGCATCGGCGTGCTTGTCTTCGTCGCTGGGCTCGACACGGTCGCAGCAGCTATAGGCTTTGACTTGGCGTACCTCGCGCGGAACCTCAAAGATCAGCAATTGCTGCGGAGCGAACCGGACCGCATCCCGCTTGCAACCGAAGAATTGCTGCGGGCCTATCCGCCCATTCAGTTGATCCGCGTGGCTACGAAAGATATCGACTTCGAAGGCGCGCCGATCCGGAAGGGGGACTATGTTTCCTGCGCCACGATGATTGCCAATCGTGACCCGGCGGAATTCGAATGCCCCAACACGATCGATTTGGAGCGAGAGGACAACCGCCACGCAGCGTTTGGCTATGGTCCCCACCGTTGCCTTGGCTCACACCTTGCCCGGCGGGAGATTGTCATTGGCCTGGAGGAGTGGCTGGCGCGCATCCCACCTTTCAGGATCAAGCAGGGTACGGCACCGATAACCTCTGGGGGCCATGTGTTCGGGATCGAAAATTTGATCCTGGACTGGTCTTAGGCCCGCCCCGAGCCGGGGCACAGACAATGAGGCACCGCCATGCGCATCATCGTCCAAAAGGCCAAATGCCAGGGTCACGCGCGATGCGCGGCGCAAGCGCCGGACATCTTCAAGCTTGATGACGAGGGGTACATCCTGCCTGGTGACATTGAAGTTGCGGAAGGGGAGGAACTGCCTGCATCGCGGGGCGCGCGATCCTGTCCTGAACGTGCGCTGGAACTCACCCGCTGCCCGCTGTGAGGACTCATTCAACCGAGAGTCTGGCGGGCTTGAATGGGGCCGACCATGTGGCCGCACTCAGCACGCGACGTTTGTCCTGCACGGTCCACCTCCAACTCTGCGGGGGCATTTCCGGCGCCAGTGTTCCCCATGAGGCGCAAACGGCAGGGCGGGGGCTCGCGAAACGCCTCTTCCAATCACAGAATTTGCGACAGAGCCGATGGACCAGACGAAAATTGCCGAACTACTCGACCGCGAGGCGATCCGCGACTGCGTATACCCGAAGAACTGCCCGACCCATGTTGCGGCAGGCCGGATCTCTGCATGATTTGATAGGACAAACCAGGAGAACGCACCATATTTGCCCAACATTATGCCCGGCTCAGCACCGGCCAATGGCCGCAGATCGAGCTGGAGAGGAGGTTCGACCAGCATGTGCTTGCCTGTGTGCTTTCACGTGCGCTCGAGGAGATCGAGGCCGGCGAGGCGACTGCGACGGAGGCAACCGGACTTTCGCGCGCCGAGCTGCGCGATGTCCTGTCCCGCTGTTTCCCTGCTATTCCTATCAACGCGTTTGCCTTGAAAGAGGTGAGCGAGCCCGAGCCGGATCTGGAGGAAGAACTTCTGCATGGACTGCTGTTGGCGCATGCCCGACCTGGCGACCCGACGAGCGCCCGCTTCGCCAGGATCATCGCCCGGCGTGCCATGCGCAATGACCACCTCTGGCAGGAGCTTGGCCTTTTTAATCGGACCGAGCTCGGCCGCCTGCTCGCCTCGCATTTTCCGACGCTGGCGGCCGGCAACACCCAAAATATGAAATGGAAGAAGTACTTTTACCGCAAGCTCTGCGAGGCCGAAGGTTTTTCGCTCTGCAGCGCGCCCAGTTGCCTGGAATGCAATGATTTCGAAAGCTGCTTCGGCCCGGAGGAAGGCGAAAGCCGCCTCACACGGATCAAGGACGGCATCGCCTCGGATTGAGAGCCGCTTCGTAGGTTGTACAGCGCCAGCGCTCGCGCCGCGCCATGTGTCTCTTGTCGAATGTCGACGGACACCTTCGAGGATTTGAACGCTGTGCGCTCGCGATGCCGGCGACCCCGAAGGTCGAGCCGATCAGCATTGCCGAGTAATCCGGTGACCGGTGGTGGCAAGGGCAACGGCGGCGGCACTAAGGTGAAAGGCCCCGACGATTTCGAACGCGAGATCGCCCAGACGCAGGATTGCTGCTTTGCGGGCAGTGACGGCGGCCCAGTCCGGCGTCAATCCGCTGGTGGATGACTTCGGCCGTGCCGTCGAGACAGCTTGCATCCGGCAAGAGCTTCTGACAGCCGCCCAGAAGGCCGGCGTAGCGACCACGCCCGACGAATCAGCGAAGACCGATGCGCTCGCCCAGAGCTACGCGGACGCCAGTGTCGCCACCCGGCAGCTTGCCGAGCAGCAAGACGTGCCAGAGTGCCGAAGAGTACGTTGGCCTGGGCAAGGACGTGCTTGGCGGCTTCATTTCTAATTTGCGCTCAGGCAAGTCGGCGGCGGAAGCCTGGCGAACGCCTTGAACAAGGTCGCCGACAAGCTGCTCGACATGGCGCTGAATAGCTTGTTCAGCACAGCCCGTGCCGGTGGCATCTTCGGCGCGATCGGCGCCCTATTCGGGTTCAGCAGCGGCGGGGCCGGCTATCAACGAGGACCGCGGTTTTCGTTTTTCCGGCTATGTCGAGTTCGCCTTCAACGACGCCGACAAGATCGCCGACGCGGCCGACTATTTCCCTGTCTTCTTCCACTTCGATAGGGCCTTGCACGTCGACAAATTCGCCGAGCAGGTGCGGTTCGATTGGGAATTGAAGCCAGCCAATTTTGTTGAGGCGGACACCGGCGGCTACACCATGACCATCATCATCAACACCGCTTTTCACAAGACGGAGGCTACGGCGCGCGTAGCCTGGAACACGGCGTTGGATTGGTTGGCGGACTTTCTGTCGTCAGTACCACCTGAATCGGATGACAGTCGCCGACTATATCCACGCCGCGTGGTCACCGCCGCTTAAAACAGCCTCAGGCTCGTCGCGTCTCGTGCCGCCGCCTGACATTTTGGAAAGCTTTACCGGCGCTCGAACGTCGGCTTCCAGTCGAGATTGCGAGCCCTCTTAACGCCTTCATAGTCAGCTTAAAATGGCCCCCAAGAATCGGAGTTGAAAGTGAACGAAATCAACCCGTCTTTGCGAGTGGTGAGCACGTTGCGTGTCTCGTTCCGGAAGGGTCCGCTTTTGGTGAATCGCCGATAAAACGGGATCGTCTTTTGTGTGTCGTACATGTAGCCCTTGTCGGAAATGACGACATAGTACGGCTTGCAATACTCGAAGATCTCCTCGCAGCAACCGTTTTCGCGCCCGTGGTGCGACGCAACCAACACGTTGGTGTCTCGGAGAGCTTGGCGAAAATCTTCCAGCTCAAGAAGCTTCAACCAGCCGGCACGCTCCAAGTCCCCAGGGAACATGATCCCTTTTCCGTTGCAGGTGAGATGAACGACCATGCTTAGATTGTTTTCGTCGTCGAACGCTGGATAGTCGTTATAAAAAACCTTCTTAGTCATCCCAGCAAACGAAGGCCCAGGTGATGCCACACCGCCCGTGCCGCCGGTAAAGATGTTATCGATAGCGTCGACCAATTTGGCGATTCCGGCTCCCATCCCGTCTTCGCTCTTTAGTGCTTGGATTGTCTTTGACGAAACGGATTTGTTTCTCAGAAGCCAGTTGATGTTGATTTTGCGATCATACATATTTGGCAGGCCGGCAACGTGATCCTCATCGTAGTTGGTGACCGCCAGCATATCGAGGGTCATGATCCCTCGATCGTATAGATAGTTGCCCGGCCGCCAGCCGGTAAGGCCGTTCTGGCCGCAGTCCAGCATCAGCCTGGTCTGATCGTCACAAGTGGCAATCGCGCAAGCGCCGTGTTCAACGTCGAATATTTCTACTAACATTTTGATGAACCGCCATTCTTCCTATTCAGCTGTTGCTGAAACAGCCAGAAAGGCAAGAGGCGTCCCGGCAGCGTCCGAGTTTTCCCACCGAGTTATTTTAGGTCGCGTCCGCCTCGACAGCCGCAAATGCGACGAAGACTTCAATGCTGTATAGCCGGTAGAATTTCAGATACCGCTTGAAGAGTTGAAAAGAGATGAGGGCGAAGCCTGCCGCCACCATGACTTCGTGGGCGGCGCTGCCGAACGTATCCAGCCGCGGCGCGACCAAAGCCTGCACCAGCAGCAGCTCGGCGGTGACGGCCGCGATGAACGACAGGTTGCGGCAAAAGCCATAGACATTCAAAAAATTCTCAAGCCTCGGCTTTGCATGGTCGTCTCGCTTTGCCACGGTGTAGGCTACCCAATAGGCTTCGTCGCCATGGAGGCAGGTTCCGGCTTTCGCCAGCGCGGCCTGGACGCGGGCGCGCGTCGGCCGTGACAGAGGGGTGAAATAGGCCGGCAGCAGAGACCGCAACAACCAAGAGGCCCTCTGCTCGGGCGACAGGAGGTGAACCGATGGCGGCTTCAGCATGTCGTGAACAATGCCGGCCTCGAGGATCCGGGATGCAGGCCCCGCCACCAGATGGCCTGCCGCGTATGAAAGAAACAGGACAAACACGCCGGTGGGCACGTCCCAGCTGGCGTGAATGACGAAGCTGGTCCCGAAAAAAAAGTCGAAAGCCGCCAGCACGAAAAAGCCTTGCGGCAGGTAGGCGAACACGTCGTAATCGCTAAGACGGCCGAAAATATCCATTTGCCGTTCAAACCCCCAAAGCCCCAGGGAAGTGTTTCATGGGAAGAGCATTGAAACAAGGTCGCGCCGGGTGTGCGGGGGCGTCTTGAACCGCGTAGGTTTTTGGCGTCTCATTGCCGGCTTGGAACGGAGGAGGGACAAGTGTCAGCAATACCAAAAAGCGTTCTGGAGGTGCTCGGACACGAGTGGAAAGTTGACGAAGGTTATTCTGCTTTCGATGCCGTGTTTAATGACCGAGAAGACCAGGGTCGGCGATCCAGTCCGTCTTTTTATCACATTGCGACCGGCAAGGAGGTGGAAACGGATTTCGACATTTTCTCTCACAAGGAAGCCAAGAAATTAGCCGCAGAGCATGTTTTCGGCTCAATGGCCGCTGTGAGAGACAGCGGCGTTACCATTAACGAGCACGCTCAACATGCATTCGAAGACTTCTGCCACGAAGTCTACGGCGCGTGGGCAAAGTATCGGGAGAAACTCGACCAGGTCGAGCGTTTCAGCAAGCGGCCGGCATGATCGTTGGCATCGGCCTCTCGTGCTTCGCAATGGCCTTCGTGCTGTTTGCCGCCGATCCTTTTGACTACCACCCAGATCCTTTCCTACAGGCGCTGGTCTGGGTGGGCTTTGGCGTTTGGTGCCTCGCTACAGCTTGGCAGCAGCGCAACTGGCGCCCGCCGCCTCACGAGAGCTAATACGGGCGGCGTTGATACGCCCTGACGCCGCGTGTGCACGGTGACGCACAGCTTGGCGCTGGTCGATGATCCTGCCCGATTATGTCGTTCGCGCAAGGTTGGGGCGCATTTCGGTCTTACGCCGCCGCGCAGATACAGCTCGGGTGAAATTGATCTGTCGGGGAGGATCAGCAAAATGGGCGATCGCCACATGCTCTACCTGGCTGCTCAGATCACCTTCGACGAGACCGAGGACTTGGTCGTAGATGAAGGCAAGGGCAATGAAGATTGCGAAGAACCGCGGCCTCGCGAAGGCGCGCGTCGCCCTTTCACGCCGCGTTGCAGCCACCCTGCACAAGATGTGGCTGACGGGCGAGCCGTTCCGGTGGCAGAAAACGGCGCTTGCCAACGTCTAGTCGAGGATGTTGAACAACCGTATCCGCTGCGGCGAAAGTCCCGGCAAGGGACGGGTGAGGGTGAGAGCGACTGTCCGTTTGGTGTGCAGTCGGCCGACGAAGGGACGCCGTGAACAAGATGGCGGTTCACGTGTCGGGCGGCGAAGGTCGCCATGGCCCGGAGGTGAAGCCGGCGAGGCGCTTCCGCTGGTCCATGCAAGCGGAGGATCGCGCCGCGCCGTGCATGCGATTGCATCTCTCGTCCCGCTGCGCTGCTGAGACCTCTCTCCTGTCAGGCGGTCTAGGTTTCGCGCTTCGGGCCGAGCAGGAACACTGTCAGGGCGGCGAGGAACGTGGCAACAGCACTGTAGGCAATGGCACTGGTAACCCCGGCATTGTCCACCAATAGTCCGCCGAAAATCGCGCCGGCTGCGATTGCCACTTGGAATGCTACGACCATCAGCACACCGGCGCTTTCGGCCTGCTCGGGAACGGCCCGCCGCACCATCCACGTCTGTAATCCCACCGGCACCGCGCCGAAGGCAAAGCCCCATGCGGCAACCGCAATCGCCGAGGCGAAGGCCGATGCTCCCGCCGTCAGCAGCGAAACAGCGGCTATCGCTATGAGCAGCGGTGCAAGGGCCGCGACTGCCTTGAGACTGTACTCGGCCAGAAGCCCGCCGGCCAAATTGCCGAAGAATCCGGCGATGCCAAAAGCAAGCAACACAAGCGAGATCGTCTCGACGTCCAGCGCGGGAATCTTCTCGAGGAAGGCGCGGATATAAGTGATTCCGGCGAAGTGGCCGGAAGCGACAAGCAGGACGACCACAAGCGCGACCTTGACCATCGGAATCTTAGCCACATCCAGCAGGCTGCGGAAGCTAGCCACTCCAATCGGAGGCAGTCTCGGAATGGTTATGAGTTGCACCAGCAGTGTAGCGGCGCCGCCGACTGCGGCGAGCATGAAGGCGCTTCGCCATCCCCAGATATCGCCGACATAAGCGCCGATTGGAGCTGCGCAAACGGTAGCCACGGAAACGCCGGTGAGGATGACCGACATGGCGCGCGGCAGGAGGTGGCTTGGAACGAGCCGCATCGCCAGTGCTGCCGACATCGACCAGAAGCCGCCGAGCGCTATGCCGAGCACAACGCGTGCAGTGAGGAGAACCGCCAGTGACCACGCGCCGGCCGCCAGAACGTCCGACAGTATCAGCAGCAGCGTCATCGTCCACATGACGATCCTGCGGTCCAGGCGCTTTGTGATGATGGCCACCGTCGGCGCCGAAATGGCCGCGACGATAGCGGTCGCCGTCATCGCCTGTCCAGCCGCTCCCTCGGTGATACCGAGATCATGCGCGAGCGGCGTGAGCAGGCTGACAGGAAGAAACTCTGCCGTCACCAGCCCGAAGGTACCCAAGGAAAGCGAAATGACCGCACCCCATGCGGGACCAGACGGTGGGGCGGGCTTTTCTGAGTCGTGCAGAACAGCGTCCACGACGCCTGCCGCGGATTGGGTCATGAACGAAGTCTCCACTTTGATGCAATGCAACGTGATGTTGGCTGCCTTGACCCAAATTTAAAAACACAAGCGCATTTCCCGGCGGCGTTGCACGGAGGAGGGGATGTTCATTGCTTCGCGATATTTTGTGACGGTGCGGCGTGCAACATCCATGCCGGTTTCCTTCAGCCGGGCAGCGATGTCCTCATCGGAAAGCACGTCGCCGGGAGATTCTGCGGCAATGATCGCTTTGATCCGATGCCGGACAGCTTCGGCGGAGTGCGCATCGCCGCCTTGGCAGGACGCGATCGCGACGGTGAAAAAATACTTCAGTTCAAAGACTCCGCGCGGGGTAAGCATGTACTTGTTCGAGGTCACCCGGCTTACCGTCGACTCGTGCACGCCGATCGCGTCAGCGACGGTTCTAAGATTGAGAGGCCGCAGGTGGGCGACGCCATGTTCCAAAAAGGCATCCTGCTGACGCACGATTTCAGCCGCAACCTTAACAATGGTCTTGGCGCGCTGATCGAGGCTGCGGATTAGCCAGGTCGCGTTTTGCAAGCATTCGTCGAGAAATGCTTTATCTTTCGAATTTTGGGGAGTTTGACGCGAGACTTCGGCATAGTAGCTTTGGTTGATCAGCAGCTTTGGCAGCGTGGCAGGATCAAGTTCGATCTGCCACCCGCCTTGCGGCGAGGGCGTGACCCAGACGTCGGGTATGATTGATTCAGACGCACCGGATTGGAATCGGTTCCCAGGCTTGGGATCGAGCGCCCGAATCTCATGCATCATGTCGAGAAGGTCTTCTTCATCGACGCCGCAATGCTGCTTCAGTGCCTCAAAATCCCGTCGCGCAAGCATTTCAAGATTGGCAACCAAGGATGCCATTGCCGGGTCGAGCCGATTTCGCTGGCGCAACTGAATCTCGAGGCTTTCTCTGAGACTTCGCGCAAAAACTCCCGGTGGATCAAATTGCTGCAAGGTTCCGAGAACCCGTTCCACAACAGCCTCATGGACATTCAGGCTCTCGGCCAGCTCCAAAAGGTTTGCCCGAAGATAGCCAGTATCTTCCAGATCGGCGGCAAGCTGGCCAGCGATCAGCCGCTCCTGTGGTGTGAACGCAGTGAGGGCGATCTGACGAGCGACATGGTCGTGCAATGTTTCGGCGAGGGTGGCAAACTCATCGAGAGAAGGGCCATTGCCCGGCGGGTTGTTGGTCGTGTTGCGAAGTGATTTCCATTGCCCGAGCCGTTCAGGCGACCCTGCCCCGGTCGGTCCTTCAACGGCGTTTGCGCCAGGGCCGATAGGTTGATCCGCTCCCGAAATCGAAACATCGCCAAAAGGCCCGCCATCGTTTGACGCAGATTCCAAGAGCGGGTTCTTCTCGATTTCCCGCTCCACGAACTGATTTAGTTCAGTATGCGCCAGTTGCAGCAAGCGAATCGACTCAATGAGTTGAGGCGATGCGACCATGGATTGCTTCTGGCGCTGAAGCAGGCTTGCTGAGGATTGCATGGTGAGGGCGATAATCCTGTCGAGGAGCCTCTTGGGGTGGGTAATGGCACCAGTGAGACGTTTTCTAGGTCATGCGGCGGCCTTCAGCGTTTTGAGAACGTTTTGCGGGGATGAGACGCCATAGGGGTCGGCCTCGCAGTTGTCGGAGAAACCTTCCTCCTCGAACCACTGCTCCACCACGCCATTGTTGATCAGGGCGGCGTAGCGCCAGGAGCGCATCCCGAAGCCGAGATTGTCCTTGGCGACCAGCATGCCCATTTTGCGTGTGAACTCGCCTGAGCCATCGGGGATGAGCTCGACCTTCTGCAGGCCCAAGGACTTCCCCCAGGCATTCATGACGAACGCATCGTTGACGGAGACGCAGTAGATCGCGTCAATTCCCTCCTTCTCAAACTCATCATAGAGCTCTTCGAAATTGGGCAGTTGGTAGGTCGAGCAAGTCGGAGTGAAGGCGCCAGGCAGCGAGAACAGGATGACGCGCTTGCCGGCAAAGTAGTCGTCAGATGTCTTTTGTTCCCAGCGATATGGATTTGGGCCCTGGACTGACTCATCGCGAACACGCGTGAGAAAGGTGACGAAGGGAACCTTCTTTTGAACGGTCATCAACTTGCTCCTCAGGAAAAAAACTGGCGCGCTGGATTCTGGCAGAGGCTGGCGCAATACCGAGCAAAGGCTCGTATGCCGGGCATGAAATGAGGCCTCGCGGCTCGCACCCTCCTTTTTCCATCCCGATGTATGGGAACGTCTTGGCTGCTGGTCTTCGCCACCCGAACGCCATCGATCTGAGCGAGCTGGAGGCCGTCGAGCCGCTTGGGCAATCTTTCCACGGCTATGGCGCCGGAAGCGGGATCGATCACTCGCGCTCGTGCCCGGGGAAAAGTGATAGCGGCCGGAAGTAACCAATATCGGAAGCATGTGGAGGCCTCAAATGTGACTTCACGCAATAGACCCGCGTCACTGAACTGGTTCAGCGTGTTGTCGATATTTGCCAGTGACCCGCCGACCTTGGCTTGGGTGACCCTTTGATGGGGCTCTTGGGCACTCACACGCTGAACAGAACCGGTAAACGGCAATTGCGCGAGCGCCACGTGTTGGCGTGCCGGCATCGGACCAGCTATGCGCAAAGCGGCTGCCGAGCACGGACCTCCGGAGGAGACGATGTACCGATGTTCAGCGGGAACGGGCACCGTCTCCTCAGGCCACGGTCTAGAGCTTCGCGTGTCGGGCATGGCGCAAGTCGCTTTCATCGTGTTTTGATGGGCTCTGACCAGGAGCAGCAAGCGGCGTGCCATTTCAAATAGAGATGCTTTTGGACCGCCCCCTTTTTCTCGGAGGCCGTGTCTTCGCCGAGATCGGGCGCGCGCTATAACGGCCTGCTCACCACGCGCAACAACGGTGCTGTATGGTGCGGATATTCGGCGCTTCCGCCCCGGCTGGGCAAAGACGAACCGGAAGCCGAGCCGATGCACTCCCTCACACCGGCGGGCACTGCAGCGATTGCGTAGCGTCTGCCCGCTAGCGTGTTCTTGCGTGCGGAGGCACGGTTATCGCGAACACGCGCCTGTCGCAGCAACCATGAGCGCGCGCGCTTCGGCAGGCGCCCTGTTCCGAGAGGATCGCATTCCCCAAGCGTGTCTATTTGCAACCGTCTTATGTTCGAAACTGGACCAGAATGTCGCAAGCCCGACCGAAAGGTCCCCCAGGCGCGTACTATCCGACACTGTTCTGTCGCCTTTGTTGGTCCGCGACACCAGCCATTTCGCCGAGCTCTTGTCCGGCCTCAGGCTAAGCCGCTGCAAAGCAATCATAATTCGTTTTCTTCTGCTGGGTCGGCCAAATTGGCACGAGTTTTGAAGCCTCTTCGTTGCTGGCCGGGAGCCGCCGACCGACCTTCATTTCGTGGATGACACCGCGATCGATGGAACGAAGAAAGAAAAGCAAATTGTCAAATCCGCATCAGATAGCCTTCTATGGGAAGGGGTCCCTCGGCGAAACCGCCCCTACCAAACAGCTCGCCGCCCTTGTCGACCCTTGCGCAGGAAATGTTGATGGCCGGCTGCGACTCAAAGGCCCACCACACCCAGCTTATCCTGAACTCGAAGGCGCTGGATAAAGTTCTGCATCTCGCCGCGCGGTATGCCTAGACAGTTACACGTTGGCCGATCTTGATAATCGGGTCGGCCTTCGGAGGACGTCGTCTACATGCCGTCCTGGTCATTCGCTGCCCGCAGCGCCTGCCGGTCACCTTCCGCCCTTCCATCGCTTAGAGATCAAGTGCCACCATGTCCGAACAACCCCTGCCGACGCTGCCGATGTGGCGCGTCGATCACATCGAGCCCTCGCCCGAGATGTTGGCGCAACGCGCCAACGGTCCGATCCACCGCGTGCGCTTCCCGTCCGGGCACGAAGGCTGGTGGGTGACAGGCTACGATGAAGCCAAGGCCGTGCTGTCCGACGCGGCGTTCCGGCCCTCGGGAATGCCGCCCGTGACATTCACCCCGGATTCGGTGATTCTCGGATCGCCGGGGTGGTTGGTCTCGCACGAGGGGGGCGAGCATGCCCGGTTACGCACGATCGTGGCGCCGGCCTTCAGCAACCGCAGGGTGAAGCTGCTCGCGCAGCAGGTCGAGGTGATCGCCAAGCAGTTGTTCGAGACACTGGCGGCCCAGCCCCAGCCCGCCGACCTGCGGCGCCACCTCTCCTTTCCACTTCCGGCCATGGTCATCAGCGCGCTGATGGGCGTGCTCTACGAGGATCACGCCTTTTTCGCCGGGCTGTCCGACGAGGTGATGACGCACCAGCATGAAAGCGGCCCGCGCAGCGCGTCGCGCTTGGCCTGGGAAGAACTGCGCGCCTACATTCGCGGCAAGATGCGGGACAAGCGCCAGGATCCTGGCGACAACCTGCTGACGGATCTGCTCGCGGCGGTCGACCAGGGCAAGGCGACCGAGGAAGAGGCGATCGGCCTGGCGACGGGCATGCTGGTGGCGGGGCACGAGAGCACCGTCGCGCAGATCGAATTCGGCCTGCTGGCCATGTTCCGCCATCCGCAACAGCGCGAACGCCTGGTCGGCGATCCATCCCTGGTGGACAAGGCGGTGGAGGAAATCCTGCGCATGTACCCGCCGGGCGCGGGCTGGGACGGCATCATGCGCTATCCGAGGACCGACGTGACCATCGCGGGCGTGAATATTCCTGCGGAGAGCAAGGTGCTTGTCGGCCTGCCGGCGACGTCGTTCGATCCGCGCCATTTCGACGACCCGGAAATCTTCGACATCGGACGTGACGAAAACCCGCACCTGGCGTTCTCCTACGGGCCGCACTACTGCATCGGCGCGGCGCTGGCCAGGCTGGAACTCAAGGTGGTGTTCGGTTCGATCTTCCAGCGCTTTCCCGCGCTGCGCCTGGCCGTGGCGCCCGAAGAACTGAAGTTGCGCAAGGAGATCATCACTGGCGGCTTCGAGGAGTTCCCGGTGCTCTGGTGATGCGCGGACGCCGCCGGGAATCGCGATCTTCTCCGCAATTTGCCGGCGCGCCTGGCGCGCCGGTCAGATCAGCCAGCCAACAGGTAACCAATATGGACGTGCAAGAAACCACGGCAACATGCCGGGACGCCTTCGCCGAACTGGCGTCGCCAGCCTGCATCCACGACCCGTATCCATTCATGCGGTGGTTGCGCGAGCACGATCCGGTGCATCGCGCGGCGTCGGGCCTCTTTCTGTTGAGCCGCCACGCCGACATCTACTGGGCGCTCAAGGCCACGGGCGATGCTTTTCGGGGACCGGCGCCGGGCGAACTGGCGCGCTATTTCCCGCGGGCGGCGACCAGCCTGTCACTCAGTCTGCTGGCGTCCACGCTAGCGATGAAGGAACCACCGACTCATACGCGTCTGCGCCGGCTGATCTCGCGCGATTTCACCATCGGCCAGATCGACAACCTGAGGCCGACCATCGCTCGCATCGTCGCAGCGCGCCTGGACGGCATGGCGCCCGCGCTGGAGCGCGGGGAGGCGGTGGACCTGCATCAGGAATTCGCGCTGGCCTTGCCCATGCTGGTTTTCGGCGAACTGTTCGGCATGCCCCAGGACGACATGTTCGGGCTCGTCGCCGGCATCAGCGCCATTCTGGAAGGCCTGAGCCCGCACGCCAGCGATCCCCAGCTCGCCGCGGCGGACGCGGCCAGCGCCAGGGTGCAGGCCTACTTCGGCGACCTCATACAGCGCAAGCGCACCGATTCCCGCCACGACATCGTGTCAATGCTGGTCGGCGCACACGACGACGATGCCGAGATGCTGTCGGATGCGGAATTGATCAGCATGCTCTGGGGCATGCTGCTGGGCGGCTTCGCCACCACTGCTGCGGCCATCGACCATGCGGTCCTGGCGATGCTGGCGTATCCCGAACAGCGGCACTGGCTGCAGGGAGATGCCGTGGGGGTGAAGGCATTCGTCGAAGAAGTCCTGCGCTACGACGCGCCCGCCATGTTCAGCTCCATTCCGCGTATCGCCCAGCGCGACATCGAACTGGGCGGCGTGGTGATCCCGAAGAACGCGGACGTGCGCGTGCTGATCGCGGCCGGCAATCGCGACCCGGACGCCTTCGCCGATCCCGACCGCTTCGATCCCGTGCGGTTCTACGGCACCAGTCCTGGCATGTCGATCGACGGGAAGATCATGCTGAGCTTCGGCCACGGCATCCACTTCTGCCTCGGTGCGCAACTGGCCCGGGTGCAGTTGGCCGAGAGCCTGCCGCGGATCCAGGCGCGCTTCCCCACGCTGGCATTGGCCGAGCAGCCGACCCGGGAGCCCTCCGCGTTCCTTAGGACGTTCCGCGCGCTGCCGGTGCGGCTGCATGGGCACGGGGGCTGAGATGCGCGTCCTGGTCGATCAGGATCTGTGCGGAACCACCGGGCAGTGCGTGCTGACGCTGCCGGGCACCTTTCGCCAGCGCGAACCGGACGGCGTGGCCGAAGTGTGCGTGGCGACGGTCCCGCAGGCGCTGCACGCCGCCGTGCGGCTCGCGGCCAACCAGTGCCCGGTCGCCGCCATTCGGGTCATCGAAAGCGACGCTGGCGATGACGAGCGCGCCAGCGCCGACCCTGCGCCTTCTCCGGCGGAGGCCGAGCGGCATGCCGCGAAAGACCAACGCAATCCAGGAGACACGATGGGACGGTTTGAAGGCAAGGTGGCCGTGGTGACCGGCGCCGGCGCCGGCATCGGCAAGGCATGCGCCCTCGCCATCGCGCGCGGGGGCGGCAGAGTGGTGGTGGCCGACATTGATGGCTCGGCGGCCATCGCCTGCACCGCGCAGATCGCGGCTGAAGCGGGCCACGCGCTGGCCCTGGCCATGGACATCGCCGATGAGCAGGCGGTGGCAGCGCTGTTCGAGACGGCGGAGCGGCACTTCGGTGGGGTCGACCTGCTAGTGAACAATGCGAGCGCCATGCATCTGACCTCACGCGACCGCGCGATCCTCGAGCTGGACCTGGCGGTCTGGGATCAAACCATGGCGACCAATCTGCGCGGCACGCTGCTGTGCTGCCGGCAGGCCATCCCACGGATGATCGCCCGCGGCGGTGGCGCGATCGTCAACATGTCGTCGTGCCAGGGGCTCAGCGGTGACACCGCGCAGACGTCGTACGCCGCGTCGAAGGCGGCGATGAACATGCTCTCGGCCTCGCTCGCCACCCAGTACGGCCATGCGCAGATCCGCTGCAACGCCGTTGCGCCGGGTCTCGTCATGACCGAGCGTCTCCTCGCCAAGCTGGACGAGTGCATGCAACGGCATCTGCGCCGGCACCAGCTCCTGCAGCGCGTCGGCCGCCCCGAGGACGTGGCCGCGCTCGTGGCGTTCCTGCTCTCCGACGATGCTGCGTTCATCACCGGCCAGGTCGTGTGCATCGACGGCGGCATGCTGGCGCATGTGCCGACGTACGCCGACGGTGGCAACAGCTGCGCCGCGCGGCCTGCCGGCGACACCGCCGAAGCGGCCGCGGCGTCGCGCTGCTGATGGACATGCTGCTCAACCCGCTCAACCGTCGGCACAGGCTGCGGTACGACATCCCGGTCATGCCAGGCGCTTTCCCCCTGGTCGGGCATCTTCCCGCCATCGTCTGCGACCTGCCGCGCCTGCTGCGGCGCGCGGAACGGACGCTGGGCAGCCACTTCTGGCTGGATTTCGGCCCTGCCGGACACCTGATGACCTGCGTGCATCCGGATGCGTTCGCACTGCTCCGGCACAAGGACGTGTCCTCGGCGCTGATCGAAGAGATCGCGCCCGAATTGCTTGGCGGAACGTTGGTTGCCCAGGACGGCCGCGCGCACCGGCAAGCGCGCGATGCGATCAAGGCGGCGTTCCTGCCCAAGGGGCTGACCCAGGCCGGCATCGGCGACCTGTTCGCGCCCGTCATCTGGGCGCGGGTGCAGGCGTGGCGCGAGCGCGGCGACGTAACCATCCTGCGCGAAACCGGCGACCTGATGCTCAAGCTCATCTTCAGCCTGATGGGAATCCCCGCGCAGGACCTGCCGGGATGGCATCGCAAGTACCGGCAACTGCTGCAGTTGATCGTCGCGCCCCCGGTCGACCTGCCGGGACTGCCCTTGCGGGGCGGCCGCGCCGCCCGGGCCGGGGTCGACGGGCAGTTGCGGCAGTTCGGCCGCGGCGCGCGCGCGCATGCCGCGCGGCCCGGGGTGATGAACGCCATGGTGAGCGCCTTCGACCGCAGCGACGATGCGCTTTCCGATGACGTCCTGGTCGCCAATATCCGCTTGCTGCTGCTTGCCGGTCACGACACCACTGCCTCGACGATGGCCTGGATGGTGATCGAGCTGGCGCGGCAGCCTGTGATGTGGGACGCCCTGGTCGAGGAGGCGCAACGCGTGGGCGCGGTGCCGACCCGTCACGCGGACCTGGCGGAGTGTCCGGTCGCCGAGGCGCTGTTCCGCGAGACGCTGCGCCTGCATCCGGCGACCACGCTCCTGCCGCGTCGCGTCCTGCAGGAATTGCAACTCGGCCAACGGCGCATTCCCGCGGGCACCCATCTGTGCATCCCGCTGCTGCATTTCTCGACCTCGGCGCTGCTGCACGAGGCGCCTGATCAGTTCCGCCTGGCGCGGTGGCTGCAACGCACGGAGCCGATCCGGCCGGTGGACATGCTGCAGTTCGGTACCGGCCCACACGTCTGCATCGGCTACCACCTGGTATGGCTGGAAATGGTGCAGTTCTGCATCGCCTTGGCGCTGACCATGCACAAGGCCGGGGTGCGGCCGCGGTTACTGAGCGGTGTCGAAAAAGGCCGGCGCTATTACCCGACCGCACATCCGTCCATGACAATCCGCATCGGATTCTCATGAGCTGGCATCGCATGCCCCGTGTGGCGAGGCAGCGGCGCCGGCGACGCGCGACATTGCTGCACTCGGCGCGCGCGCTCGGTGCGACGCCGGCAACACCGCGGCGGCTCGGCGCTCGCCGTGGCCGTGTCAGGTACAAGGACATGAACAACATGCAGACCGGTTCCACGCTACACGACGACCGAACTGGCGTTTCTGCGCCCGGCGGATTGGGCGCGCAGGCGCGCGGCGCATCCGGCAGGCTGCTGCCGGAGATCTGGATGCAGGACGGCGCAAAGCGGGTCGAACAGGCGCTGGCGCGTCTTCTCTGCGCCCAAGACGACGGTGAGACCGAGCTGATGGCGGCGATGCGCTACGCCACCTTGCATGGCGGGAAGCGCACCCGCGCCTTGCTCTGTCTGGCTGCCGGTGCGCTGGCCGACACGCCAGCGCACATGCTCGACGACGTCGGCGCCGCCATCGAGATGATGCACGCCTGTACCCTGGTCCACGACGACCTGCCCGCGATGGACGACGACGTGCTTCGCCGCGGCCTTCCGACCGTGCACGTCAAGTTCGGCGAAGCCACTGCGATCCTGGTCGGCGATGCGCTGCAGGCGCACGCCTTCCTGACCCTGGCGAGCCTGGATGCGCCGGGCGACAACCGTATCGCGCTCGTGCGCGAACTGGCGCAGGCGGTATCCGCACAGGGTGCCGCAGGTGGGCAGGCCATGGATCTGTCGCTGGTCGGAAAGCACGCCGAGCTGGACAGGATCGTGGCGATGCACCGGATGAAGAGCGGAGCGCTAGTGCGCGCGTCCGTTCGCATGGGCGCGCTATACTCCGTCCCGGAGGATGCCGCGCACGCTGCGCTGTATTATGCGCTCGATCGCTACACCGCCTGTTTCGGGCTGGCGTTGCAGGTGATCGACGACATTCTCGACGCGACAGCGGATACCGCGACGCTGGGCAAGACCCCCGGCAAGGACGCGGCGGCGCAGAAGCCGACCTGCGCGTCGATCATGGGGCTGCAGGCAGCGCGCCAGTTCGCGCTGGATTTGTTGCGCGACGCCGGGGAGGCCATCGTCCCGCTGGGGCCGCGTGCGGAACGGTTGGCGCAGATGCTGCAGAGGGCCAACGTGTATCTGTCCGCGCCATACGCATGAGCGCGCCGCCCGCATGGACTCGCCCCTGTGCTGCTGCGATCGGCCGGCGGGCGGCGCATGCTGCTCTTTGTCCGAACCGGCGGCGATGTGCGCGGCGTCTGCCGGATCCTAGTCGTCGTTAGCCCTCTGCAGAAGGAACATCCCGCGTGAACGCGCTGTCCGAACAGATCCTTTCCGAATTGCGCCACCTGCTGAGCGAGATGAGCGACGGCGGCAGCGTCGGTCCGTCCGTCTACGACACGGCGCGAGCTCTGCAGTTCCACGGCAACGTCACCGGTCGGCAGGACGCATACGCGTGGCTCATCGCGCAGCAACAGGCCGATGGCGGATGGGGAAGTGCGGACTTCCCGCTGTTCCGCCATGCGCCCACGTGGGCGGCGTTGCTGGCATTGCAGCGTGCCGATCCTCTTCCCGGCGCTGCCGACGCAGTCCAGGCTGCAACCCGGTTCCTCGAGCGCCAGCCCGATCCCTACGCGCATGCGGTGCCGGAAGATGCGCCGATCGGCGCGGAGCTGATCCTGCCGCAGCTGTGCGGCGAGGCCGCATCCTTGCTGGGCGGCGTGGCGTTTCCGCGCCACCCGGCGCTGTTGCCGTTGCGGCAAGCGTGCCTGGTCAGGCTGGGGGCGGTGGCGACGTTGCCGAGCGGCCATCCGTTGCTGCACTCCTGGGAAGCCTGGGGGACGTCGCCGACCACCGCATGCCCGGATGACGACGGCAGCATCGGCATCAGTCCGGCGGCCACCGCCGCGTGGCGTGCGCACGCCGTGACACAGGGAAGCACGCCGCAGGTCGGGCGCGCCGACGCGTATCTGCAGGCGGCATCGCGGGCGACGCGCAGCGGCATCGAAGGTGTCGTTCCCAACGTCTGGCCGATCAATGTGTTCGAGCCATGCTGGTCGCTGTACACCCTGCATCTGGCCGGTCTGTTCGCGCATCCCGCGCTCGCCGAGGCGGTGCAAGTGATCGTCGCGCAGCTCGACGCCCGCCTGGGCGTGCGCGGTCTGGGCCCGGCCTTGCACTTCGCGGCCGATGCGGACGATACCGCCGTTGCGATGTGCGTCCTGCGCCTTGCAGGCCGCGACCCGGCGGTCGATGCCTTGCGCCATTTCGAAATCGGCGAGCTGTTCGTCACCTTCCCCGGCGAGCGCAATGCCTCGGTGTCGACCAACATCCATGCCCTGCATGCGTTGCGAATGTTGGGAAAGCCCTCCGCCGGCACCGGCGCCTACGTCGAAGCTAATCGCAACCCGCACGGTCTATGGGACAACGAAAAATGGCACGTTTCGTGGCTGTATCCCACCGCGCATGCGGTCGCTGCGCTGGCGCAAGGCAAGCCCCAGTGGCGCGACGAGCGCGCGCTGGCGGCGCTGCTGCAGGCGCAGCGCGGCGACGGCGGCTGGGGCGCCGGTCGCGCGTCCACATTCGAGGAAACCGCCTATGCGCTGTTCGCGTTGCACGTGATGGACGGGAGCGAAGAGCCGACAGGGCGCCGGCGCATCGCGCAGGCGGTGGCGCGTGCGCTGGAGTGGATGCTCGCCCGCCATGCGGCGCATGCATTGCCGCAGACGCCGCTGTGGATCGGCAAGGAACTGTATTGCCCCACCCGGGTGGTGCGCGTGGCCGAACTCGCCGGGTTGTGGCTGGCGCTTCGTTGGGGGCGGCGCGTCCTGGCCGAGGGAGCAGGAGCGGCGCCATGATCCAGACCGAACGCGCGCTGCAGCAGGTGCTGGAGTGGGGGCGTTCCCTGACCGGGTTCGCCCACGAGCATGCCGTGGAAGCGGTCAGGGGCGGCCAGTACATCCTGCAGCGCATCCACCCGAGCCTGCGCAACACCAGCGCCCGCACCGGCCGCGATCCGCAGGACGAAACGCTGATCGTGGCGTTCTATCGCGAACTGGCGCTGCTCTTCTGGCTCGACGATTGCAACGACCTTGGCCTGATCGCGCCGGAGCAGCTCGCCGCGGTTGAGCAGGCGCTGGGGCAGGGCGTGCCGTGCGCGCTCCCCGGATTCGAGGGCTGCGCTGTGCTTCGCGCTTCGCTGGCCGCGCTCGCCTACGATCGTCGCGACTATGCTCAGCTTCTCGACGATACACGGTGCTACTGCGCGGCGCTGCGCGCCGGACACGCGCAGGCGGCAGGGGCGGAACGCTGGTCCTACGCCGAGTACCTGCACAACGGCATCGATTCGATCGCCTACACGAACGTGTTCTGTTGCCTGTCGTTGCTGTGGGGGCTGGACATGGCGACCTTGCGCGCGCGTCCGGCGTTTCGTCAGGTCCTGCGGCTCATCTCCGCGATAGGGCGCCTGCAGAACGATCTGCATGGACGCGAAAAGGACAGGTCGGCCGGCGAGGCCGACAACGCGGCCATCCTGCTGCTGCAGCGCTATCCGGCTATGCCTGTGGTGGAGTTCCTCAACGACGAGCTGGCCGGCCATACGCGCATGCTGCACCGGGTGATGGCGGAAGAACGCTTTCCCGCGCCGTGGGGACCGTTGATCGAGGCCATGGCGGTCATCCGCGCGCAGTACTACCAGACCTCAACCAGCCGCTACCGCAGCGACGCTGCGGGGGGCCAGCGTGCGCCAGCCTGAACGCACGGGAGGCGGCGGCGTGCGCGCGCTGCCGTCGGTCCGATCCGACGCAACGCCGTCGCCCGATGCGACGGATGGAGCGAGCATGAGCGACACCGCCCTGAGCCGGCGCAAGGACGACCATCTGGACATCGTGCTGGATCGGCGAACGGCGCCGGCCACGGTCGCCGCCGGCTGGGAGTACATCCGTTTCGAACACTGCGCATTGCCCGAGTTGGACCTGACGCAGATCGACCTGCGCGCCTCGCTGCTGGGCAAGACCATGCGCGCGCCGCTGCTGATCAGCTCCATGACCGGCGGCATGCCACGCGCCGAGGCCATCAACCGGCATCTGAGCGAGGCAGCGCAAGCCTTGGGGATCGCCATGTGCGTCGGTTCGCAGCGCGTGAGCCTGCAATCCCGCAACTCCCAGGGGCTGACGCGCGCGCTGCGCCGCCTGGCCCCAGACATTCCCTTGCTGGCCAATATCGGCGCCGCGCAACTGCGCGAGGCCGACGGCCTGGACTTGGCGCGCCGGGCGGTGGATGCGCTGGAGGCCGATGGACTCATCGTACATCTCAATCCGCTGCAGGAAGCGGTACAGCCGGAGGGCGACCGCGACTGGCGCGGCGTCCTGGCGCAGATCGCTCGCGCCGCGCGCAGCGTGGGCGTGCCGATCGTGGCCAAGGAAGTGGGGTTGGGCCTGTCCACCTCGGTGGCCTGTGCGCTCGTCGAGGCGGGCGTGGCGGTGATCGATGTCGCCGGCGCCGGCGGCACCAGTTGGGCCGCGGTGGAGGGCGAGCGCGCCCGCGATGCCGCCGACCGTGCAGTGGCGATGGCGTTCGCCGATTGGGGGATTCCGACCCCGGCCAGCGTGCAGGCGGTACGTCGGGCGCTGCCAAAGGTGAAGCTGATCGCGTCGGGCGGGATCCGCGATGGCGTCGACGTGGCTAAGGCCATCCGCCTGGGCGCGGACATCGCCGGGCAGGCGGCCGGCGTGCTGCGCGCGGCTACGGTATCCACCGAGGCGGTTGTCGCGCATTTCGAGATCGTCATCCGCCAGTTGGCCGTCGCCTGCTTCTGCACCGCCTCGGCTGATCTGGCGGCGTTGCGTCAGGCGCGCTTGTTGCCCTCGGCGCATCTGCCCGCCGGTTGATGCCGGCGTCGCCCGCACGTGGCGGCGGGCGCCTAGTCTTACTGAGTCAGAAGGTCGCGTTAACTATGGAAAGCGCTACCGGGCTGGGCTTCGCCGTCGCCACCACTCTCGCCGAGTCGGCGGTGAACTCAGTCGTCGGGAAACGTATGGTCAAGAAGCAGCAGATGCGCTGGTCACTTCGCGGTGCGCATATGCTCGTGCAGGTCCGGGCGGCGGAGATCAAGGGCGAACTTCGCAACCGGCTTCGGGCGCCTTTCCGACAGCCAGAACTGAACGGGTCCAATAGCCTACGCGCTTTGCCGTCTATCTCAGCCGCGCTGTCGATTATGTCCGCAGCCAGGGCATCGATATTCCCGCCGAGTTGCTCTCCCGGGTCGCACCGCTTCCTTGGGCTCATATCGCACTCACCGGAGACTATCTCTGGAACGAAATTGACCGACCCTCGAACGCTTCAGGCCGATCCGCGCTAACCGCTTCAACTCAACTAAACAATTTTGAATTTCCCTTAGCGGGTATTATTGTAGAATGCCCACGGAGCCCCGGTTATAGGCAGCCCGCGAACGCGGGCGAAAGGATGGACACCGTCCGAAACTAACACCCTATCAGCGCTCCGAAATCATCGGCATGTTAAATGAAGGCCGTCCGGCAGCTGAAATCGCTCGTCTCTTTCGCGTTTATAGGGCCACCGTCGGGCGCATCGGCGCCGAGGCCAAAATAGCCGTTCGCTGAATGTTCTTTCAGTTGGCCGTTTTCGCAGCGACGTACGCACCGGGCCCATTCGGTAGAATCCCGGTGGGCGGTGGCCGTAGCAGCTGTTCTTGGAGGAACGCCATTCGCTGTGCCGCGCTAAAGGCTCGGAGATCCTCAATGAAGGATTGATCTGTTTGCATATCATTATTTTTATATATGATACGCGAACAGATCATAAGGTTCTGACTTGCTCGCTGGAACGAGATACCTTTGCGTATCATCGCGCATTGGAATAGATCGTATAGGTATTATGATGGACTCTGAATCGGAAATTCTGCGCGAAATCGGTCGGCTTTTCAGGCAGGCGAGGCTGGCCGCTGCCATGACACAGGAGCAGGTCGCTGATTTGGCGGGTATATCCCGTCCCCGCTATCGCGACATCGAAAAGGGAGCCGCAGCGGCGCGTGCGACGACGCTCATGAATATCGCTCGCGCACTCGGTCTGGAAATGATGATGGTTCCGCAAGTCATGGTGCCGGCTGTCCAGGCTCTATTGCGTCCGAATGATGATGACGATCGACCCGCCTTTGTTTCTCAACCTGACGATGACGATCATGGCTCCAGTCTTTCGCGCACCTAAGACGATCCCGTCGCTGGACGTGTTCTTGAACGCACTGAAGATCGGCACAATCGTTAGGACGCCGGGCGATTTCAACGCATTCAACTTCGATGAGGCCTACCGCGCGACGGGCGGCTTTCCGGTTTTCAGCCTGTCGTTCCGGGCAGCGACGGGAGGATTGCGGAAAGATCCGAAGCCTCTGGCGGGCGCCTTGCCCGCTTTCTTCGCGAATCTCCTGCCGGAGAGAAATTGCGCGAGGCGATGGAAAAGCACCACGAAGGCAATGTGCGGCCAGGCAATGATTTCGATCTTTTAACGGCGCTGGGCGCCGATCTGCCGGGAGCCGTACGGGCGTTGCCCAGTGACGGCGCGATAGCGGTATCGCAGGATGCTTCAAAGGATAAGCCCAAGGCACGGTTCTCACTTGCCGGCGTGCAGATGAAGCTGTCGGTCATGAAGAACACTGGAAAAGGCGGCGGCCTTACCTTGCCGATGGACGACGAGCAGGGCCGGTACATCGCCAAGTTCCCTTCGACGGCGTATCCGGGCGTTTCCGAAAATGAATTCGCCAACCTCGCGCTGGCCGCAGCGATCGGCATGGAGGTGCCTGAATGCGAACTTGTCGAGAAGTCCGATTTCGAGGATATTCCCGAAGAATTCAACACGCTGTCAGAGGGCAAGGTCCTTCTCGTCAAACGCTTCGATCGCGGCGCTGAGGGCAAGAGGATTCACATCGACGATTTCGCTCAGGTCTTCGGCGTCTATCCCTCGCGCAAATATGAGGGCGCCGCTTATCACGACATAGCCTTGGCCCTTGGCGTGGCCGTCTCGCCTACGGCGGCTCTCGAATTCGTCCGCCGCCTGGCACTGACCGTCATCACCGGCAATGGCGACATGCACCTGAAGAACTGGTCTTTGATTTATCCCGGTAACGGCGACAAGCCGGTGCTTGCACCAATCTACGACGTTCTGTCGACCGTGCCATATATTCCCGCCGACGCCATGGCGCTTTCGCTTGGAGGGGAGCGCTCGTTCAAGGCGCTAGCAGCACCGCGATGGAAGGCATTTGCGAACCGCGCAAGGCTTCCGGAGCCGGCAGTCCTGAAGGCAGTGGTCGAGACCGTCGAACTCGTCAATGAGCACTGGTGGCATCTGCCTGAGCGCGACGTTGTCGCGGCGAAAGTGCTTGAGCGGATTGACGAACATGTCAAGGCGATGACGCCGATACTGAACTCCTGCGCCGATAAGTGAGCCGAGTCCCCTTGGGTTGGTGATATGGCTGAATTATCCGCCCATGGCCCGGATGGATGGCCGTGGATCAATGGTATGCCAGCGTGGCGCGCAAGATTCCGCGCAGTGTCGATGAGGACACGCGAGAACCAAGCACGTCAGCTCGCCGGAACAGAAGAGTTCGCAGCATCCCGCAATTAACGTTAGAGGATCGAGAAGCTGTTCGCCCATCTCAACACAACGATGCGGCTCGAACGAATGCGGTGAACTGAGGATCGCGATCCGACGCTTTGTGTCGCCATTGTCGGGTCCGCTACACGTCTTGTTCCGACGATCCTTTCTTTGGCTTCAAGCTAAATACCTGAAAAGCAACCATGAAATTATTCTTCGGTTCGATCAGCCAAATTGGCACGAGTCTTGAGATCCTTGGGTGCGAGGCGGCGACAGCTGCCCGACCGGCATTCATGTCGCGGCAGCCGCGATGAATGGAACGAAGGAAGGAAAGCTACATGTCAGGTTTGCGTCAGATCGCCTTTTACGGCAAGGGCGGCATCGGCAAGTCCACCACCTCCCAAAATACGCTCGCCGCCCTTGTCGACCTCGGGCAGAGAATCCTCATCGTCGGCTGCGACCCCAAAGCCGACTCCACCCGCCTGATCCTGAACGCGAAGGCGCAGGATACAGTCCTGCACCTCGCGGCAGAGGAAGGTTCGGTGGAAGACCTGGAACTCGCGGACGTGCTCAAGGTCGGCTACAAAGGCATCAAATGCGTGGAGTCGGGCGGCCCTGAGCCGGGTGTCGGCTGCGCCGGCCGCGGCGTGATCACCTCGATCAACTTCCTCGAGGAGAACGGTGCCTACGACGATGTCGACTATGTCTCCTACGACGTGCTCGGGGATGTGGTGTGCGGCGGTTTCGCGATGCCGATCCGCGAGAACAAGGCTCAGGAAATCTATATCGTCATGTCCGGCGAGATGATGGCGCTCTATGCCGCCAACAACATCGCCAAGGGCATCCTGAAATACGCCCATTCGGGCGGCGTGCGGCTCGGCGGCCTGATCTGCAACGAGCGCCAAACCGACCGCGAGCTCGACCTCGCCGAAGCGCTGGCTTCCAGGCTCAATTCCAAGCTCATCCACTTCGTGCCCCGCGACAACATCGTCCAGCACGCCGAACTCAGGAAGATGTCTGTCATCCAGTATGCGCCGGACTCCAAGCAGGCCGGGGAATACCGGGCACTGGCCGAGAAGATCCATGCCAATTCGGGCCAGGGCACCATCCCAACCCCGATCACCATGGAGGAGCTCGAGGAAATGCTGCTCGACTTCGGCATCATGAAGACTGACGAGCAGATGCTTGCCGAGCTTCAGGTCAAGGAAGCGGCCAAGGCGGCCGCACAGTAACGACCGCTGCCGAACGAGGCGCGGCCTTGACCTGGCGCGCCTTTCAAAGAACGGCGCCTCGTTGGTGAGGCGTCACCCTGAACCTTGAAAGGGGTCCCATGAGCCTGGAATACGAGAATGACGGCGCCCTCCATGCGAAGCTTATCGAGGAGGTGCTGTCGCAATATCCTGACAAGGCGGCGAAGCGCCGCAAAAAGCACCTCAGCGTCGCAAAAAGCGGCGACGAGGCTGGCGAGGAAAGCGAGGTCCTTTCCGAATGCGAGGTAAAATCGAACATCAAGTCCATCCCCGGAGTGATGACGATTCGCGGTTGCGCCTATGCCGGCTCGAAAGGCGTGGTGTGGGGTCCAGTCAAGGATATGGTCCATATCTCGCACGGCCCGGTCGGCTGCGGGCAATATTCTTGGTCTCAACGCCGCAACTACTACGTCGGCACGACGGGCATCGACACGTTCGTCACGATGCAGTTCACCTCCGATTTCCAAGAGAAGGACATTGTTTTCGGCGGCGACAAGAAGCTGGAACGGATCATCGACGAGATCGAGGAACTGTTTCCGCTGAACAAGGGCATGAGCGTGCAATCCGAATGTCCGATCGGCCTGATTGGCGACGACACCGAAGCTGTGTCCCGCAACAAGGCCAAGGAGCACGAAAAGACGATCGTGCCGGTGCGCTGCGAGGGCTTCCGCGGCGTCTCGCAATCACTCGGCCACCACATCGCCAACGATGCGATCCGCGACTGGGTGTTCGAGAAGAAGGACGTCGAGTTCGAGGCCAGCCCGTACGATGTCAATGTGATCGGCGACTACAACATCGGCGGCGACGCCTGGGCTTCGCGCATCCTGCTCGAGGAGATGGGCCTGCGCGTGGTCGGCAACTGGTCGGGCGACGCTACGCTGGCCGAAATAGAGCGCGCGCCGAAGGCCAAGCTCAATCTTATCCATTGCTACAGGTCGATGAACTACATCTGCCGGCACATGGAGGAAAAGTATGGCATCGACTGGATGGAGTATAATTTCTTCGGCCCCTCCCAGACCGAAGCCTCTCTGCGCAAGATAGCCAAGCATTTCGGGCCGGAAATCGAGGCCAAGGCCGAGGCGGTCATCGCCAAATACCGGCCGCTGGTCGATGCCGTCATTGCCAAGTACCGGCCGCGCCTCGAAGGCAGGACAGTGATGCTCTATGTCGGCGGGCTGCGCCCCCGTCACGTCGTCACGGCATATGAGGATCTGGGCATGGTTATTGTCGGCACTGGCTACGAATTTGGCCATAACGACGATTATCAGCGCACCGGCCACTACGTGAAGAAGGGCACGCTGATCTATGACGACGTGACTGGTTACGAGTTGGAGAAGTTCATCGAGGGGATCCGTCCTGATCTCGTGGGCTCCGGCATCAAAGAGAAGTACCCGGTCCAGAAGATGGGCATACCGTTCCGTCAAATGCATTCCTGGGATTATTCCGGCCCGTATCACGGCTACGACGGCTTCGCCATCTTCGCCCGCGACATGGATCTGGCCATCAACAACCCGGTCTGGAACCTCTACGACGCCCCCTGGAAGAAAAAAGCCGAGCCGTCGGCGGCGATCGCAGCCGAATGAAAACCTGGCCTCCCGTAAGCCGGGAGGCCGTTAAACGCCTGTGGCCCTTTGTCCGCGGGAGACCTGAAACGTTTCGACGTCCCTGTGCCGCCGTATGGCGGGCCAGATGGAAAGAGGTAACCACCCATGCCGCAGTCGGCTGAAAAAGTTCTCGACCACGCTCCCCTGTTCCGCGAGCCGGAATACAGGCAGATGCTCGCCGAGAAGAGGCTGAATTTCGAATGTCCGCACCCGGACCAGGTCGTTACCGACCAACGCGAATTCACCAAGACGTGGGAATACCGCGAAAAGAACCTCGCTCGCGAAGCGCTTGTCGTGAACCCCGCCAAGGCCTGCCAGCCGCTCGGCGCGGTGTTCGCGGCCGCGGGATTCGAGCGAACCATGTCCTTCGTTCATGGCAGCCAGGGCTGCGTGGCCTATTACCGATCGCACCTGTCGCGCCATTTCAAGGAGCCTGCTTCGGCAGTTTCCTCCTCGATGACCGAGGACGCGGCAGTGTTCGGTGGCCTGAAGAACATGGTTGACGGGCTCGCCAACACGTACCAACTCTACGACCCGAAGATGATCGCAGTCTCGACCACTTGTATGGCCGAGGTCATTGGCGACGACCTGCACAGCTTCATCGAGAACGCCAAGGACCAAGGCTCGGTCCCGCGCGACTTCGACGTGCCCTTCGCCCACACGCCGGCCTTCGTCGGCAGCCATGTCGACGGCTATGACGTAACGGTCAAGGGCATTTTGGAGCACTTCTGGAAAGGCGAGGAGCGAACGGAAGCCGAGGGAACCATCAACATCATTCCGGGTTTCGACGGCTTTTGCGTTGGCAACAACCGGGACCTCAAGCGCCTGCTTGATCTGATAGGCGTGTCCTATACCTTCATCCAAGACGCCTCTGACCAGTTCGACACGCCGTCGGACGGCGAATACCGCATGTACGACGGCGGCACGAAAATCGAAGACGTGAGGAAGGCACTCAATGCCGAGGCGACACTTTCGCTACAGCATTACAACACCCGAAAAACACTGGAGTATTGCGAGGGGGTAGGGCAGGCGACGGCCTCGTTCCATTACCCTCTCGGCGTCCAGGCGACCGACGACTTCCTGATGGAGGTCTCCGCGATTTCCGGCAAGCAAATCCCCGAGGCAATCCGCCTGGAGCGCGGCCGACTTGTTGACGCCATGGCGGACAGCCAATCCTGGCTGCACGGGAAGAAATACGCCATCTACGGCGATCCGGACTTTGTCTACGCCATGGCCCGCTTCATCATGGAGACGGGCGGCGAGCCGACCCATTGCCTCGCCACCAACGGCACCTCGGCATGGGAAGCGGAGTTGAGGGAACTGCTTGCATCATCGCCCTTCGGCAAGGATGCTCAAGTCTGGGCGGGCAAGGACCTCTGGGCGATGCGCTCGCTGCTCTTCACCGAGCCGGTGGACCTGCTGATCGGCAACTCCTATGGCAAGTATCTGGAGCGCGACACCGGGACGCCGCTGATCCGGCTGACGTTTCCGATCTTCGACCGCCACCATCACCATCGGTTTGCGCTTATGGGCTACCAAGGCGGGTTGCGCGTCCTGACGACGATCCTCGACAAGATCTTCGACAAGCTCGATCGCGAGACAAGCGAGACGGGCGTGACGGACTATTCGTATGACCTCACCCGCTAAGCGTGGCGGCCGGCTCTTCGGTGAGGCCGGTCGTCTTCCCGAGGGACTTTGGAGACCGACGCAATGTCCTCGCTCAGAGCCAAAATCCAGGATGTCTTCAACGAGCCCGCCTGCGAGCAGAACCGCGGCAAGGATGCCAAGGCGCGCAAAAAGGGCTGTTCGAAGCCACTGACCCCCGGGGCGGCGGCCGGCGGCTGTGCCTTCGATGGCGCCAAGATCGTGCTGCAGCCGATCACCGACGTTGCGCATTTGATCCATGCGCCGCTCGCCTGCGAGGGCAATTCCTGGGACAACCGCGGTGCGGCTTCGTCCGGGCCAACGCTGTGGCGCACGAGCTTCACGACCGACCTCACCGAACTCGACGTTGTGATGGGGCAGGGCGAGCGGAAGCTCTTCAAAGCGATCCGCCAGATCAAGGAAGCGTATGGGCCGCCGGCTGTCTTCGTGTATCCGACCTGTGTTACGGCGCTGATCGGCGACAACATCGAGGCCGTCTGCAAGCGCGCGGCGGAAAAGTTCGGCCTACCGGTGGTGCCGGTCAATGCGCCGGGCTTCGTCGGCTGCAAGAATCTCGGCAACAAGCTTGCCGGCGAGGCGTTGCTCGAGCATGTCATCGGCACGGCGGAGCCCGACGATGCCGGGCCCTATGACATCAACATTCTTGGCGAATTCAACCTCTCGGGTGAATTTTGGCTGGTGAAGCCGCTCCTTGATCGGCTCGGCATCCGGGTGCGCGCCTGCATTCCGGGCGACGCGCGTTACTTCGACATTGCCTGCGCGCACCGCGCCCGGGCGGCTATGATGGTGTGCTCGACCGCGCTCATCAATCTCGCCCGCAAGATGGAGCAGCGCTGGGACATCCCGTTTTTCGAGGGCTCCTTCTACGGCATCACCGACACCTCGGAAGCGCTCCGACAGATTTCTCAGCTGCTCGTGAAGAAGGGTGCCGATCCGGAGATCCTCGGCCGCACCGAGGCATTGATTGCAGAGGAGGAGGCGATCGCTTGGAAGAAGCTCGCGGCCTACCGGCCGAGGCTCGAAGGCAAGCGCGTGCTGCTCAACACTGGCGGTGTGAAGTCCTGGTCGGTCGTCCATGCGCTGATGGAGATCGGCATCGAGATCGTCGGCACCTCTGTCAAGAAGTCGACCGTCGAAGACAAGGAGCGCATCAAGCAGATTCTCAAGGACGACAACCACATATTCGAGCAGATGGCAGCGCGCGAGCTTTACGCCATGCTCTCGGAACACAAGGCCGATATCATGCTGTCGGGCGGGCGTACGCAATTCATCGCGCTGAAGGCCAAGACACCCTGGCTCGATATCAACCAGGAGCGCCAACACCCTTACGCCGGCTATGACGGCATGGTGGAACTCGTACGCCAGATCGACCTCGCCATTCATAACCCGATCTGGTGCCAGGTGCGGGAGCCGGCACCATGGGATTGCCAGCCTGCGGTGAGGGAGGAACTGCCGCGCATGAAAAGCGAGACCGCGAGCTTGCATGCTGTCCAGGAATTCGCCGGCACGACGGCCGACGATCTCGGCGAGTGTTGAGGAAGCGATGGTCCGCATCGTTCCCCAGACCAAAGCGGCGGCGGTCAATCCGCTGAAGTCATCGCAGCCGTTGGGTGCCGCCTTCGCCTTCCTTGGGGTCGACGGCGCGATGCCGTTGTTCCACGGCAGCCAGGGGTGCACCAGCTTCGCGCTCGTGCTCTTCGTGCGGCATTTCAAGGAAGCCATCCCCTTGCAGACCACGGCGATGGACGAGGTGGCGACGATCCTTGGCGGGGCAGACCATCTGGAAGAGGCGATCCTCAACCTCAAGGCCCGCACAAAGCCAACGCTGATCGGGGTCTGCACGACGGCGCTGGTGGAAACCCGGGGCGAAGACTGCGCAGGAGATATCGCCAATATCAGGCTGAAGCGCACGGAAGAACTCGCAGGTACGGAGGTCGTGCTGGCCAACACACCGGATTTCGATGGCGCGATCGAAGAGGGCTGGGCCAAGGCTGTCACAGCGATGATCGAAAGGATTACGCGGCCCGGCGAGCAGGCGCGGCAGTCGAAGAAGATCGTGATCCTGCCTGGCTGGAACCTCACTGTGGCTGATATCGAGCATTTGCGTGAGATGGTTGAAAGCTTTGGACTCAAGCCGGTGATTCTGCCGGACGTCTCCGGCTCGCTCGACGGTACGGTGCCCAACCGCTGGGTCACCACCACCTATGGCGGCACCAGCGTCGAGGATATCCGCGAGCTTGGCACGGCCGAGCAATGCATCGTCATCGGTGAGCATATGCGCCGCCCGGCCGAGGTGCTGCAGAGGCTGACCGGCGTGCCTTACGTGCTGTTCCGGTCGCTGGCTGGATTGAAGGACGCCGACCGGTTCGTCTCGCTGTTGTCGGCGGTTTCGGGCGCGGCGGCCCCGGCTGGGGTGCGCCGTCGCCGGGCGCAGTTGCAGGACGCGTTGCTCGACGGACATTTCCACTTTGGAGGCAAGAAAATTGCGATCGCTGCTGAACCAGACCAACTCTACCAACTCGCGAGCTTCTTCATCGGAATGGGCTCCGAAATCGCGGCGGCGGTCACCACGACCGACATGTCGAAAATTTTGGAGGAAGTATCGGCGCAGTGGGTTCAAATCGGCGATCTCGGCGATTTGGAAGCTCTTGGCGCCGGCGCTGATCTTCTCGTCACCCATTCCCACGGCCGCCAGGCGGCGCAGCGCCTCGGCATTCCGCTCATGCGGGTCGGCTTCCCGATCTTCGACCGGCTCGGCAGCCAGCACAAGCTCACAATCCTCTACCAAGGGACCCGCGACCTGATCTTCGAGGTTGCCAACATTTTTGAAGCCAACCGGCACGCGCCGACACCTGAGGCGCTCGATCCACTCCGTAAGCGAGAAATGCCAGATGAGCTCCGTTCGTCGCCTCTCGCTCGTCACTGACGAGGTTCACGCACCGACGCCGGAACGCCAAGCCGGCGCATTGCGCGTGGCGATCGCCACGCAGGACATGAAGAACCTCAACGCCCATTTCGGTTCGGCCAGGCGCTTTGCTGTTTACGACGTGACGCGCGAGGAGTGGAATCTCGTCGAGGCCGTGGCCTTCGATGACGTTTCCGATGAGAGCGGGGAGCACCGAACTGAGGGCGATGACCGCATCACCCCGAAGGTGGAGGCGCTGAAGGGCTGTCATCTCCTGTTTTGTCTGGCGATCGGCGGACCTTCGGCAGCCAAGGTTGTTTCGGCAAAAATTCATCCGATCAAAGTGCCGCAGCCCCAAACCATCCAAGAGGTGCTGTTGCGCACGCAGATGATGCTCAGGACGTGTCCTCCCCCTTGGCTGCGCAAAGTGCTAGCGCAGGCAGGTGTCGCCGAACAGAAACCGTCCTTCGAGGACGAGGACTGAAATGAGGAGTGGGCGAAATGTCTGACGCCGTGGTTAGCTCTGCTGTCGCCGAGGACGAGGCGGCCCTTGCCACCCCGTTCGTCAAATGTCTCGTGCGGCTGGTCCGGGCTCATGATTCCAACGGGTCTTGGGAAGGGAAATCGGACGCCGAGCTGCTGGGCGACTTCATCATCACCAGGGAACAGCGCCGTGCGATCCCGATCATCGGCGATCCCGATCCGGACGTGCTGTGGAGGCTCGAGATGTTTTACACCGCCGTCGGGCTTGCGATCGAGGAGCGTTCCGGCCTGATGGCATCGCCGATGATGGAGATAAGCCATGAGGGCTTTGGGCGCGTGCTTCTCACGGCCGGGCGGTTGGTCGTTCTGTCGAAGACCCTGCGCGACGTCCACCGGTTCGGCTTCGAGACGTTCTGGAAACTCGCCGCGGCCGGCACGAAACTGGTCGGCGATGGCATCGCAGCCATTGAAGCCTATCCCGAGGTGGCGCGGGCATGATGGAACCGCTCTTCGAGCCGGGGGATCATGCCAAGCCTTGAGGACAGGCCATGCTCAACCCACTCAGCCAAGGGGGGCGATGCCGAGTTGGTTCTTGGGGTAGCGCTGATGAAGCCATTGGTCCTGATCTGTTCGCAAGATGCGGAGTTGTATCTGTTCCTCAGCCACATTCTGGGAGTGGACGGCTTCACGAGTGAGCCGGCAGACGGCGTGAAGGAAGCACTTGCATTGGCCGATGAACGGGAGCTCCAGGCGGTAGTGCTGGACTGCGGGCCAGCAAGCGCGACAGGCTCCACAATCTGCGCCCGGTTCAAGGGGGAGCCCCGGACCGGCGGCCTGCCCGTAATTGCGCTGATCGCGCCCGGGGCCGAGAACCAGCACCTCGATCTCTTGAAGGCAGGTATTGACGAGAGCTTTGTGCGGCCCTTCGCGCCGGCCAAGCTGCTCGACTGTCTACGGACGAAGCTGGCGCTGCCGAAGCCGGGTTCAAACGGGATCGAAAACGGCAGCTGGCTCTGCTGCGGCAGCCTTGAGATGAAGCTCGATGCCCACCGAGTTCGCGGCAATGGCCACGACATCCATCTCGGACCGATCGAATTCAACCTGCTGCGGCATTTGCTTGAGAATCCCGGCAAGGTTTTCAGCCGAGACGAGCTGATCGACGCGGCCTGGCCGGACAATATCCACATCGGTGCACGGACCGTCGACGTCCATGTCAGCCGGATCAGAAAGGCGCTGAAGACGGCCTCGCCCGGCAGCGTCATTCGTACCGTCAGGTCTGCTGGCTACTCGCTCGAGAAGCCGGACGACTAAATAGCGAACGGATGTAGTGCCACCCCCATCTCCGTCGTGCTGAGGGCAAGTCTTGCGGCTTCGAAACGCGCCTACAGGTACGACATACTTAGAAAGAAGCAGTCAGATGGCCTTCAAAAGCGTACTCAGTGTGACGGGAGCCGACCACTCCGATCAGGACATCAGAACAGCTGCCGGCTTGTGTGCCGAGGTCGGCGCGTACCTTTCCGTACTGATTATGTCGCCTCCGCCGCTCGTTATGTCGCCTACGCTGCTAGGCGATGGCATCCCCGCGTGGCCTACGCAACGCGCACAGGCCATTGCCAGACTGGAAAAAGGGTATAGGCAAATCGAGAGATTTTCACAGGACATAGCCAGTCTGGAAAAAACATGCAGGGAAATTCACAAACTGCTGAGAGCCACGTGGCGGTGCTATGATGTCGATATTGCCAACTGCGATCAGGCCAGCGTCGGTGACGCGGTGCGACAGCGGGCGCTCTGCACCGACCTGACAATCGTCGGCCCCGCACTTCTCAACGACATTAATCTCGGACCCCTTGTTATCAACGGCAGCCTGTTCGATACGGGAAGGCCGGTGCTTGTCGTGCCGGAGGGCGCTGAGGCGACTCTGTCGCCACGGCGCGTGCTGGTCGGCTGGGATTCGCGAGTCGAGGCGTCCCGTTCGGTTCGGGAAGCGCTGGATCTGCTAGCCGGTGCTGAGGAAGTTCGCGTCGCATTAGTCGATCCGGAGGCGACCGGCACCGGAAACGGTACCGAGCCGGGAGCCGACATCGCTGCCTATCTCACTCGGCACGGTGCTTGGGTGTCGGTTGACCGGCTGGCGAGCGCCGGCAAACCAGTGGCCACGGTGCTCGCGCAGCACGCAATCGACACGTCTGCCGACATGATAGTCATGGGCGCTTATGGCAGCCGACGGCTGCGCGAGCGGCTCTTCGGTGGCGTAACGAGATGGATAGTGGGGAAGCCGCCATTGCCGCTGTTTTTGGCGCGCTGACGGGTTTTGAAGCAGCACCGATGCTGTTCGAAGCTCTACTCCCCCGGGTCACCTATCCTGATGCCAAGTCGGAGAAAGGTCGCCGCAACGCGCAGGTTTCGCGAAGCTCCTCGAGCAACTTGCAAGCGCCGTCGCGAAGAACATTCCCCGGACGCCTCTAACGCGCGCTCGGGGTCTGCTCGCCGAGACAATACGTAACGCGCAGACCAACGGCCGGGCAGAGTGCCCAGGCGTCCTCAATGCGCTCAAAACACCGATACTCGGGTCGACGTCAGGTCGAGAAAGAGCGTCGTTTCAGCGCGGCAGGCCGAGTTCGGACCCGTAGCCGGCATCGTATTGGCGTTATCACGATTTCCCTCACCACTGGCCGGGAGCTGAACACCGCAACGACCGTGCAGCGGCCAAGGCACCGACCTTCGAGTCGGACGGTCGGGCTCTTGCCGCCTCGGCGCGAACGATGGCATCAATCACGTTGTCATCGCCTGGGATGGTAGCCGGGTCAGCGGCGGGGGCGGCCGCATCTTCAGCGTTTTCAGTCGGTCCGGCCCAACCCGCGTGGCGACCGAGTGGTCTTTGGCCGGTCAATTCCGACAACGCTCACGTTCGCACCAGGTGGTCCCTGTAGGGACTGTGCACAGAGACACAGAACGACAAAAGCAGGAATCCGGGAGAGTTCACCGGGCCGGCACATGCCGGCATTGATCCTGGCCCTCTTCGCCACGATCATCATCGTCAATCTGGCGATGACGGTACTCGCGACCCGCAGCGGACATGACCGGCTTCGTCGTGAAGAACTCCTGCGCCGCCAGCCAGGAATTCAATCGCAAAGCGGCAGAGGTAGGGCAGAGGCGATGCTCGGATGGAACGGCCCCTGAAATCGCAATGGCATTCCGCTACCACCTGAGCGACCGAAACGGCAAGAAGCTCAAGCAAGCTTGAGGCAGACGATGATGACGAGGCTGGCGGTAGCCAACGCAGTCATGATGTCCATCTGCTCGTCCCTCAGCCCGAATATATGTCGAGTCGTCCGTGGCCACGCTTCTCTGGCGACGCGAAGCGCGTGATGCGTGTTCAAGATCTGACAGTGGCAGAAAACATGTCGCGTCCAATACAACCGGCTATCTTGGGCACCCGGAGGTTTTTTAAAGTGTAATCAAGCGTTTACTGCGCGCTGAGCGCGTTGGCACGGCCTTTGCGAATTGAGATTCAGCAACACTGAGTGAAGGCTGACTGCACGCAGATGCGCAAGACGAGCGATGCTCCCCCTTCCTTGAACCCTCGTGCCCCGTCTCAAAGGGGGAACAAGCTCGCGCATAAGGTCACCCAAGCTTTGGCAACAGCTTTGGAGAGCAACATGGTATTGCAGATGGGGTCACCGGCTCCTTCGATCAAAGTAGAGGACTGGCTGCGTGGCGAGCCCCTTGCGAACTTCCAGCCCGGCAAAGTCTATATCGTCGAATTTTGGGCAACTTGGTGCCGACCATGTGTGGGGGAGATGCTCCATTTGATGCGGCTGCAGGAGAAATACAGGGACAGCGGACTTGAGGTCGTCGCAGTCGCGGCTAATGAAGACGCTCCAACGGCCGTTGAGGCTCGCACCAAGTTGGACGCGTGGTTGACCGAAAAGTGCTCGAATCTGAACTATCGGATCGCGTTCGACTACACAGGCGAAATGAACAAGCTTTGGATGAAACCCAGCTTTTCCGCCGGGATTCCGACTTCGTTCGTGGTCGACCGAGACGGCCACATCGCCTTTATTGGTCATCCGGGGCAACTCGATGAGATTTTGCCGAAAGTGCTCAGCGGCAGCTGGCGCACTAGCGATAAAGCGAAAGCCGCCAATACGGAGCGGATCGCCACAAGCGAATCCATGGCGCGCGAACAAGCGTTGAAGAAGCCGATCGATGACAGATTCTGGGCGGCGGTAAAGTTAGAAGATTGGAAGACGGCGCTCTGGGCGATCGAAGAGGGCATCGCCTTGATGCCGGACGACATCAATTTCCGCCTGGCTCATGCACATCTGTTGCTTCACAAAATACAAGACATGTGGACCGGCTTGCCCGTGATACGCCAATTGGTTCGCGACGCGATCGATAAAAATTCCGAGGACTGGATGGTTTCGGCGCTAGACCAACTTTTCCATCCGGCCAATGACCATTCGCGCCTTCCCCCTGCTGAGCGCTTCGCGATGGGCAAGGAGCTGTCCGAACACATCCTGGCACTGAATCCCCCGCAACGCGACAGCCCTAAGTTCCGGTCTTATCCGGCGGTCGCCCGGTACTACCACGAGAACGGCAACAACGATCGCGCGATCGAGTTGGTTGAACTGGCCTCGCAGTCGCTGGATGGTCCGGAGCCTATCCCGGACGAACTGAAAGACCACCTTCTGCCGGATTTGCTGCAGGCCCTCGCCAAGTACAGGGGTGGGAAGGTTTGTAGCGGCGCTCTCTGTGCGGCTCCGCAAAACAATTTCCCGAAGGTGCCAAAACGCGGTCGGCCGAGGAGGAAAGACAAAAAAGGGTAATTGGGTCGAAATGGCTTCCTGGCCAATTCGTCCATTTCCCTGGCGTGGCCGCAGCAAGGAGGGTCCATGCAGCACTTGGTCGATCGTTTGCAGCAGGATCGAGGCTCGAATCTTCATGGCCTCCGGCCGCATTGCGGCGGAAGTGATGTTCGACGCGAATTCGCGTCGAAGACTTCGCAGTCGAGGACGTGTTCAAGGTCTGCCAGAGGGACATCAATCGCGTGGAATCAGCCGCGCCGAGCCGGGCGTCGGCTGCGCAAGCGTGCCCGAAGTAGGCGTCCCAGAAAACAGACAGCGTGCTTCGAGGAAGAGGACTGAAATGAGGAGAAGGCGAAGTGTCTGATGCAGCGGTCAACCCGGTTGTCAACGAGGACGAGGCGGCCCTTGCCATGCCTTTTGTCAGATGACCTCGTGCGGCTGATCCGTGTTCAAGACTCCTACGGCTCGTGGGAAAGGCAAATCGGACTCCACGCCGCTGGCCGACTTCATCGTCACCAGAAAACAGCGCCGTGCGATCCCCATCATCGGCGATCCCGATCCGGACGTGCTGTGGAGGCTCGATATGTTCTACACGGCCGTCGGGCTTAGGATCGAGAGCGCTCCCGCCTGATGACATCGCCAACGATTGAGATGAAACCCATGGGGGCTTCGGACGATTGCTTTTCACGGCCGGGCGGTTGGTCGCTCTGTCGAGAAATCGACCGGTTCGGATTCGAGACGTTCAGGAAGTCGCGGAGGCCGGTACGAAACTGGTCGACGATGCGACTGCAGCCATTGAAGCCTATCCCGACGTTGCACGGGCGTGAAGAAACCGATTTCGAGGAAGGATCTATGTCAAAGCTAGATGAGATGGGGAAGAAGGTCCGAAAGCTTCAGCTGCGCGCGGCAGTTGCCAAGATGAAATTGCGCGACCTTGCAGAGGATCTCCCGGGAAAATGGAAGGAGATAGAGGAAGTTGCCGAGGAAACGTCGGCCGTTTTTGCCGAGTTGGATGGTGCCAAGAGAGAGCTCGCTGCAATGAAGAAGTTACGATGAGGAGCACATTCACCACCCGCAACGGCTCCGGATGGATGCCGGAATATCTCACCGCCATAGACGGCACGACCTGCATCGGCTGCGGCCGCTGTTTCAAAGTCTGCTCTCGCGAGGTCATGCATCTTTACGGCGTCGATGACGCGGGTGAAATCCTCGGCGCCTGCGACGACGATTTCGACGGCGAGCTCAATCGCATGATCATGGTCGTCGACCATGCCGGCCGCTGCATTGGCTGCGGAGCCTGCAGCCGCGTCTGCCCGAAGAACTGCCAGACCCATGTTGCGGCCGACCAGGTCGCAGCATGATCTGAGGAGACAAAACCAGGAGAACGGCGTTGCCCTTAAAAATCTTTTGTCGCGTCCTGGGGCTGGTCCTCTGCAGCAACGCTCTGATTGTCTACTTCGCTTCTCATTCCATCCGCACAGTAGTCGTCACGACGCTGGCTTGTTCGTTGCTCCTTCAGTTGGCCTATTTCGCAAGCGTGCTCTTTCTGATATGGCGGTCTGGCTGCGTTAGCCGAGCTGGCCAAAGGGCTGAGCATTTCGGTCGTTGCAAGGAAGTTGGATACCAGCCGCCAGCCTATGACCCTGCCAAGCATAGTATTCCATGAACGATCCGCTCAATGTTAGATCCTGTGGTCGCATCTCGCAGCACAAAGTTGTCTGGTGTGATTGAGCTGAAATTAGCTTGCACGAGTCATTCTTTAGTCGGCCGTTGAAGCTCTCGATGAAGCCATTATCCGGCATGATGTTCTTGGTGCCATCGTTTGTTCGGTACGTCAGGTTCGTTAAGCTTGGCGCATCCGGGCCACGGGGCACCGGGAGCACGCAAGTGCGGGCAGGCCGTCGTATGCAGATGAACTGCGAGTTCGAGCACATTATCTGGCCGCCCCTACGACTCGCCCGGATGCGCTGCGAGCGCGGATCCGTATTTGTCGTGTTGCCCGCTCGCTCCCTGTCGTGACCAACGATGGAGGGAACCGTGCGTATTATCGGCATGGACATACACCGCGTAGCCGCCGAGGTCATGTCGTTGCTTGATGGCAAGATCGTCAAGCTCGGCCGCGTTCAAATGCTGCGCAATAAGCTCGAGGAGTTCGCCAGGAAGGAACTCACCCACGATGATCATGTGGTGATCGAGGCCACGGGCAATGCTGCTGCCGTCGCTG